>NZ_CP098604.1:1533657-1840389 GCF_024499015.1 Xanthomonas hortorum pv. pelargonii | reverse complement strand
CGCCGCGTCGCCACAGCTGCCCACCGTGGCGCCATTGCCGTCGCCGACGGCATCCAATACCGCTGCACCGGCGATGTCGCCATTGCCAATCGATCCACCAACGCCCGCCAGCACGCCATTGCTGCCTGCGGATGTGCCCAGGTCATCCACTGCCAAAGGCGGTGCAGAGGCGTCGCTCGCACCGCAAGCAGGCGCTCTGGTGCCACGCAGCTTTCGCAGCCTGGACAGCGATGCCGATGGGTCGCTGACGATGGCCGAAGCCGGTGCGGACCCGGTCCTGCGCGAGAATTTCGCCGGCTTCGACAGCAATGGCGATGGGCGTTTGTCGCGCGACGAATTCGCCAGCTACCAGCCCGGCCCGGGCGATGCCGCAGGCGACTGAGCATAGCAACGCTCCAGTGCGCTGCTAGACTTGTGCGATGACCTCTTTTGCACAGCGCGACGGCGAGGCGATCCAACTGGTCGGCTTCGATGGCGACGATACCCTCTGGAAGAGCGAGGACTATTACCGCAGCGCCGAAGCGGATTTCGAAGCGATTCTGGCCGATTATCTGGACCTGGGCGACAGCCGCATGCAGCAGCATCTGCTGGCGGTGGAGCGGCGCAATCTCAAGGTGTTCGGTTACGGCGCCAAGGGCATGACGTTGTCGATGATCGAGACCGCGATCGAGCTGACGCAGGCGAGCATTGCCGCGCGCGACATCCAGCGCATCGTCGAGATCGGCCGCGCCACGCTGCAGCACCCGGTTGAGGTGATTGCCGGCGTACGCGAGGCGGTCAGCGCGATTGCGGCCGACTATGCGGTGGTGCTGATCACCAAGGGCGATCTGTTCCATCAGGAGCAGAAGATCGAGCAGTCCGGTCTGGCCGATCTGTTTCCGCGCGTCGAAGTGGTCTCCGAAAAAGACCCCAAGACCTATGCGCGCGTGCTGGGCGAGTTCGACCTGCCGGCGCAGCGCTTTGTAATGATCGGCAATTCCTTGCGTTCGGATGTGGAGCCGGTGCTGGCCATCGGTGGCTGGGGCATCTACACCCCCTACGCGGTGACCTGGGCGCACGAGCAGGAGCACGGCGTGGCCGCCGACGAGCCACGGATGCACGAAGTGCCCGATGCGGCCGGCTGGCCTGCGGCGGTGCAGGCGCTGGATGCACTGGCCCGGCAGCACGCGCTAAGCTAAAAGCGGCGAACAAAATCACTGCGGATGCAACAGGCGGGCACGCTGAGGTGCCTTAGCAACAGGACGTTTCCGGCTGGGCGCAGGCATGGCCGACCTTGGGGATCACCAATGCACATGTTGTCGTTTACCTATCGCACCAGCCTGGCCGTGTTGTTGAGTCTGCTGGTGGCTACGCTGCCGCTGGCGGCTGCCGAGCTTGAAGAAGAAGTCATCAACCCCAGCGAAGTGATCTTTCGCGACGGCCAGCCTTACTACGACGATGGCGGCGACTATGTCCGCCTGCGCACGCGTCGTGAGGGTGGGGAGTTGGTGTATTTCCGCACGGTGCGCTTCGACCGTGAGCAAGGCTATGTGGATGCCCAGGGTCAGAGCATTGCGACTTTGCAGACCCGGCCGAGTGGACGCGATGGCAGCTCCGCATTCGCGGTGGACTGGTATTCGGACGATCGCTACGGTGGATACGCCGGCTATCGTGGTGCGTATCCGAGATATGGCGCCGGTTTGCGGCTGGGTGCATCGCGTAACCGTCCCTACGGGCAAATTTATTACGGCAACGGGCTGTACGGCCCCGACCCCTACAGCAGCCCGCATAACCGCGATGCGCGGCAGCGTTACATCGGTCCGGGCTATGTTGGGTCTTGCGACCTGACCGGTTGCCGCGAAGTGCATCACATCGGGTTTTACGATCTGCGCTGAGCGCGGCTCATTCCTGCTGCGCCAACCGGCGCAGGTGCATTGCCGACGCGCGGTGCGACCTGTACCACGCGCCTACTCTGAAGTCTGGGCGCGCCACGCTGCTTGCCTGACCACTGTTGACCACGCGTGACATGGCGCAGCGCTGCGATCGGCCTGACACCGGCGCGGGCATGCGGCATCATCGGCACATGCGTTTACTGCCCACCGCCCTGTTGCGATCTCTGCCATTGCTGATGGCGTTGCTGTTGCCGACATTGGCGGCAGCGCAGACCTCGCCTGCTGCAACGCCAGCGTCCGGTGCTGCGGCAGAGCCGGCGCCGGCGGTGATCCCCGGCACTGGCGATGCGTGGGTGGACCAGCATCTGGCCGATATGGGCAGCTATGCGCAGCGCTATCCGGACACCTTTATTGCCGAAGTGGCGCGCTACACCGGCACCCCGCGCGGTTACGTGCAGGCGCTGCTGCAGGTGCGTGGCTGGCATGCGGGCGATATCTATTTCGCCTGTTTCTGGGCGCGGACGCTGCAGTTGTCCTGTCGCGACGCGGTGCGGGCGTACAGCCGCGACCATCACGATGGCTGGCAGGGCGTGGTTACGCGGCTGTCGGCCAGCCCGGACAGCGCGCACATGCGTGCGCTGCGGCATGCCATCGTCGCCAGTTACGACCGCTGGGAGCGGCCGATCACGCTGGATGCGCTGCTGCGTCGACAACTTGGCGACCATGCGCAACGGCTGGAGGCCGCGCGCCAGGCCAGCGAAGCGGACGAGGCCGCGGCGCAGGCCGGGCTTTAGACCGTGTGATTCCCTCCGGGCTTCCCGAATGGGTTGGCCTTCAGCGGCACGGGGTTTAGCGGCATGGAGCGTGCGTCGCGCGGTTTGCCTTGGCCGGCCAGCCGAGCCGGCACCACGCAGCGCCGGCGCCGCATCGCTAACGACCACCGCCTCTGATCCTGAAAGGCATCATCGGCTCTGGCGCGGCAAAAGGCGTACGCAGTCTCCATGCCGCGCGACTGTCTGCACGCCAACGCACTCGCCCGCATGCTGCCGTGCAGCTGGTCGCCGCAGGGCACGGTCGGCGAGAATGCGATAACGCTGGCGTTGGCCGGCTCTGCCAAGACCAGCCCATGCGCGATACCGTGTTTGTCTCTCCCGATCACATCCGCAGCCTGTTCGCCCAGGCGATGTCGGACATGTATCGCGCCGAGGTGCCGTTGTACGGCGAGCTGATGACGCTGGTGGCGCAGGTCAACGCCGACACCCTTGGCGCCGATCCCGCCCTGGCCGCGCGCCTGCAGCGCAACGACGAGCGCGCGCGGCTGGATCTGGAACGCCACGGCGCGATCCGGGTCGGCACGGCGCAGGAACTGGCCACCTTGCGCCGGCTGTTTGCGGTGATGGGCATGCATCCGGTGGGCTATTACGACCTGTCGGTGGCCGGGGTGCCGGTGCATTCCACCGCGTTCCGCCCGATCGACGATGCAGCGCTGTCGGCCAATCCGTTCCGCGTGTTCACCTCGTTGCTGCGGCTGGAGTTGATCGAAGATGCCGCGCTGCGTGCGCAGGCCGAGCAGATCCTGCAGCAGCGGCAGATCTTCACCGCCGGCGCGCTGGACTTGATCGAGCAGCATGAGCGTCACGGCGGGCTGGAGGCGGCGCAGGCGCAGGAGTTCGTGGCGCAAGCGCTGGAAACCTTCCGCTGGCATGGCGATGCCACTGTGTCGCTGCCGACCTATCGCGCGCTGAGCGAGGCGCACAAGCTGATTGCCGACGTGGTGAGCTTCCACGGCCCGCACATCAACCATCTCACCCCGCGTACGCTGGATATCGATGCGGCGCAGGCGCAGATGCAGCGCGCCGGCATCGATGCCAAGGCGGTGATCGAAGGCCCGCCGCACCGGCGCATTCCGATCCTGCTGCGGCAGACCAGCTTCAAGGCCCTGGAAGAGCCGGTGCGCTTTGTCGGCGACAGCGGGCTGGCCGAACATGGCACGCACACCGCGCGCTTTGGCGAGATCGAGCAGCGCGGGCTTGCGCTCACGCCCAAGGGCCGCGCGCTGTACGACGCGTTGCTGGCGCAGGCACGCGACAGCGATGGCGCCGGCAGCACCGGCGCCGATTACGCCACACGCCTGCAGACGGCGTTTGTGGCGTTTCCCGATGACGAAGCGCTGCTGCGTCAGGAAGGCCTGGGCTATTTCCGTTATGCGTTCACCGAGGCAGGACGCGCCGATCCCGCACAGGTGGCCGCGATGCCAGCAGAAACTGCGATCGCGCTTGGCCTGGTCAGCGCCGATCCGATCATCTATGAAGATTTTCTGCCGGTGAGTGCGGCGGGTATCTTCCAGTCGAATCTCGGCGGCGCCGAACAACGCGCCTACGCCGCACATTCGAGCAAGCGCAGTTTCGAGCAGGCATTGGGCGCGCAGGTGCACGACGAATTTGCGTTGTATGCGCAGTTGGAGCGGGAGTCGCTGCAGGCGTTGGTGGTGTAAGGCAGCACCAGGCGACAGTATCAGGTGGGTGTGTGCGGTAGCGGTATCCCGCAGTTTCAAGTGCTGCATGCGATATCGCCCAACTGCACGCACTACGAAGGGCGACTGATAAAAATTATCAACGCTGTCTCGACAGCGGCGGCGTGTTGGCCAAATGCCCCTGCTTTGACGAATGAGTTGGTGTTGGATGGAGGTGACATCGATCGGATAGAACTAAGCTGATCAGACCGCACCTAATCGAACTACCGCGCTCCATGCCCTGCTTGTAACCACGTACACCGACCATCTCCACTGGTCCTTGCCCGCCCACCGTCGCGGGACCTTACGCGGCATGGATGCCGCGTAAGAGCTTACAAGGACGTACTTGCAGCGTGTCCCGCGATGGTGGGCGGGTAAGGGCCCTGCAGCCAAGCCGCAGATCATCCGCTCTACAACCAACCAATCCACACCGTTCGATTACATCTCAAGGCGATCGGGATCTTGAGCTTCAGCATTGCTTGGATGTTCCGAAGCCTAGCGGGTCGAGGGCGCGATGCCCTCACCGCTCGCGGGACACGCCGTGAATCCATCCCTGGAGGCTCGGTGGCGGCATCCATGCCGCCACACGGTCCCGCAATCGGCGAGGACACCGCACCAGAGAGTTGATCGGTAGCTTTGTTTAAAACCCTGCACACCGACACTCTCGACTGGTCCTTGCCCGCCCACCGTCGCGGGACCTTACGCGGCATGGATGCCGCGTAAGAGCCTACACGGACGTACTTGCGGCGTGTCCCGCGATGGTGGGCGGGCAAGGGCCCTGCAGCCAACCCGCAAATCAGCCGCTCTGCACCCGACGGCATCTCCAGCCCCGTTCGATTACCTCTCAAGGCGACCGGGATCTTGAGCTTCAGCATTGCTTGAATGTTCCGAAACCTAGCGGGTCGAGGGCGCGACGCCCTCACCGCTCGCGGGACACGCCGTGAATCCATCCCTGGAGGCTCGGTGGCGGCATCCATGCCGCCACACGGTCCCGCAAGCAGCGAGGACACCGCACCAGAAAGGTCGTAGGTTGCTCTGTTGAAAAACATGCACACCGACACTCTCCACTGGTCCTTGCCCGCTCACCGTCGCGGGACCTTACGCGGCATGGATGCCGCGTAAGAGCTTACAAGGACGTACTTGCAGCGTGTCCTGCGATGGTGGGCGGGCAAGGGCCTTGCAGCCACGCCGCAGATCAGCCGCTCCACAACTGCAACGCATCCACACCGTTCAATCACTTCTCTTCGGTTTTTGTCAGCCCAGCCTCAGTGCGCCGAGGCTGCCGGGCGCCGTGCTGCCGCGCGTTCTGCACGGCGTGCGCGCGCACGTGCGCGACGTGCCTTCCAGCGCTCGCTCAGGCAAGAGAAGATCACGTACAGCGCCGGGGTGCTGAGCAAGGTCAGGCTCTGCGAGAAGATCAGCCCACCGATCATCGCGATACCGAGCGGGCGGCGCAGTTCCGAGCCTTCGCCCAGGCCCACCGCCAGCGGCACTGCGGCCAGGATCGCCACCATCGTGGTCATCATGATCGGGCGGAAGCGCACGATCGAGGCCTCGCGTGCGGCCGCGCGCGCATCCATGCCGTGCACGCGCTGCGCCACCAGCGCGAAGTCGATCATCATGATCGCGTTCTTCTTGACGATGCCGATCAGCAGCACCAGCGCGATCATCGAGATCACCGACAACTCGGTATTGGTGAGGAACAACGCCAGCAGCGCGCCGACGCCGGCCGCCGGCAACGTGGACAGGATGGTCACCGGATGGATCAGGCTCTCGTATAGCATGCCCAGCACGATGTAGACGGTAAGCACCGCGGCCAGCAGCAACACGCCCATCGAATTGGGGCTGAGCTGCACGTTGAAGCTGTCGTCGCCGCTGAGACGGATGCCGTCGGGCATGCGCAGCCCGTCCACGGTGGACTTGATGATCAGGTCTGCCTCGCCGGTGCTCACGCCCGGTGCCAGGTTGTAGCTCAGATCCATCGTGGTGTACTGGTTTTCATGGATGATCTGCGGCGGCGCCAGGCCCGGCACCTGCGTGGCGACCGACGTGATCGGCACCATCAGGCCTGCACGGTTGGGCACGAACACCTGATCCAACGCCTTGGGCGTGGCCGTCTGCGAGGGCAACGCATTGACCACCACGCTGTACTGGTTGAGATCCGAGTAGATGGTGGAAATGGAGCGCTGGCCGAACGCGCCATACAGCGCGCCATCGATCGCACCGACCGAGATGCCCAGCCGCGCGGCCTTGGCACGGTCGATCACGATGTTCTGGCGCAAGCCCGATGTATCCACGTCGGTGCCGACATCGCGCAGGCGCGGATTCTTCTTCAACGCGGTCTGCAGCTTGGGCAACCATTCCTGCAACTGCGCCAGGTCGTTGCCCTGCAGCGACACGCGGTATTGCGCGCCCTGGCTGGTGCCGCCACCGCCATCGCTGGGCAGGTCCTGGATGGCGCGCAGGCGCAGATCCAGATCCGGGTAGCGGTCGGCCTTGGCGCTCAGCCGTGCGACCACCTGCGCGGTGGTATCGCGACGGCCTTCATTGCGTTTTTTCAGTTCGATATTGAACGAGGCGCTGGAGCCCTGACGGCCGGAGCCCAGCCGCGCGCCGACGGTCTTCACCGCCGGGTCGGCCATCAGCATGTCGGTGATGCGGCGCTGGCGGCTGACCATGTCGGCAAACGACACCGTGGCGCTGGAATTGGCGCGACCCCAGATCAGCCCGGTGTCCTGCGCGGGGAAAGAGCCCTTCTTGACCGCGCTGCCGAGAAAAATGGTGGCGGCAATCAACAGCAACGGCGTCAGCGACAGCAGCAGCGCGTGGCGTAACGAGAAATCCAGCGCCACCGTGTACACCGCCAGCATGCGCTCATGCATGCGGTCCAGCCAGGCACCGAAACGGCCGGGCTTTTCCGGCTCGGTATGCGCCGACAGAAAGCGGCTGCACAACGCCGGCGTCAAGGTCAGCGACACCAGCATCGACACCACGATCGCCGCCACCAGGGTCACGGTGAATTCGCGGAAGAACGCCCCGACCATGCCGCTGGCAAACAGCATCGGAATGAACACCGCCACCAGCGAGGCGGTGATCGAGACGATGGTGAAACCGATCTCGCGCGCACCGGCCAGTGCGGCGTCCAGACGCGACATGCCTTCGTCCAGATGCCGCATGATGTTTTCGATCACCACGATCGCATCGTCGACCACAAAGCCAATCGCGATCACCAGCGCCAGCAGGCTGAGGTTGTTCAAGGTGAAGCCGAGCATGTACATCACCAGCGCCGAGCCGGCCAACGACAGCGGCACGGTGACTGCGGCAATCAAGGTCGGTGCCAGCCGGCGCAGGAACAGCGCCATGGTCAGGATCACCATCACCAGACTGATCATCAGCGTGGCCTGCACCTCGTGCAGCGAGGCGCGGATGGTGGGTGTGCGGTCGAAATAGGGCGTGAGTTTGGTGCCGGGCTGCAGGTAGGCGCGCAGCCCGGGAATCTGCGCCTTCACCTGGTCCACGGTTTCGACGATGTTGGCGCCGGCGCGGGTGAAGGCATACATCACCACGGCGGGTTTGCCGTCGAACCAGGCGGCTTGATACGCGTCCTGCTGGCCGTCGTAGACGGTGGCCACATCGCCCAGCCGCACGATGCGCCCGTTGGATTGGGTGGAGATCGCCAGCTGTGCGAAATCGGCGGCCTTGGCGACTGAATCGTTGGCGACGATGGCCATGGTGGTGTTGCCGTCGGACAGAAATCCGGTCGGCGAGGTGACGTTGGCTGCACGCACCGCGTTGCGCAGATCGTCCGGGGTCAGCCCCAGCGCGTTGAGCGCGCGCAGATCCACATCCACGCGTACCGCCGGTGTGGACGCGCCGGCGATGTCGACCGAACTGATGCCGGTGATCTGGCGTAGCCGTTGCGCCAGCAGCGAGTCGGCGACGTTGTAGAGCTCATCGGCCGATTGGGTGTCCGAGGTCAGCGCGATGGCGATGACCGGGTCGTCGTTCGGATTGGCTTTCGAGTAGATCGGCGTGCCGAGCCCGGAAGGCAGGTCCGATTGCGAGGAGTTGATCGCGGTCTGCACATCCTGCGCGGCCGAATCGATGTTGCGATTGTTCTGGAACACCAGCACCACCAGACTGCTGCTCTCCGAACTGGAGGAGCGCATGCGGTCGATGCCGGGCAACTGGCCCAGATGCCGTTCCAGCGGCGCAGTGACGGTGGAGGCCATGGTGCTGGCATCGGCGCCGGACTGCGTGGCGTGCACGAAGATCACCGGAATCTGGATGTTCGGCAACGCCGCCACGCCCAGCCGCAGGTAACACATCAAACCGATCACGAACAAACCGATCGCCAGCAGCGAGGTGCCGATCGGGCGCTTGATGAAGGGGGCGGAGATGTTCATGGCTGTGGCGCCGGGAGTCGGGAATCGGGAGTCGGGATTCGGCAAGCAGGGCCAAAGCCACGCCCGAATGCGCGTGCGGGCATGCGCCGCCGCAGGCCGGAAATCCGATCAGCCTTCGCTGCACCAGTCGTCATGCCGGGCGCTCCGAGGTGGAGGCCGGGTTTGCGCCGTCGCGGCGTGCGGCACGCCGTGCACGCCAATCGCGCACGCGCACGCCGGCGCGTTCCATGTACAGATAGATCACCGGCGTGGTGTACAGCGTGACCAATTGCGACAACAGCAGGCCGCCAACGATGGCGATGCCCAGCGGACGGCGCAGTTCCGAGCCGATGCCGGTGCCCAGGGCCAACGGCAAGGCGCCCAGCATGGCGGCGGCGGTGGTCATCATGATCGGGCGGAAGCGCAGCAGGCAGGCGCGCCGGATCGCTTCATGCGCATTGGCGCCTTCTCGGCGCGCGTCGATGGCGAAGTCGATCATCATGATCGCGTTCTTCTTGACGATGCCGATCAGCAGCACGATGCCGACGATGCCGTCCACCGACAGGCTCAGCCCGCACATCATCAATGCCAGCAATGCGCCGACACCGGCCGGCGGCAGCGTGGAGATGATCGTCAGCGGGTGGATGTAGCTTTCGTACAGTACGCCCAGCACGATGTAGATCACCACGATCGAGGCCAGCAGCAGCCACACGATATCGGTCTGGCTGCCGGTGAATTCGGCCGCCTTGCCGACGAACTCGGCATGCACCTGGGTCGGGATCTTGAGGTCTTCGCGCGCCTGTTCGATCGCTTCCACCGCCTGCGACAGCGAATGGCCCGGCGCCAGATTGAACGAGACGGTGACCGCCGGCAACTGTTGCTGATGGCTCACCACCAACGGCGTGTTGGTGACCTTGGCCTCGGCCAGTGCGGCCAGCGGAATGATGCTGCCGGCGCCGACCACGATGCCGGTGTTCTGCGCGCCCACGCCGGTGGCGGTGGAGGAGTTGGACGAACTCACCTGGCCGAAGCTGGTCGCGTTGGTGCCGGTCAGCGCGCCGCTGCCGTTGCTGGCCACCGCCAGCTGATTCATCAATGCGGTGCTGCTGCGGAATTCCGGCGCCACTTCCAGCACCACGCGGTACTGATTGAGCTCGGTGAAGATGGTGGAGATCTGGCGTTGGCCGAAGGCGTCGTACAGCGTGTCGTCGATGGTCTGCATCGGCACGCCCAGCATGCTGGCCTTGTCGCGGTCGATGGTCAGTTCCAGCGCGCGTCCCTGGTTGGCCAGGTTGTTATCCACATCCGCCAGCTCGGGCAGCTTGCGCATCGCCTCGGTCATGCGTGCGGCCCAGGTGGCCAGCTCGGCACTGTCCACATCCGACATCGAGTACTGGTATTCGGTGGCGGCCACGCGGGTGTCCAGGGTGACGTCCTGCACCGGCTTGAGGAATAGCGCCACGCCCGGAATGCCGGACACCGCTTTCTGCAGGCGCGGCAGCACCTCGTCCAGGCTGTCGCGGTCGCCGCGCGTCTTCAGCACGATCGAGAGCTGGCCCTGGTTGATGGTGGGGTTCATCGAGCCGGCGCCGATGAAGGCGGCCACGCCGGTCACTGCCGGGTCTTTCTGCAGCGCCGCGGCTACCGCCTGGGTGCGCTGCTGCATCTGCGGGAAGGCCACGTTCTGATCGGCCTGCACCACGCCGGTGATCAGGCCGGTGTCCTGCTCCGGCAGCAGGCCTTTAGGAATGGCGACGTACAGCACCACGGTCAGCGCCACCGCACCGATCGCCACCGCCAAAGTCAGCGGCTGATGCGCCAGGACCCAGTCCAGGCTGCGTTCGTAGGTGCCCACCGTGCGCGTCCACAGGTTGGTCTTGCCGGCGGCAGCGGCGCGTTCGTGCGCGTCCTCGCCTTCGGGCAAGGCGTCGGGCTTGAGCAGGTAAGCGCACATCATCGGCGTCAGCGTCAGCGACACCAGCATCGAGATCGTCACCGCAATCGACAGCACCCACGCAAATTCATGGAACAGGCGCCCGGTGACGCCCGGCATCAGCAGCAGCGGCAGGAACACCGCCACCAGCGACACGGTCAGCGACAGCACGGTGAAGCCGATCTGTTTGGCGCCGATTTCGGCCGCTTCCGGCCCGCTCTTGCCTTGTTCGATGTAGCGCACGATGTTTTCGATCATCACGATCGCATCGTCGACCACGAAACCGGTCGCCACCACCAGCGCCATCAGCGACAGGTTGTCCAGCGACATGCCCGCAAACGCCATCACCCCGAAGGTGCCGGCCAGCGACAGCGGCACCGCCACCGAGGGAATGATGGTGGCCCACAGCCGGCGCAGGAACACGAAGATCACCGCCACCACCAGGAAGATGGTCAGCACCAGGGTGAACTTCACTTCATGCACGGAGGCGCGGATGGTTTCGGTGCGGTCGGCGAACACTTCCAGATGCACATCGGCCGGCAATACCGACTGCAGCTGCGGCAGGATGCTGCGGATCTGCTCCACCGTCTGCACGATGTTGGCGCCGGGCTGGCGGCGGATTTCCAGCAGCACCGCCGGTTTGCCATCGGCCCAGGCGGCGAGCTGATCGTTTTCCACGCCGTCGACCACGTTGGCCACATCGGCCAGCCGCACCGGGCGGCCATTGCTGTAGCTGATGATGGTTTCGCGGTACTGCGCCGCATCGGTGAGCTGGTCGTTGGTGCCGATGCTGTAGGACTGGGTCTTGCCATTGAGCGAGCCCTTGGGCGCGCTGACATTGGTCTGGGTCAGCGCGCTGCGCAGCGACTCCATGGTCAGGCCCATGTTCGACAGCTGCGCCGGGTTGACCTGGATGCGCACCGCAGGCCGCACGTTGCCGGCGATCGAGACCAGGCCCACGCCCGGCACCTGCGACAGGCGCTGGGCCAGGATCGCGTCGGCGTAGCGGTTGACCTCGCGCAGTGGCAGCGAATCGGAGGTGAGCTTGAGCGTGAGGATGGCCGCGTCGGCCGGATTGACCCGGTTATAGACCGGCTGATACGGCAGCGACGAGGGCAGGGTGGCCTGGCGGATCGCTGCCTGCACGTCCTGCGCGGCGATGTCGATGTCGCGGTCCATCGAGAACTGCAGAATGATCGTGGACAGGCCTGCCGACGAATCGGAGGTCATCATCTGCAGCCCGGAGATCTGCCCGAGCTGGCGCTCCAGCGGTGTGGTCACCAGCGAGGCCATGGTGGTCGCATTGGCGCCGGGGTACTGGGTGGAGACGACCAGGCTGGGGGCGTCGATTTCCGGCAACGCGGAGACCGGCAGTTGCCGGTAGCCCAGGATGCCCAGCAGCAGGATGCCCGCCATCAACAACGAGGTGGCGATGGGACGGCGGATGAAGATGGTCGAAAAGCCCACGGGGGGAATCCTTGCTGAAGACGTCAATCGGTGCCGGCGCGCAATGCGCCGACGCGCACCGGCGACGGAAGTCCCGTCGCCGGTGGTCGCGAGTTAGCGCGGGCCGCCGCCGCTGCGTCGGCCGCCGGCGCCGCCACGGCTCTTGTCCTGCACGGCCTTGAGTTCGGCCTCGGTGGGCTCGGGCGGTGTTTCGCCCGGCTTGAGCGCGCTGACCTTGCTGCCCGGCTTCAAGCGGAACTGGCCCTCGGTCACCACCCGCTCGCCCTGTTTGAGCCCCTTGGTGATCTGCACGTGGCTGTCGTCCACCTCCACGCCCTGCACCACGGTGCGCATCTGCGCGGTGTTGTCGCTGCCCACCACGTACACGTAATCGCCGTCCGGGCCGCGCTGCACCGCCTGGGTCGGCACCACGGTGCCGCCGGAGATGGTGCGCAGCTGCAGGCGCACGTTGACGAACTGGCCAGGCCACAACGCGTTGTCGGCGTTGTCGAAGATCGCGCGTGCGCCGAAGGTGCCGCTGTCGGCGGCGATGCGGTTGTCGATGACGTCCAGCTTGCCGTCGCCGCTGATGATGTGCGCATCGCCGCGATCCAGCGCCGCCACGCCCAGCGCGGCGGCCGCCTGTCCGCTGCGCACCGCCTGCAGCTCGCGCTCGGGCAGGTTGAAGGACACGTAGATCGGGCGGATCTGGGTCAGGGTGACGATGGTGGAGGTGCTGCTGACGATATTGCCCACGTCCACACCGCGGATGCCGGCAATGCCGTCGATCGGTGCCAGGATGCGGGTGAACTGCAACTGCACCTGGGCCGCGCGCATCTGCGCATCGTTGGCCGACACCGCTGCCTCGTACTGCGCCACCTGGTTGCGCTGGGTGTCCAGATCGGTGCGCGAGACGTACTGCTTGTAGGCCGGATCGTTGGAGCGCTGGTAGTTGACCCGCGCGGTGGCCAGCAGCGCCTGGTTCTGGCGCTTGGCCGCCAGCGACTGGTCATAGCTGGCCTGCAGGCTGCGTGGATCGATCTGCGCCAGCAGCTGGCCCTTCTTCACTTCCTGGCCCTCCTGGAAATTCAGGCTCATCAGCTGGCCGCCGACCTGCGGGTTGACCGTGACCGTGTTGAGCGCGGTGACCGTGCCCAACGCGCTGGCGTAGACCGGCACGTCCTGGGTGGTGGCAGCCACCACCGTGACCGGCACCGGGCCGTGGTCTTCGCTGCCGCTGCCGTCCGGCGCGCCCGCGCGCTTGCCGTGATTGCCCCCACCGAACATGCGCATTGCAACGAACACCACGACAAGCACCGCTACGACCAGCAGTGTGATCTTCCAAAAACGCGACATGCGACAACTCCTGAGGGCGGGCCGGGCGCTGATGCGACCGTGGGGCAGCTGTGCGAAGCATATCGTTGCGCCCAAGCAATTGAGCGTTACTGAAGTAACGGCTCGCCAAGCGAAACGGCCACGACGTTCACAGATGCAGTACAGCAGCAACGCACCACGGTCGCCACGGTTGACCGGCGGGCTGAATCGGGCACCACCGCAGCCCGCCAGCTGCGCGGGTGCACTACATTAAGCAACCATCTTTAGAGGATTCTCGATGCGCCACTCCCGCCTGCTGACCAGCGCGCTATTGCTCGCCCTGCCCACGCTCGCCGCCGCCCAGGCTGCGCCCCGGCCCGAAGTGCAGGCCGCCGCCGCGCCGTTGCAGACCAAGCTGGTGCAGTGGCGCCGCGACTTCCATCAGCATCCGGAACTGTCCAACCGCGAGGAGCGCACCGCCGCCACGGTGGCTGCGCAGCTGCGCAAGCTCGGCCTCAAGCCGCGCACCGGCATCGCCCATCACGGTGTGGTGGCCATCATCAAGGGCGGCAAGCCGGGTCCCAAGATCGCCTTGCGTGCGGATATGGACGCCCTGCCGGTGAAAGAGCAGACCGGGCTGCCGTTCGCTTCCAAGGTCACTGCCGAGTACCGCGGCGAGCAGGTCGGGGTGATGCACGCCTGCGGCCACGACGCGCATACCGCGATCCTGCTCGGCGTGGCCGAAGCGCTGGTGGGCATGCGCGACCAGTTGCCCGGCGAAGTGATGCTGATCTTCCAGCCCTCCGAAGAGGGCGCACCCGGCAACGAAGAGGGCGGCGCCTCGCTGATGCTCAAGGAAGGCCTGTTTGCCGACTTCAAGCCGCAGGCGGTGTTCGGCCTGCATGTGTTCTCCAGCGTGCAGGCCGGCAAGATCGCGGTGCGTAGCGGCCCGCTGATGGCCGCCTCGGACCGCTTTGCGATCAAGATGATCGGCCGCCAGACGCATGGCTCGGCACCATGGAACGGTATCGACCCGATCGTGGCCAGTGCCGACATGATCGGCGCTGCGCAGACCGTGATCAGCCGCCGCGCCAACCTGTCCAAGCAGCCGGCGGTGCTGAGCTTCGGCGCGATCAAGGGTGGCATCCGCTACAACATCATTCCCGATGACGTGGAGATGGTCGGCACCATCCGCACCTTCGACGAAGCCATGCGCCAGCAGATCTTCGCCGACCTCAAGACCGTGGCCGAGCACACCGCCGCCGCCCACGGGGCCACCGTTGAGGCACAGGTGCCGGACCAGCCCGGCAACCCGGCCACGGTCAACGACCCTGCATTGACCGCGAAGATGCTGCCCAGCCTGCAGGCCGTGGTCGGCGCCGACAATGTCTATGAGCCGCCGTTGCAGATGGGCGCGGAAGACTTCTCGTTCTATGCCCAGCAGGTACCGTCGATGTTCTTCTTCGTCGGCTCCACCGCCAAGGGCATCGACCCGGCGACCGCGCCCAGCAATCATTCGCCGCAGTTCCTGCTCGACGAGTCGTCGCTGGATGTGGGTTTGCGCGCGCTGTTGCAGGTATCGCTGGATTATCTGCATCAGGGTGAGGCTGGCTGAATCGGGAATCGGGAATCGGGAATCGTGTGCAGTTGCGCGGTTCCGCTGAGCGTTGGTGATCGTGTGGGGCGGCGGGCCGCTTGACGGCCCGCTGCTTCTGCCGCCAGCTCGCCCCAGCGTCTGCCATACACCTCACGGCCAGCCCGCTCGCCCTAAAATGGCGGCATGAATACCCCAGAAGATTCCTCTCTCGGTCGTGAGGTCGCGTATCCCAGCGGCTACGATCCGTCGCTGTTGTTTCCGATTCCGCGCGCGGCCGGGCGCGAGGCGATCGGCCTGACCGGCGCGCTGCCTTTTATCGGCCGCGATCGCTGGCATGCCTATGAACTCAGCTGGCTCGATGCACAGGGCAAACCCTGCGTGGCCACCGCTACCTTGCATGTGCCCAGCGATTCGCCGTCGTTGATCGAATCCAAATCGCTCAAGCTGTATCTCAACTCGCTCAACGCCACCCGCTTCAACAGTGCCGAAGCGGTGCGCACGCGTATTGCCTCCGACCTGTCCACGCGCGCCGGTGCCGATGTGGCGGTGGAATTCGGTCTGCCGCCGATCGATGCGGTGGGCGAGGGCGAGTCGATCGACGCGCTGGATGTCAGCATCGACGACTACGGCCCGCCCAATGCCGCGTATCTCTCAGCGCACACACAACCAATCGTGGAAGAAGTGCTGACCTCGGCGTTGCTCAAATCCAATTGCCCGGTTACCGGTCAACCGGATTGGGCCAGCGTCACGCTGCGCTATCGCGGCGCGCCGATCGACCGCGAAGGCCTGTTGCGCTATCTGGTGAGTTTCCGCGACCACGCCGAGTTTCATGAGCAATGCGTGGAGCGCATCTTCCATGACGTGCTGATCCGCTGCGCGCCCGAGTGGTTGGTGGTGGAGGCGCGTTATACCCGTCGAGGCGGACTGGACATCAACCCATTGCGCAGTTCGCCCAGCGTGCCGACACCGCTGTCGATTTTCCGCGACCTGCGCCAGTAGCCGGCCGTGCTGGAGGATCGCGCCAGCTTCACGGCGGCGCGATCCACGCTTAACGGCGCTCCGCGCACGCTGCAGTCATCGTGATGCACGCAGGATGGCAGCAATGAGTGTCGACAAGAAAGCAGATTTTTCCAACGTAACCTCGTCGGTCGACAGCACCGCCGATGTCACGCCAGCGCCGGATTTTTCCAACGTCCGCAGCAGCGTGCAAAGCACGGCGCAGATCGTCGAAGAGACGGTGACCGTGCAGGCAGGCGACAGCCTTTCCAGTATTGCCAAACGCCATTATGGCGACGGCAATCTGTGGCCGCGCATTTTCGAGGCCAATCGCGAGACGCTCAAGGATCCGGACAAGATTTTTCCGGGACAGGTGTTGCACTTGCCACCAAAGGCATAAACGCCTGATTTAGCCAGTCGCTGGCTTGGTGATCTGTTCCACTCAATGCTTTCCTCAACAAACCCCATTCGTTTAGCCGGAGATTCATTCATGCGTACCAAATCCGTTTCAAGCACGCTCGCCATTGCTCTTGTCGGCGTGCTCGCACTATCAGGTTGCAAGAAAGAAGAAGATGCCAGCGTGTCGAAGGATCCAACCTCCGGTGCCGCCACCGAAGCGATGCCCGGCCCGGCGGGCACGCCGCCCGCAAGTGATCAGGCTGGCCAGAGCACCGCCACCGGTGCTGCCAGTACCGACAGTGCCGCCGCAACCGGCGCGGCAGTGACGGTGTCCAGCGTCGCGGTCGGCACCACTGCTGCCGCAGACAAGACAGTGACTCCGTCGGCCAATATCGGCAGCAAAGACACCATCATCGTCTCGGTGAAAACCGATGGCAGCGCGAGCAACGTGGCGGTTTCGGCCAAGCTCACCTACCAGGACGGCCAGGTCGCTGGTGAGCAGAACGCCACCTTGACCACCACCGGCGCAGAAACCACCAACCTCAGCTTCAGCAAGCCCGATGGCTGGCCGGCTGGCACCTACACCGCGCAGGTGATGGTGGATGGCAAGCCGGCGGGTAATCCGCAGACCATTACGGTAAAGTAAGAAGAACCGCGCGCAAGCACGCCGCAGCACGCTGCGTGTAGACATAGATGCTGGCGGAGCAGGGCGGTAACACGCTGGCCCGCCAACATTTCGCCAACAGGGCGATCACTTCGTCGCTGTTCTTCCAGCAAGCCATCAAGCGGTAAGCCATCAGGGCGCGATCACACGATCGCGCCTTTTTGCTGCGCCACGTTGCGACGCGACACATTCGTTACAGCTGCATCCATGTCGATTGGCCGGGTCACGGGATGGAGCATCCGCCTGTGGTCGCTTTACCCGGGCGCGGCTCAGACGCGACAATGCCGTGCTGATCCATCGCCGCGTTCCACGCGCTGGCCGATCGGCGTGCCACCAGCGACCCCCGTCGCGCACGCCAACGCCATTGCCATGGACACCGGCGCTCCTCCCGACCACAAGAGCCATCGCACCTCATGTCGAAGACACCGAAGATCCTCTACACGCTCACCGACGAAGCACCGTATCTGGCCACGCAGTCGCTGCTGCCGATCATCGATGCCTACACCGATACCGCCGGCATCGTGGTCGAAACCCGCGATATCTCGCTGGCCGGCCGCATTCTGTCGCTGTTCCCCGAGCACCTGAGCGACGCGCAGAAGATCGCCGACGACCTTGGTGAGCTGGGCGCGCTGGCCACCACGCCGGAAGCCAACATCATCAAGTTGCCCAACATCAGCGCCTCGGTGCCGCAGCTCAAGGCCGCGATCGCCGAACTGCAGGGCCAGGGCTATGCGCTGCCGGCGTATCCGGACACGCCCAAGGACGATGCCGAAAAAGACATCAAGGCGCGCTACGACAAGGTCAAGGGCAGCGCGGTCAACCCGGTGCTTCGCGAAGGCAACTCCGATCGCCGCGCACCGCTGTCGGTGAAGAATTACGCACGCAAGCATCCGCACCGCATGGGCAAGTGGAGCAGCGACTCCAGGTCGCATGTCTCGCACATGGACGACGGCGACTTCTTCGGCAGCGAGCAGTCCACCACGGTGGCAGCGGCGGGCACGCTGAAGATCGCATTCGTCGGCAACGATGGCAGCACCACCGTGCTGAAGGAAAAGGTGGCGGTCAAGGCCGGAGAAATCGTCGATGCCGCCGTGCTGAGCAAGCGCGCACTGGCCAGCTTCATCGATGCCCAGATCGCCGATGCCAAGGCGAAGGATGTGCTGTTCTCGGTGCATCTGAAAGCCACCATGATGAAGGTCTCCGACCCGGTAATGTTCGGTGTGGTGGTCGGCGAGTTCTATAAGGACACGCTGAGCAAGCATGCCGATGCGCTTGCGTCGGTCGGCTTCGATCCCAACAACGGCATCGGCGACCTGTACGCACGTATCGCCACGCTGCCGGAAGCGCAGCAGGCGCAGATCAAGGCGGATATCCAGGCCGAATACGCGCAGCGTCCGGCCCTGGCGATGGTCAATTCCGACAAGGGCATCACCAACCTGCATGTGCCCAGTGATGTGATCGTCGATGCATCGATGCCGGCGATGATTCGCGATTCGGGTCAGATGTGGAACGCCGAAGGCAAGCTGCAGGACACCAAGGCGGTGATCCCGGATCGCTGCTACGCCGATGTCTACCAGGCCGTGATCGACAATTGCAAAGCGCACGGCGCGTTCGATCCGTCCAGCATGGGCTCGGTGCCCAACGTCGGCCTGATGGCGCAGAAAGCCGAGGAATACGGCTCGCACGACAAGACCTTCCAGCTTCCCGCCGCCGGCACCGTCAAGGTCACCGACGACACCGGCACCACCGTCTTCGAACACGCGGTGGAAGCCGGCGATTTGTGGCGCATGTGCCAGGTCAAGGACGCACCGATCCAGGACTGGGTGAAGCTGGCGGTCGAGCGCGCACGTCTGAGCGAAACGCCGGCGGTGTTCTGGCTGGATAAAGCACGCGCACACGATGCACAGGTGATCGCCAAGGTCGAAACCTATCTGAAGGATCACGACACCAGCGGGCTGGATATCCGCATCCTGCCGCCGGTGGAAGCGACCACCTTCTCGCTGGAGCGCATCCGCAAGGGCCAGGACACCATCTCGGTCACCGGCAACGTGCTGCGCGATTACCTCACCGACCTGTTCCCGATCCTGGAGCTGGGCACCAGCGCCAAGATGCTGTCGATCGTGCCGCTGATGGCCGGTGGCGGTCTGTTCGAAACCGGCGCCGGTGGCTCGGCGCCCAAGCACGTGCAGCAGTTCGTCGAACAGAACAGCCTGCGCTGGGATTCGCTGGGCGAGTTCCTGGCCCTGGCCGCCTCGCTGGAGCATCTGGGCAACCGCTACGACAACCCGTCGGCCACGGTGCTGGCCAAGGCGTTGGATGTGGCCAATGGCCAGTTCCTGGACAACAACAAGTCGCCGGCACGCAAGGTCGGTGAACTGGACAACCGCGGCAGCCACTTCTATCTGGCGATGTACTGGGCGCAGGCCCTGGCCGCACAGACCGAAGACACCGCGCTGCAGGCCAAGTTCGCGCCGCTGGCCAAGGCCTTGACCGAGAACGAAGCCACCATCGTGGCCGAGCTCAACGGCGCGCAGGGCAAGCCGGTGGATATCGGCGGCTACTACCACCCCGATCTGGGCAAGGTCAGCGAAGCGATGCGCCCGAGCAAGACCTTCAACGACGTATTGGCGACGCTGAAGGCCTGATCCTGATGGCTGAAGCCGCCTTCTGAGGCGGCCTGTCCGCATGCATGTCCCCACGACCCGCTTCGTTCGAAGCGGGTCGTTCTGTTTCCGCGACACCGATGAGAAGGCCGCCAGCGTGCGATCGCGTATGCCGTCGCTAACGCCGACCATCGCCAACCATTGGCGTGCTCGTCCATGTCAATACGCTGTAAGACACACACTTGAGCGTTCGGCTGGATCGTTGGATCCATGGATATGGGCACGATGGAGGATAAAAACCGGATCCATCGATGCATGGCCGGTTGGGACAAACGCGACCAGCATTGGCTTACTCGGTAAACCGCCGGGCAACGATCAACGCGATACAAGGGAGTCTTCCCGATGACAACGCGAGCGCTTGTAGTTGGTATCAACAACTACCCAGGGACCAATGCACTACCGAGTTGTGTACAGGACGCAACCGCATTTTCAACCCACCTGCAGTCCAAGTTTGCATTTCAGGAAATCAAAGCGCTGACCGACCAGCAGGCAAGCAAACATGCGGTTCTGGACGGACTGGCATGGTTGTTCAATGGAGCCACGCCGCAGGATCGTCTGGTGTTCTTCTACTCCGGTCATGGCTACCGGCCGCAGATCAACGGCGAGTTGCGCGAGGCGCTGGTGACGCAGGACAGCCAGTTCCTCGATGACACGGAATTGGCAGATGCAATGGTGTCGGTGCCGGATGGTGTACTGACCATCGTTCTGGATACCTGCTTCTCCGGTGGTTTGGAGAAACTCTTCATTGCTGAAGACGGCAGGATTGCCCATGTCGTCAAGTCCAAGTTCTGGACTGCCGAGGCGCCGACGAGCCAGGTAATTAGCTCCAAGGGATTTGAGCCTGCTGCAGTGTCTTTCAGGCCATTCGGGTTGGTCCTGCCCCTTGCGTCGAAGGGGTATGTTCCTGGCACCGGTGATGCAACGGTCACCACGCTCACGCTTCCGGCGTCCAAAGGCTTGCTCATCTCCGCAGCACAAGCCGATGAGACCGCATCTGCGTCCACGCCAGGAACCAACGGAATGTCTGCCTTTACATACGCCTTGCTGGATCAGGTCGATCAGCTTGGCGCAGCACGCTCATCCATCGACCTAGTCCTCGGAGCGGGAAACACACTTCGACGTCTGTTCGTGAAGCAGACGCCCGCAATCAAGTTGCCGATCAAGCCGGCCGGAATGGGGCAGTTGAGCTTCTTGAAGCTCGACCCGCTTGCCGCCTCTTCGCCTGCCAATGTTTCCCTTCCTTCTTCGCATCCTTCAGAGGTCAATGTCATGTCCGCATACATGTCCAGTGGTTTAAATTCCTCGGCCCTGCTAGCCGGCCAATCGCTTTCGGTAGACAAGGCGTGGTACGACAGCATCACCCGCGCGGTGAGCACGGCACTGCCGATCGTGTTGCCGATCGTGACCCAGGCAATGCAAAGCAAGGGCTTTTCACCGACAGCGCAGGCGCAGGGCCTGGCCGTGGGCAGCGTGGATGAAAAAGCGTGGTACGACAGCATCAGCCGCGCGGTGAGCACGGCATTGCCGATCGTGTTGCCGATGGTGACCCAGGCAATGCAAAGCAAGGGCTTTTCACCGACGGCGCAGGCGCAGGGCCTGGCCGTGGGCAGCGTGGGTGAGAAAGCCTGGTACGACAGCATTACCCGCGCGGTGAGCACGGCACTGCCGATCGTGTTGCCGATCGTGACCCAGGCAATACAAAGCAAGGGCTTTTCACCGGCAGCGCAGGCGCAGGGCTTGGCCATGGGCAGCGTGGATGAAAAAGCGTGGTATGACAGCATCAGCCGCGCGGTGAGCACGGCATTGCCGATCGTGTTGCCGATGGTGACCCAGGCAATGCAGACCAAGGGGTTCACACCTGCGGTTAGCGCGGGCACGCCAAACGATGAGGGCTACGATAAAGCCTGGTATGACACTGTGCTCGATGTGGCAAAGACCGTTGCACCCATCGCACTGGCCCTGGTCTAAGGCATGGAAAAAGCGGCGCCGATGTTCACCACCGCTTGCAGGCGCGTGCGTGCATCGGTCTTTCTGAGCACGCTATGTACGTGATTTTTTACGGTAGCCAGCTCGATACGCAGGTCGCGCGCAATTTCCTTGTTGCTCAGCCCGCGCGATAACAAGTCGGCCACCTCACGCTCGCGTGGGGTGAGTCGATACATCGTCGGTTGTGGTGAGGGCGGCGTGGCGCGTCTGTTGGGAGGACGCTCGTGGCTAAGGACGCTCAGCATTTCCTCGATGCCCACTTGACGGCCAAAGATGTAATTCATGCTTGCGCCGCTGCAGATCACTTCCTGACTGGAAGAACTCAATCCGAATGCCACCATCAAGGTCTGTGGCCAGCGACGCCTGAGCGCCGAAAGGCTTTGCAGAACGCCATCAGCTCCCACATCCAGCAGCACGGCATCCATTGCACGCTTTTCCATTTCGATGACGGCTCCGCCGATGCTGGTGGCCAGGGTCACTGTCATCTGTGACTGCGTGGTGCGTAGCAGTGAATCGAGCGCATCACCATATATCTGTACCTCGCTCAGGACCAACAACTGCATGCGTATTCCTTGTCAGTGCATTGTTGCGGCTTTGTCGGGGAACAGTGGCGCCAGACATGACGAGTCTCCCTGGCGCAACAACATCGCCTGATCCTGTATCAACAGCGGCAGCGAGCCACGTTACCGACGGTGCTAATGATCGGTATGCGTGAAGGGTCTGATGGCGGCATCTCCGTTGCACGGTGTCTATACAGATCCTGACAAGCTTTGGCTTACAGCCTATGGAAGAAAGCGCAACGACACCCCGCGACTGCGCCGCCGCTTGGTTCCAGCAAGGCTGAGCCGTGCGTCCTCAAAAAGGCCAGACCGGTGGAAAGAGCACAAGCCTTCTGTTGCTCCACAGAACCTTGAAACCAGAAATAGCATAGGCGGTGTCTTCAGGTCCCTGACGAATCTCTCTCTGTGGCAAGTGCGTCAACGGGCTGGATTTCCCGCGCGCAGTCGCGCCCGGTGCCGTACGTTTGCCAGGATCGTATCTTCAGCGAGTTCGTAATGCTGCCTAGGTCACTTGCGACATTGCCTGTCGTCCGACGCCCCACGCTGGGTACACTGCCGCCATGAGCCCTCTTCCGTTATCGCCGCAGTCCGAGCGTCGCGCGCTGGCGATCGGCAGCGCCGTGTACGAAGCCTTCGAGGATTACCACGCGCGCTTTGCGCAGATCACCGCACGTGCCAAACAGCGTTTCGAGACACGCGACTGGAACGGCGCGCGCGAGGATGCGGTGGCGCGTATTGCGCTCTACGATCAATACATCAGCGAATGCATGCTGCGGCTGCGTGCGGTCTTGCTGGGGCAGGCGCACGACCGCGTGTTGTGGATGCGCGCACGCGAGCATTACGCCGCGCTGCTGACCGGGTTGATCGATCAGGAGCTGTACAAGACCTTTTACAACACCCTGACCCGGCGTTACTTCGGCACCCATGGTGTGGATGCGGAGATCGAATTCATCGCGCTGGATATCGAGCCGACCGATGCGATCACGCTGCCGGTTGCGCGGCATACCTACGCGGTCTCGCCCGGCCGGCTGACCGACATGCTGGTGCGCGTGCTTGGCGATTATGCGTTCGATGTGCCGTACCTGCACCGCACCCGTTGCGCGGCGGCAATTGCAGTGCGGCTGCAGGACGATCTTGCGCACTGGGGCGAGCATCCTGTGCGCAGTGTGGAGCTGCTGGAGACGGTGTTCTACCGCGAACGGCGCGCCTATCTGATCGGGCGCGTTTTCGGCGAACATCGCTTTTCTCCCTGCGTGATCGCACTGGTCAACGATGGCGCCGGCCTGCGTGCCGAAGCGGTGCTGACCCGGCGTAGCGATGTCGCGCAATTGTTCAGTAACTCGCGCAGTTATTTCCAGGCCGATCTATCCACCGTCGGTGATGCAGTGGTGTTTCTGCGCAGCCTGCTGACGCACAAGCCCATCGACGAGCTGTACACGATGCTGGGGCGTGCAAAGCAGGGCAAGACAGAGCGTTATCGCACGTTTTTCAGCCATTTCCAGGCGCATCCTGCCGAGCAGCTGGTGCATGCCGATGGCACACCGGGCATGGTCATGGTGGTGTTTACGCTGCCCAGTTATCCGCTGGTGTTCAAGCTGATCCGCGACCGCTTTGCGTATCCAAAAACCATGAGCCGCGCGCAGGTGGAAGGCAAATACGAACTGGTGTTCCAGCTCGACCGCATCGGCCGCCTGCTCGACGCGCAGCCGTATCGCTTTCTGCGCTTTCCCAAGGCGCGTTTTTCGCCGGCGTTGCTGGAAGAACTGCAGACCAGCTGTGCGATGAGCCTGAGCGAAGATGGCGCCGATGTGTTGATCGCGCTGTGCTACGTGCAGCGCCGGCTGCGCCCGCTCAATCTATACCTGCGCGAACAACTGCCCGAGGCCGCGCATGCCGCAGCGCTGGACTACGGGCAGGCGATCAAGGACATGGCGCGCAACAACATCTTTCCCGGCGACATGCTGCTGAAAAACTTCGGCATCACCCGCCATCAGCGTGCGGTGTTTTACGACTACGACGAGCTGTGCCTGATCACCGAATGCACGTTCCGCGATTGGCCCACGCCCACCAGTTACGAAGAACAAATGTCCGCCGAGCCCTGGTTTCATGTCGGCCCACGCGATGTGTTTCCCGAGCGTTTTGCGCTGTTTATGGGCTTGCCGGCGTCTCAGCTGGAAGCGGTCAAGCACACGCATCCGGAACTGTTCGAGCCGCAATGGTGGCGCGATCTGCAAGCGCGACTGCGCGAAGACGATTACCCGGACACGCCGCCCTACGCGGACTCGCGCCGTCTGGCCTGAGCGTCGATTGCATCGCCGATGCATGGCGATGCGACGTAACGAACCCGACTAGCCGAGACGCTTATCAGTGATCTCTGCGGGTTTGTGCAAAATCGCAAACAGTGCGCTGCAACACGCTTGGGCCTGTTGCAATGTGCTGACCGTTGCTCCGAAACTTGTTTGCACCTCAGATTGGCTGTGCTATATCGGCACGACAGTGGATGTTCACTTCGAGGCAGTCGGACGCCTCTCACCACGCTTTCTGCATTAGACCAATCCGTCGTCTGGCGCGGCCGGACGACGTGCATGCCTGTACGTTCGTGCGGCTGTTGTTGCCTGTGTGCATCACTCTGACGGAGCGACTTGCTCCGCGACAACTCGTGCAGTCTTGCGTGGGAGAAGAACTCGATGGATGTTCGTTCCTCGATGTCTCGCTGTCTGTTTTGCGTGGCTCTGTGTGTGCTTGCCGCAATGGCAATGGCGCAGCCGGCGCGGCCACTTGAGCGTGTGGATCTGCGCCTTGATCAAGGCCTGCGCGTGTCTGACAGCGCGCTGCAGCGGATACGTGGGCAGCTGACCCAACGCGCCGCGTTCAGTTGCCCGCAATCGGCCGTGTTCGCCGATGTCGTGGCCATCGACCACCCGATGGTGTTCAACCGCCTTGGCGCGCAGAACGTCAATTGGGCGATGTACGCGTTGCGCCACGATCTGATTCACCGCAGCAACAGCCAGGTGCTCGACTATTCCACGCAGGGCCAGGCCTTGTTTGCACGCGTAGTTGCCAACAACCAAAGCCGCGATATCGCGCTGCGTCCTGACCTGCGTCCGCGTCCGTTGGTAGTGCGAGTGGCCGCCGGTGGCTATCTGCATGTGCGCTTGACCAATCTGCTCGAATTAACGCCAGTCCCGCCAGAAACGGGGCCGGGGAATCCGTTCAATTCCTTCCCGGATCCGCTGCCGGGCGTGGACCATCCAATGGAACATGCGGTCAAGGATGCAGTGGGCACCGAGCCGCTCTATCGCATCGACGATCAAGTCGACAGCCGCGTCGTCGGCTTCCATCCGCAAGGGTTGGAACTGGTCGGCTCGATCGACAGCGACAGTTCCAACACCGGTGCAAATGCAGACAGCCTGGCCAGGCCCGGACAGACCCGCGACTACTGCTTTCATGCGCCGCACGAAGGCGCCTATCTGGTCGGCAACGATGGAGCGGTGTTCGGTGGCGAAGGCAGTGCCGGCAACAGTGGCGTCGGCTTGTTTGCTGCGGTCACCGTGCAGCCGCTCAATGCGCGTTTCTACCGCGCGCAATTGACCGAAGAAGAACTGCGCCTGGCCACGGTGGGTGCCACGCCCTCCGGGCAACCGATTCTCAACTACGAAGCGACCTACCCCAACGATTGCGCCAGCGCCGGAGTGTGGTGCCGCGAGGGCAAGGCGGGCCTGCCGATCCTCAACATGCTGCAAGGGCAACGCCTGGTGCACGGCGAGGTCAATGCGATTGTGGTGGGGCCGGAAAAAGACGGCAGTTTTCCTGCGCGTACCTATCCGCTGGAAGGGCAGGGCAAGCGCAATCCCGCGCTACCGAATCGGCTGGAGCCGTTCCGCGAATTCGTCTCGGTCTTTCATGACGAAAACGCTGCCACCCAGGCATTTCCGTATTTCTTCGAACACCCCGATCTCTCGCACACGCTGCATGGCGTGCGCGATGGCTTCATGATCAATTACGGCTCCGGCGGCGTTGGTGCGGAGATCATCGCCAACCGGCTCAAGGCGGGCCCGATGCAGGATTGCCTGGATTGCGCCTACGAAGAATTCTTTCTCTCTTCGTTTGCGGTTGGCGATGCCGCCACGCTGGTCGATAACCCGGCCAACCTGGTGATCAGCCAGTGCCAGCCGGAATATCTCACCGACCGGCGCTATGCGGCGCAGCGCGCCAAATATTGTGTGCAGCCCAAGGAGCAACGCGCCACTCAGGCGTACTACCCGCACGATCCGGCCAACGTGCACCACAGCTACATCGGCGACTTCGTCAAGTTCCGCAATCTGCATGCCGGCAAGGAACAGCACATCTTCCATCTGCACAACCATCAGTGGTTGTTCAATCCCAACGACGACAACGCCAACTACATCGATGCCCAGGGCTTGGGGCCGGGGTCCGGCTATACCTACGAGATCGCGTACGGCGGCTCGGGCAATCGCAACAAGACCGTGGGCGATGCGATTTTCCACTGCCATTTCTACCCGCATTTCGCGCAAGGCATGTGGTACATGTGGCGCAATCACGATGTGTTCGAAGCGGGCACGCGGCTGCAGGTCAGCCAGACCCGTTCGGGCTTCCATGAAACGCCGTTCGGCTTGCAGAACGGGCGCCCGGCCAGCCAGTCGCGCGCCTTGCCCGATGGCGAGATTGTCGCCGGTACGCCGATTCCCGCAGTCGTGCCGTTACCGGGCAAGGGCATGGCGGTGATGCCGGCGGCGGTGCAGGTGGAACCGCGCATCGTCGATGGCGTGCAATACGGCTCGGTGGCGCGCGTGCAGCAGCGCGATCGCAATCCCGGCTATCCGTTCTGGGTGGCCGGTGCGGAAACCACGATGGGCTCGCGCCCGACCACCCCGCCGCTGGATATGTCCAGCATTCCCGGTGTGGTGGCAGGCCACGACGGCGGCATTCCACGGCATGCGCTGGCCGGCTATTCGGCCGGCGGCGTGACCGACTCCAAGCTCGATCGCATGACCGCAGAAAAGCACATCAAGCTGGCCAAGCCGGTGTATTACCCCGAGGCCGGCACCGATCTGGAACAGGTCGCGATGAAGTTCCATGCGGTGCGCGAGCATCCCACCCACGCGGTGGATATGGCGGGCACGGTCAGCGCCTCGCGTTTCATCACCAATGGTGCGCCATCGGTGCCGGGCGCGCCGTACAACGAACCCTGCATCGACGATCAGGGCAGCTTGCTCAAGCGCGGCGGCGATGGGCGTTTTTTCGGTGGCAGCAACGGTGCCTGGATCACTGCCACGGCCGCATTGCCTGGCGGTATCGAATTCGGCGCCGACAGCCCACGCGTGTATCGCGGCGCCAATCTGCAACTGGACGTGGTGTTCAACAAGGTCGGTTATCACTATCCGCAGCAGCGCATCCTCACCCTGTGGGAAGACGTGTCGTCGCTTCTCGACAAGACCCGCCCGCCCGAGCCGCTGGTGCTGCGCATGAACACCTTCGATTGCGCGATGTACGCGCACACCAACCTGGTGCCGAAGGATTTCTATGCCGACGATTACCAGATCACCACGCCGACCGATGTCATCGGCCAGCATATTCACCTGCCCAAGTGGGACCTGACCTCGGCCGATGGCAGCGCCAATGGTTGGAACTACGAAGACGGCACGTTTTCGCCCGGTGCGGTGCGCGAGCGCATCCACGCGGTCAACGCCTGGAACGAGGCGCAACGCGCGGCGGGGCGGCCGGACGTGGTCAACCCCTACGACGGCACGCAGGCGCCCCTGGTGCCGAGTTCGCATCCGTATTTCGGCACATTGACCGGGCATCAATATGCCGATTGCGAAGCGCGTTGGCGCGCACTTGTAGGCGATTTCGAAAAATTCGAACACAGCTATGGATTCCCCGGCGCCTGCGACTGGCTGGGTGCACGCACGACGTTGCAGCGCTGGTTCTCTGACCCGCTGGTCAATGCGCAGGGCGTGCATCGCGGCCTGGGCATCACCTTCACCCACGACCATCTTGGCCCCTCCACGCATCAACAGCTCGGGCTCTACGCCACCATGCTCACCGAGCCGCCCGGTGCGCTATGGCGGCACAACGAAACCGGCAAGGTGTTGTACGACGCGGCCACGCGCATGGACGGTGGCCCGACCTCCTGGCAGGCGGTGATCACGGACAAGGGCGGCAAGCCGCTGGACAGCGATGGCGATGGCCGCGACGACGCGCACCGCGAGTTCTTCCTGCAATTCGGCGATTTCCAGCACGCCTATCAAAAGGGCTATTTCTACGGCGTTACCAGCAAGGGCGTGCCATCCACCATCGATGCCTCGGCGCTGCCCACGGCCAACAGTTTCCGCCAGGCGATTCATCCATCGGTGCGCAAACCCGCTTCGCCCGTGTTGCCGGATATCGTCGCCTACGAGCCGCGCTGCCCCGGTGGCGACACCGGCTTGCCGGGCGCGGTGTATGTGCCCGGCACCGCACCGCTGCGGCCGTGTCCGGAGGCGATCTCGGCCGACGACGTAGGCATGATGGTGGTGAACTATCGTAACGAGCCGCTCGGCTTGCGCGTGTACAACCCCAGCGCCACGGCGGCCGATGGCAAGTCCGGCGCGCAGGCCGACAGCTACCGCGGCGATCTGGCGTTCGCGCTGCAGACCCGCACCGACCGCGCGATCAGTGTGCTCAACGGCATCGGCGGCGAAGATCCGTCGCTGGCCGGCAGCAGCCCGCACTATCCCGCCGACGTCAACGCGCGTCGCCTGGCCGGCGATCCGTATACGCCGATCCTGCGCGCCTATTCCGGCGATCTGGTGCGGGTGAAAATCCAGGCCGGCGCGCACGAGCACGAACACAACGCCTCCATCAACGGCATGGCGTGGATGCAGGGCGGCTCCGGTTTCGGCCAGGCGCCGCACTCGGGCTGGCGCAACAGCCAGAACGCCGGGTTGTCCGAGCAGTTCACCTTCTCGGCGCGGATCACCGATTACGAAAGCGCCACCCATCTCAACGACCGCATGTACACCATCGACAGCAGCCAGGACGGCTTGTGGAGCGGGGTGTGGGGCGTGTTGCGCAGCCACAACCGCCGCGATGTGCGTAGCGACCGGCTAGTCGCCTTGCCCAGCCAGCTGCGCCCGGCCTTGCTGGCCCCGCAACAGGGGCGCGGGCTGTTCAACGATTGCCCGATCAATGCGCCGGTGCGGCGGTATCACGTCGCTGCGGTGCTGGCCAATACCGCGCTCGGCAACGCGTTGGGCGTGACGATTCCAGCAGGCCTGGCCGGCAGCCGGCTCAACCCGCGTGGCGGCACGCTGGTCTACAACCCGCGCGCCACCGAGATCACCTTGAAGACGACCGACGACAAGGGCGTGGTCACCACGCAACGCTACGGCAGTGGGCCGCTGCACGATCCCTCCGCCATCCTGTTCGTGCGCAACGAGGATCTCGATGCCAAGGGCATGCTGCGGCCCGATCGCCCCGTCGAACCACTGGTGCTGCGCGCATCCGCCGGCGAGTGCCTGCAGGTGGTGCTGCACAACCGCCTGCCGCGCGCGCGCGCCGGCATGCCGGATCTGGAGGGCTATACCTCGATGTCCGGCACGGTGCGGCGCTCGGCCGGCAGCGGTAGCTCGAGCATGCAGTCGTTCAACAACAACCTCGTGCACGCCTCCAACCGTGTCGGTCTGCATCCGCAACTGGTGCATTACGACGTGCAGTCCTACGACGGCAACAATGTCGGCACCAACAAGATCAGCACCATTTCGCCGAACTGGAGCAAGGTCTATCAGTGGTATGCCGGGGTGATCGACACGCTGCCCTCGGCCGGGCTATGCCCGATCTACGCAGGCGACAAGGCGCCGTTTCTGGACCTGCTCAGCCAGTTCGCACGCGAGCCGAACCTGCGCCCGTTGACCGAGCTGATGACCGCCGCCGCATTCGAGGACGTGGTGCTCAGCGCGCTCGAACCAGGTTATGCGCTGGAGGGCAGTGCCAACGAGCGCTCGCGTGCCCTTGCCAGCGATCTGCTGCGCCAGGCGCCCGTACAGGCCTGCCTGGAGAGCGTGCCGGACGGCAAACCGCTGGCCGGCGAGGCACTGCGCGCCTATGCCGCGCCACCGGCGTTGCGCGACCCCAAGGAAGGCGCCGATGCGCAGCTCGACGAAGCGGCACTGCTCGACGGCGACGCATATCTGTATCGCGAACGCCTGGCCGACACGCGTGGCAAATGCGTCGCCGATCCTGCGCTGCGCCAGGTGGTGTTGGAGCGTTTGCTGCAGGAAAAACCCCGCGAAGAAGCCGACGTCTTGACCGCGCGCATCACCGCCAGTTTCCGCTACGAAGTCGAGGGCGTGGACAGCGCCGCCAACGATCCTTCCGGCGCCAGGCGCGCCTACGCCTGGCGCGAGCTGCGCTATCCGGATCTGACCCTGGACAGCACCGAGCTGGTCGCGTTGTCGGCCAAGGCCTGCCGCTATGTCGGCGTCGAGTTCGGCGGCAGCAACCTGACCCCGCCGGACCGGATCAAGCAGGGCCAGAAGGCGGCAGTAGGCGCGCTGGTGATCGAGCCCAAGGGCGCGCGCTGGCGCGAGTACAGCGACGACCGCATGCGCAATCGCCAGGACCCGGCATCGGCCAGCTTTCCGCAGACCCGCAGCCGTGCCACCGCCGATGTCAGTTACCGCATCGTCGATGCGGCGGGGGCCACCCAGAATCGCAGCTTCCGCGATCTGGCCCTGGTCCATCAGAAAGGTCTGAACCTGCGCTACGCCGATGGCAAGGCGGTACAGAACATCGCTGCAGAACGCGTGGACGCCAACGAAGATCCGCTGCGCACCGCGCCGGAGGATGCGCACGACTCCGGGCATATGGCGATCAACTACGGCAGCGAACCGATGTGGTTCCGCTTCGGCATCGCACCGGATGCGCCGTTCGGCGGCGATGGACTGGGTGGCATCGATGAGGCCTGGCAGGCGTTCGACAATCAGTGCTGCGGCAACGGTGCCACGACGGCGCAAGCCAACGTCGGCGAACCGTTCGTGCCCGTGCTGCTGGCCTACGCAGGCGAAGAAACCCGCTTGCGCAGCCTGATGCCGACCGGCGTCGGCCGCGCCTCGGTGGTCGAGCTGCACGGCCACAGCTGGCCGCGCGACCCGTACCTGGCCGAGCGCGTCACCGCAGCGGGATTCCCGCAAGGCGGCAAGCCGGCCGACTGGGGCGTGCCATCGCAGTGCATCGGCGACAACCCGACCCAGATGGCGATGGGCGGGCAGGAGAGCGTCACCCCGCTGTCGCACTTCGACATCGTGTTGCCCAAGGCCGGTGGGCAAGCCGGCGTCACCGGCGATTACCTGTGGCGCGACCACGGCGGCTTCGGCATCACCAACGGGCTGTGGGCGATCGTGCGGGTGCAGGCGGCGGCAGCGACGTATCCGGCTGCACCGTTACGCCGCGATTGCCGCTGATGGCACCGCCGCGCCCGCGCCGGAGTCTGCGAACAGGCGGTGCACTCGCCGGGCTGCTGCTGTGCGCGCTGGCGTTGGCCGCGCCGCCGCCCAAACCGCCGACGCCGGTCTATCTGGATCGGGCATTGGAAGCGGAAGGCGTGGGCTTGCGTCTGCGCCTGGAAGCGCTGGAGCCGGGCGCACCGGGGCAGCCGGTCGCCGGGCAGCAACTGCGGCTGCGTATCGATGCCAGGCGGTTGGCCGATGGGCAGCCATTGAACAACTGGGCGCCGGGTGCCTGGCTGGATCGGGCCACCGATCCGCTGTCCGGCGCGGTGCCGGTCTGCCACCAGCGCATCGCCGGTTTTCTCAGCGCCAATCTGTTGCAGCGCCCCTTGCTCGATATGACCGGCTACTACCTGCTCAGTCTGGATGCCGAACCCAGCGTCTCGGTGCTGGACCCGGCGGTCAGTTTCAGCGGACGCACCAGTCTGCTGGCCGCAATGCGGTTGGAAGGGCGCGGCTTCGATTGGGTCAAGACCAGCGACGATGCGCGGCTGTACGTGGCCTTGCCGGAGGCACGCAAACTCGCCGTGCTCGATGTCCAAGGCCTGAAGACACTCGCGCATGTCGCGTTGCAGGGCCGCCCCACGCGGTTGGCGTTGCAGCCGGGCGAACGCCTGTTGTGGATCGGCCGCGTCGGCGAGGCCGGCGATAGCGGCGTGGATGTATTCGACACCGTGGAGGCACGCATCGTGGCGCAGTTGCCACTGCCGGCCGGGCATCACGAAATCGCGTTTTCCGAAGATGGCCGCCTGGCCTATGTCAGCAGTCGCGAAGGGCGCGCGCTGGCGATTGTCGACACCGACAGCCTGGCGATCGTGCGCCGGCTGTCTTTGGACGACGAACCATCCGCGGTGCTGTTCGCCCCCGGCAATGGCTTGCTGTGGGTGGTGAGCGCCCGCGCCGGGCGCATCTGGCGCTATAGCCGCGACGGCGAAGCGGTGGACACGCGCGTGGTGGAGCGGGGCAGCGGCCCGGCCCGGCTCACCCCGGATGCCCGCCATGTGCTGCTGGCCAATCCCGTGCAGCATCGCCTGCTCGCCCACGATGCAGGCAGCGGTGCGCTGCGGCATGCCATCACCATTTCCGGGCGGCCATACGACATCGCCTTCTCCGCGCAATACGCCTATGTGCGCGCGCTGGACAGCGAGCAGGTCGCATTGTTGTCGCTGGCCAGCCTGGACACCGCCGCGCCGTTTTTGAAATTCGTACCCGCCGGTGCCGCCGCGCCCTCGGCCAGTGCGGAGTTGCCGCGCGCCTCCAGCATGGCCGAAAGCTACGAGGGCAACGGCGCCTTCATCGCCACTCCTGCCGAGCGCACGCTGTATCACTACATGGAAGGCATGAACGCGCCGGATGCGGGCGTGCGCACCTACGGGCATACGCCGATGGCGGCACTGCTCGCGCTTCGCGGTCTGCGCCAGACCGGTGTGGGCGAATACACCGCCATCGTGCGCCTGCCCGCCGCCGGGCAGATGGTGATGGCCATCGCCAGCGCCCTGCCCAAGGTGCAGGAATGCATCGGCCTGCAGGTCGCCGCCGCCGCGCCTGTAGCGGGGCCTGCGCAGGTGGCGATGCGCTGGGAAGGCGATTCGACGCGCTCGTTGGCGCCAGGCGAACGTTTCGCATTGCGGGTTGCCGCGCGCGATGCGCAGGCCGCCGCCCGCATCGCCGGCCAGCCATTGCGGCTGCGCATCGTCATGGCCAACGGCAACGTCACCGCCACCTGGCCAATGCATCCGGACACTGCGCAGCCAGGGGTCTGGGTCGCGCACGGTGCGTTGCAGGCCAGCGGCGGTTACTACGCCTATCTGGACGCAGCCACGCCGGTGCAGCTGGTTTTTGCCACCTTGTTCGTTCGTGAGCCCACCGTTTTGCAAGGAGCCAACTAAATGCGCATGTTCCTGCTCTCGGCCTGCGGCCTGATGCTGCTGTCTTCCACTGCCGTGGCGGCTGCGGCCCAGCACGGCCCGCACGCTGCCCATCACCGCATGGCACAGGCGCAGACCCTGGCCGCCAGTCCCACCGAGGTGCAGGTGCCGGAAGTGGCGTTGCTGGACGCCCACGGTCAGCCTCACGATCTGCAACCGCTGCTGCAGGAAGGCATCGTGGTGGTCGATTTCATGTACACCCGCTGCACCACCATCTGTCCGGCGCTCACCGCCGTGATGGGCAGCGTGCAGCGCGAGCTGGCGCTGCGGCCGCGCGGCAAGGTCACGCTGATTTCGATCACCCTGGACCCGCGCCACGACACCCCCGCGCAACTGCTCGATTTCAGTCGGCGCGTACGCGCTGGCGAGCGCTGGTACTGGCTCACCGGCACGCCTTCCGATATCGACCGGGTCTTGCGCGGCTTCGGGCTGCCGGTCGGTGGTCGACCGGAAGACCACGGCCCGGTGATGCTGGTCGGCGATGCGCGCCAGGGACGCTGGTGGCGATGGGTCGGCATGCCCGAGCCGGCGCGATTACTGGCCGCCGTCGATGCGCTGGCGACCGATGCCGGCGCGCGAGGTGCGCCATGAAGCGGCGGCGCTTGTGTCTGGCGCTGGTACTGGCGTGGCCGGCATTGGCTGCTGCACGCGGCACCTCCACCGGCGCGCCCGAGACGCGCGCACGCGATTACTTCGGCGACGACACCCTGGTTGACCAAAACGGCGTCGGCCACCGCTTTTATACCGATCTGTTGAGCGAAGGCGTGGTGCTGGTCAACCTGGTGTTTACCAACTGCCCCAACGCCTGCCCGATGCAGACGCAGATGCTGCAGCAGGTGCGCCGGCAGCTGGGCGAGCGTTTCGGCAAGGACGTGCGCTTTCTGTCGCTGTCGATCGATCCCAAGCGCGATACCCCGCAATCGATGAAAGCCTTCGCTGCAAAATATGGCGCCGACGTAGATGGTTGGCGCTTTGTCGTCGCCGCCCCCGAGACGATGCAGCAGGTGCTCGGCAAGCTGGGCCAATGGAGTGGCGAGCCCGAGAGCCACAGCACGCTGCTGATCGCCGGGCGTGCCGGGCGCCAGCATTGGCTCAAGCTGCGTCCGGATGCGCCGGCGGAGCGGATCGCGCTGGATCTGCTGCGGCTTGCCGACGAAGCCTGAGCGCACGCCGATGCACCGCCGCCTTTACGCCTGGTTGCTCACCGCGTGCGCGTGTGCGGCGGCGGCTGCATTTGCCCAGGGCGCGCCGCCAGCCGAGCTTGGCCGGTCGCTGTATGCAACCGGCATCGGGCGCGACGGACGCAACGTCGCCGGCCTCGGCGTGCACGGCTGCGCCGGCTGTCATGGCGACGACGGCCGCGGTAAATCCGAGGGCTTCGTGCGTGCGCCGGATATTCGGTGGTCGCAACTATCGGCGCGGTTCCCCGCACGTCGCGCCGATGCGCCATTGACTCGCTACGACGTGGATGCATTGGCGCATGCGGTGCGCGCCGGCAGCGCGCCGGACGGTCGCCGTCTGGACCCGATCATGCCGCGCGTCGCACTGGCCGACGACGAAGTGCAGGCCTTGCTGGCCTATCTGCAGCAGCTGTCGCATCCGGTTGCGCAGCGCGATGCTTCGTTGCGCATCGCACTGCTGTTGCCGCGCCCGGGCCGTCAGCCGATTGCCGATGCATTGCACGATGCGCTGCGCAGCTGTCGTCCTGCAGAAACCGGGCGCCTGGCCGCCTTCGACGTGGTGTCTTTCGATACGCCCGAAGAGGCCGCCGAGCTATTGCAGTCGCAGCTGCATCCATCGCGCGACACCTTATTGCTGGCACCGTTTATCGCCGGCTGGGAACAGACGTACGCCGATCTGATGCATGGTCGCAACATCGTCACTGCGCTGCCGTTCTCCATGCTGGACGCACCGCAGGGCGCGCGCTGGGATTACGCATTTCCCGGCGTACAGGCACAGCTGGCACGCCTGCTCGACGTGGCGCAGGCGCGTGGCCATCGCAGCCTTGCGATCACCTACGATCCCGACGATCCACTCAGCGCGCAGCTGTATCGCCAAGTGGTTGCACTGGCACCGCGCACAGGTTTGACGCTGCGTCCCTGGCACTCCGATGAATCCGCCAGGCTGTGGCTGCGCCCTGTCGCGGCCGATCACGACATCTCCGCACAGCCAACGTCCATGTTGCAGCTGGCACCCGCGATGTACGCACCAGATCCCACGGTCGTCACTGCACCCTCCGGCGCCGGGCGCTGGATCGTGGCCTATCCCTACAATCCGGTCGCTGCCGATGGTCGCTGGATCGGGCCGGCTGCCGCATGGGCATCGGCGGCCTGCGATCTGCTGGCGCAACTCGACCCGCTGCGTCGCCTGCAACCGCAATTGCAGACGATCCGACTCACGCAAGGCGCAACAGTGCTGACTGCCGAATCGTCCGATGCCGCGCAGATCGCGCACGTCCATTTGCTGCAGCGCTGAGGCGTGTGCGCGTACCTCCATCTGCTGTCGGTGTATCGCAACTGCGCAGTCGCGTCGCAGGCATTCAAGCACCCCGGCACGCCGCCGTTACCGACGGAGAAACGGATAAACCTGGTCCAGGATTTACGCGTATGCACCAAGGCTGGTACAACGAAGATTCAATCACGATGGAGCGCGGTCATGCAGTGGAAGCAACGCTTGGGCCTGGGGATTTTGCTGGCAATGGCGAGTATCAACGGCGTGCAGGCACGTCCCAGTGCCGCGCAGGTGCAGGCGCAGATGGAGGCCAGCATGAATGTCGCGGGCGAATTGACGCTGACCCCGGACGGCACTGTCACGGCGGTCAAGCTCACCGACGAAGCAAGCTTGCCGCCAGTGGTCCGCGACCGCGTCAAGCAATCGATCGCCTCCTGGCGCTTCGACCCTGTCAAAGACGATGGAAGCGCATTGCCCGCGCAACTACCGATGAATCTGCTGCTGGTCGCCAAGCCGGGCGACAACAACACGTATGCGGTATCGATTCGCAGCGCGCATTTCGGCAGCCAGGAGCAAGGTGCAGCCAGCGTTGCTGCCAAAGACATGCCGCCGCCCGCCTATCCCGAGCATGCGTTTCGAGAAGGTGCGACAGGGGTGGTGTATCTGCTGCTCAAGATCGGGCGCGATGGCAAGGTCGAGGATCTGGTTGCAGAGCAGGTCAACCTGACCACGCTAGCGCCGGAATCGAAGCGCCCGCGCTGGCGCAAGGCGTTTGCCGATGCCGCAATCGCCAAGGCGCAGCGCTGGACATTTGAGCCGCCAACGCAAGGCGTCGAGGCCGACGCGCCGTACTGGGTCATGCGGGTTCCGGTCACCTTCGACATCGAAACCTGGCCAGGCAATCTGACCGCTGCAAAGCAAGCCAAAACGTGGCAATCCTATTTGCCGGGCCCACGTCAGCCGGCGCCCTGGCACGAACAGCGCGGTGCGTCAGCATCGACCGACAGTCCGGATGCGCTACCTGGAAGTGGATTGTTCTCGGCACGCGGAGTAGGTGTGCGCTTGGTGACACCGCTGCAAGGAAGTTAAGCGCAACGCCAACATCAGAGCGGCTAGCAAACTACTTCATGCCGGTCTATTGCGGAGCCGACGATCTGGGCCTTCGCTGCGGGGCGGATTATCTGATGCTTGGCGGCAGGGCGGCTGATCTGCAATTTGGCTGCAGGGCCCTTGCCCACCCACCATCGCAGGACACGCCGCAAGTACGTCCGTGTAGGCTCTTACGCTGCATCCATGCCGCGTAAGGTCCCGCGACGGTAGGCGGGCAAGGACCATCGAAGATGGTCGGTGTGCATAGTTTCAATAAACAGCCAGCAAACTGTCGGGTGCGGTGTTCTTGCCGCGACCTTGATGCTGTGAGTTTGCTGCAGGGCCCTTGCCCGCCCACCATCGCAGGACACGCCGCAAGTACGTCCATGTAGGCTCTTACGCGGCATCCATGCCGCGTAAGGTCCCGCGACGGTGGGCGGGCAATGACCAATTGAGATGGTCGGTGCGCATGGTTTTCAACAAAGCAGTCAGCAAACTTTCTGGTGCGGTGTCCTTACCGATTGCGGGACCGTGTGGCGGCATGGATGCCGCCACCGAGCCTCCATGGACGGATTCACGGCGTGTCCCGTGAGCGGTGAGGGCACCGCGCACTCGGCCAACCAGGCTTGTGACTGCAAGCAATCGCGCACCCACAAAAAAGCCCCGCAATGCGGGGCTTTTTCTTATCGAGAATGCCGATCGAAATCAGCGCTTCATCGAACTGAAGAACTCGTCGTTGGACTTGGTGGTCTTCATCTTGTCCAGCAGGAATTCCATCGCTGCGATTTCGTCCATCGGGTGCAGCAGCTTGCGCAGAATCCAGATCTTCTGCAGCAGCTCCGGCTCGATCAACAGATCTTCGCGACGCGTACCCGAACGGTTGATGTCGATCGCCGGGTAAACGCGCTTTTCGGTGATACGACGGTTCAAATGCACTTCGCTGTTGCCGGTGCCCTTGAATTCTTCGTAGATCACTTCGTCCATCTTGCTGCCGGTCTCGACCAGCGCCGTGGCGATGATGGTCAGCGAGCCGCCTTCTTCGACATTACGGGCCGCACCGAAGAAGCGCTTCGGGCGATGCAACGCGTTGGCGTCCACACCACCGGTGAGCACCTTGCCGGAACTGGGCACCACGTTGTTGTAGGCGCGCGCCAGACGGGTGATCGAGTCGAGCAGGATCACCACGTCCTTCTTGTGCTCGACCAGGCGCTTGGCCCGCTCGATCACCATCTCGGCAACCTGCACGTGACGCGCAGCCGGTTCGTCGAACGTGGAAGAGATGACCTCGCCGCGCACGGTGCGCTGCATTTCGGTCACTTCTTCCGGGCGCTCGTCGATCAGCAACACGATCATGTGCACTTCGGGATGATTGCTGGTGATGGCCGTGGCCACCTGCTGCATCATCATCGTCTTACCGGCCTTGGGCGGGGAGACGATCAGCGCACGCTGACCCTTACCCTGCGGCGCCATCAGATCCAGGATGCGGCCGGTGATGTCCTCGGTGGACCCATCGCCACGCTCCAGACGGAAACGCCGGCGCGGGAACAGCGGGGTCAGGTTCTCGAACAGCACCTTGTTCTTGCTGGCTTCCAGCGGTTCGCCGTTGATGGTGTCGACGATCGACAGCGCGAAATAGCGTTCGCCGTCCTTCGGGAAGCGGATGCGGCCGGACAGATGGTCGCCGGTGCGCAGGTTGAAGCGGCGGATCTGGCTGGGCGAGATATACGTATCGTCCGGGCCGGCCAGGTAGCTGGCTTCGGCGGCACGCAGGAAACCGAAGCCGTCGGGCAGGATTTCCAGCACGCCGTCGGCGGCAACGCCTTCGCCGTGGCGGGTCAGCACCTTGAGCAGGGCGAAGATCACGTCCTGCTTGCGCGCACGCGCCACGCCTTCCTGGATGTTGAGCTGATCGGCGATATCCAGCAGCTTCTGCGCCGGCATCCGCTTGAGATCGCTCAGCGAATACACCGGGAAGCCATCCGGCACGGCCGGGTGCGGACGCGCGATAAACGGCTCGTTGCTGCCATCGGACGACGGCATGCCGCCACCGGTTTCATTACCGAACCGATCGCGCGGCCCACGGTCGCGGCGGTTGCGGAACCGGTCACGGCGATTGCCCTGCTGGTTCTGCCCCTGGCTCTGACCTTGCTGATTCTGGCCGGCGTTCTGACCTTGGTCCTGACCCTGACCTTGATTTTGCGGCTGGCCCTGGACCTGGGCTTGACCCTGGTTCTGGCCTTGACCCCGGCTTTGCGCCTGATTCTGGTTCTGCTGGTTCTGCGCCTGGTTGAAGCGCTGCTGCTGCGACTGGCCACCTTCGCGGGATTCGCCATGGTTGTCGCCGCCCTGGTTGCCTTGATTGCCATGACTGGCGCTGGGGGCGTTACCGGCATATGCGCCATCGCTGGACGTCTGCGCCGGTGCCGAATCGGCAGCGTGCGACGGTGCCTGCGGCGCACGCGGAACATCAGGCGCGGGGCTGGCGGGCAAGGGCAGGTTGGGCTGTTGCGCGCCACCGTCGTCATTGGCAACGGCGGTCTTGCTCACGCGCGGCTTGCGCACGCGTTTCTCGACAGGAGCGTCGACGCTCCCGGTATCGGAAGAAGGATGATCGGACAAGTGCTTGATTCCTCGCTAAGAGTGCGAGCGCCCGGCTGGGGGGCGAACTATGGTGATGGGAGTCTAGAGAGACGTTTCTAGAGGGGTACGGCGGCGCACGAACGTGCTCCGGATCGACTGACACTATCACCGCTGCGCTCAACCGCGCAAGCGTCTGCCGGGGCAGGGTTTAACTGCTGGCGAAACATCGGGGGCGCCCATCGCTGGGACGCCCGCTCGCTCAGGCGGCCGCGCCGCCCAGGGTCTTGTCGATCATCTGGGTCAGCTGGCCCTTGCCAACCGCGCCGATCTGGGTTGCCTGCACCTGCCCGTCCTTGAACAGCAGCAGCATCGGGATCGACCGCACGTGGTACTTGATGGCCAAAGCGCGGTTCTGGTCCACATTGACCTTGGCAACCTTGAGTCTGCCCTGGTATGTATCGGCCAGATCGTCCAGTACCGGGGCGATCATCTTGCATGGGCCACACCATTCGGCCCAGAAATCCACCAGGACCGGTTCGCCGGATTGCAGTACAGCTGTATCGAAGTCGGCATCGCCGACATGTTGAACCTTGTCGCTCACGTTGGGTCTCCTGGAAACCAAAACGGCCCGCCCGAACGGGTAGGCCGCTACATTGCGTTAAACTGGGGTATTGCGCGACTGAATCAAGTGTCAGTCCTGAAGCCGCGCTGTCCGCCACAACAGCCGCAGTTTGCGACGCTGTCGGCATCGATGCAAGCCGCGCCCGGGCTGCCCAGGGCGCCTCACGAAGACGGAATAATGAGCGACAAACCGCTGACCGATTTGACTTTTTCCACGTTCGACCTGCATCCGGCGTTGATCGCCGGGCTGGAGAGCGCCGGGTTCACCCGCTGTACCCCGATCCAGGCGCTGACGCTGCCGGTCGCGCTGCCAGGCGGCGATGTCGCCGGCCAGGCCCAGACCGGCACCGGCAAGACGCTGGCGTTCCTGGTGACGGTGGTGAACCGCCTGCTGAACCGCCCGGCGCTGGCCGACCGCAAACCGGAAGACCCGCGCGCGCTGATCCTGGCCCCGACCCGCGAGCTGGCGATCCAGATCCACAAGGATGCGGTCAAGTTTGGCGCCGACCTGGGCCTGCGCTTTGCGCTGGTCTACGGCGGGGTGGACTACGACAAGCAGCGCGAGCTGCTGCAGCAGGGCGTGGACGTGATCATCGCCACCCCGGGCCGGCTGATCGACTACGTCAAGCAGCACAAGGTGGTCTCGCTGCACGCCTGCGAGATCTGCGTGCTGGACGAAGCCGACCGCATGTTCGATCTGGGCTTCATCAGGGACATTCGCTTCCTGCTGCGGCGCATGCCCGAGCGCGGCACCCGCCAGACGCTGCTGTTCTCGGCCACGCTCAGCCACCGCGTGCTCGAGCTCGCCTACGAGCACATGAACGAGCCGGAGAAGCTGGTGGTCGAAACCGAGACCATCACTGCCGCACGCGTACGTCAGCGTATCTATTTCCCCTCAGACGAAGAGAAGCAGACGCTGCTGCTCGGCTTGCTGTCGCGTAGCGAAGGCGCGCGCACCATGGTGTTCGTCAACACCAAGGCGTTCGTCGAGCGCGTGGCGCGCACGCTGGAGCGTCATGGTTACCGGGTCGGTGTGTTGTCCGGCGATGTGCCGCAGAAGAAGCGCGAGTCGCTGCTCAACCGCTTCCAGAAGGGCCAGCTCGAGATCCTGGTCGCCACCGATGTGGCCGCGCGCGGCCTGCACATCGACGGCGTCAAGTACGTCTACAACTACGACCTGCCGTTCGATGCGGAAGACTATGTGCACCGCATCGGCCGTACCGCGCGTCTGGGCGAAGAAGGCGATGCGATCAGCTTCGCCTGCGAGCGCTATGCGATGAGCCTGCCGGACATCGAGGCCTACATCGCGCAGAAGATCCCGGTCGAGCCGGTGACCTCTGAACTGCTGATCCCGTTGCCGCGTACCGCACGCGTGCCGGTGGAAGGCGAAGAGGTCGACGCCGACGCTGGCGACAGCGTGGGCACGATCTTCCGCGAGGCGCGCGAACAGCGTGCTGCCGAAGAACAGCGTCGTGGCGGTGGCCGCAGCGGCCCGGGTGGCGCCTCGCGCAGCGGCAGCAGCAGTGGTGGTGGCCGCCGTGATGGCGGCAGTGCCGATGCCAAGCCGCGTCCGCGCCGCAAGCCGCGTGTCGAAGGCGACGTTGCCGCCGAGACCGCAACCGTTGCAGCAGCTTCGGAAACCCCTGTGGTCGCCGCAGCGACGACCGAAGCGCCGTCGACCGGCGTGGCCGATGCCGAGCGCGCACCGCGCAAGCGGCGTCGTCGCCGCAACGGTCGTCCGGTCGAAGGTGGGGAGCCAGCGGTGGCGTCCACACCGGTTGCTGCGCCGGCCGCACCGCGCAAGCCGACCCAGGTGGTCGCAAAGCCGGTGCGCAGTGCGACCAAGCCGTCGGGTAGCCCGTCGCTGCTGAGTCGTATCGGCCGCAGATTGCGTTCGCTGGTCTCCGGCAACTGATCTGTTGCCGCTGCAATCGCATCGCCGCGCATCGGCGATGCGACGCAAGCGCTGGCGCTCCGGCATAATCGCTGGATGACCGTTCTGCGTTTCGACAACGTCAGCAAGCACTACGCCGGTGGCCACCAGGCGCTGACCGATGTCAGCTTCGAAGTGGCCGATGGCGAGATGCTGTTCGTGACCGGCCACTCCGGCGCCGGCAAAAGTACCTTGCTCAAATTGATCCACCTCAGCGAGCGCCCGAGCCAGGGCGCGGTGCTGCTGGGTGAGCGCAACCTGCTCAAGGTGCGTGGCCGGCAGATTCCGCTGCATCGTCGCCAGGTAGGGGCGGTCTACCAGGACCATCGCCTGCTTACCGACCGCAGCATCGCCGAGAACGTGGCATTGCCATTGATCCTGCGTGGCACCCGCCGCGCCGAGATCGGCAAGCGCGTGCGTTCGGCGCTGGAGCGGATTGGGTTGGCTCATCGCGAAAAGGCCTTGCCGTCGCAGTTGTCGGCCGGCGAGCAGCAGCGCGTGGGCATTGCCCGTGCCATCGTCGGCGAACCGCGCCTGCTGGTGGCCGATGAGCCCACCGGCAATCTCGACCCGGCGCTGGCCGCCGAAATCATGCAGTTGTTCGCCGAGCTGCCGGCGCGCGGCACCAGTGTGCTGGTGGTCAGCCACGATCTGGCCCTGCTCAAGCAGATGCGCAAGCGCGTGCTGATCCTGGATCACGGCCGGCTGGTCGACGACATCTCGCCGCAGGATCTGGCCGAATGAGCAAGCCCGCCAATACCGAAGCCGCCGCACCCTCGCGGTTCGGCGTGTGGATCGACCACCATCTGCACAGCATCGCCTTCAGCCTGGGCCGCGCGATGCGCAAGCCGTGGGCCACCTTGCTGACCATCGTGGTGATGGCGCTGGCACTGGCCCTGCCGCTGGGGCTGTCGATCGCCTTGGACAACGTCAAGCTGCTGGCCGGCAGCGTGCAGCAATCGCGCGAGATCAATCTGTTCCTGAAGGTCGATATCGGCGCCGATGCCGCACAGGCCCTGGCCGGCGAATTGCGTGCGCGCCCCGACGTCGCCCAGGTCACCCTGCGCACGCCCGCACAAGGACTGACCGAGCTGCGCGAAAGCGCCAAGCTCAATGAGGCGATCGATGCGCTCGGCGACAACCCGCTCCCCACGCTGTTGATCGTCACCCCGACCGATGCGGCCGACGATGCGCAACTGGCTAGCGCGCTGCAGGCCTTGCCGCAGACCGACCAGGTGCAGCACGACGCGCTGTGGCGCAAACGCCTGGATGGCTGGCTGCGCTTTGGCGAGCGTCTGGTGCAGGTGCTCTCGGCACTGCTCGGCGTCGGCGCGGTACTGGTGGTCGGCAATACCGTGCGGCTGGACATCCAGTCGCGGCGCGAAGAAATCGGCGTGCTGCAGTTGCTGGGCGCCAGCGATGGCTTCATCCGGCGCCCGTTTCTGTATCTGGGTGCGTGGTATGGGCTGGGTGCCGGCGCGGTTGCGCTCGCGCTGATCGCCGCCTCCGGGTTGGCCTTGCAGTCACCGTTGGCGACATTGGCCGACAGCTATGGCAGTTCTTTTACCCTGCACGGGCTGGATCTGCTGCATTCTGCGATGGTGCTGGTCGGCACCCTGGTCCTGGGTTGGCTGGGCGCCTGGCTGGTGACCGGCCATTTCCTTCGCCAGACCCGTCCCACCGAGACCTGAGGCCTGCCATGCATCCACCAGATCTCAAACACCTGATCAGCGACGCGCCGCGCGTGATGGTGGTCGATGGCTCGAAGCTGGTGCGCAAGCTGATTGCCGACGTGCTGACCCGCGACCTGCCGAATGTGCAGGTGATCGGCTGCTCCAGTATTGCCGAAGCGCGTCAGGCGCTGGAAGCCGGCACGGTGGATCTGGTCACCACCTCGCTGTCGCTGCCCGACGGCGATGGCCTGACCCTGGCGCGCAGCGTGCGCGAAGCGGCCGGCCAGGCCTACGTGCCGGTGATCGTGGTCTCCGGCGATGCGCAGCAGCACCTGGTGGAGCGCCGCTTCACCGAATACGTCACCGATTATTTCGACAAGGCGCTGGGCCATGAAGCCCTGGCGACCTTCATCCGCGGCTACGTGCAGCCCGAGCCGATCGTCGGCGCGACCGTGCTGTACATCGAAGACAGCCGCGTGGTGGCCGAGGCGACCAAGCGCATGCTCGAGCGCCAGAGTCTGAAGGTCATCCATGTGCTCACCGCCGAAGACGCCTTCGCGCTGCTCACCGCCGAATCGCTGGGCCGCACCGAGCGCCGCATCGACGTGGTACTGACCGATGTGACCCTGAAAGGCGAGCTCAACGGCCGCGACGTGGTCGAGCGCATCCGCATCGATTTCGCCTACGGCAAGCGCCGCCTGCCGGTGCTGGTGATGACCGGCGACACCAACCCGCGCAACCAGTCCGAGCTGCTGCGCGCCGGCGCCAACGATCTGGTGCAAAAACCCATTGAAGAGCGTCTGCTGGTGACCAAGGTGTTGTTCCAGCTGCGCCTGGCACGGCTTGAGGATCAGGCTGTCACGCTATGACTGAAATGTTAGATGTGGCCGAAGTAGAGGCACGTATCCAGCTGGAACCGTCGTGGAAGGCGCGCGTGGGCGATTGGTTGCTGCGCCCGGAGATGCGGGAGCTGTCCGCCTTCCTGCGTCAGCGCAAGGCGGCCGGTGCGCGGGTGTTTCCTCCGGGCCCGCAGATCTTTGCCGCTTTCGACGCTACCCCGTTCGAGCAGGTCAAGGTGGTGATCCTGGGCCAGGATCCGTATCACGGCGAAGGCCAGGCGCATGGGCTGTGCTTTTCGGTGCTGCCCGGCGTGCCGGTGCCGCCGTCGCTGCTCAACATCTACAAAGAGATTCAGGACGACCTGGGCATCGCGCGGCCGGACCACGGCTATCTGATGCCGTGGGCGCGCCAGGGCGTGCTGCTGCTCAATGCGGTGCTGACGGTGGAGCAGGGCCGCGCCGGCGCGCACCAGAACAAGGGCTGGGAAGGCTTTACCGATCACGTTGTGGAAACGCTCAACCGCGAGCGCGAAGGCCTGGTGTTCCTACTGTGGGGCAGTTATGCGCAGTCCAAGGGCAAGGTCATCGACCAGGCGCGCCATCGCGTGTTCAAGGCCCCGCATCCCTCGCCATTGTCGGCACACCGCGGCTTTCTGGGCTGCCAGCATTTCTCCAAGACCAACGACCATCTGCAGCGGCGCGGGCTCGGCCCGATCGACTGGTCGCTCCCACCGCGTAACGCGCTTAACACCACGCCCGCCCGCGGCTGAACGGGTCGGGCGGCACCGCATTTCGCATTGGTTTTGTCACGGTCTTCGCAGCGTGGCGGTGATAACTTACCCATCGATTCGTGAAGTTGGCCGCTGGAACGCCGGTATGGTCAAAAGCCCGAACGTCCTATAAATGGAACGCTGGGAACTCTTACTGTACCCGGCAGTCCAATAGTTCGACTGCTAAGATGGTGCCTATGAACCAGACTACCTCGACTGCCCTTGTGGCAAACAATCTCCCGATTCCCAGTGCGCTCGGTTCGCTGGACGCCTACATCGGTGCCGTGCACCAGATCCCGGTGCTGTCGGTCGATGAGGAACAGAATCTTGCCCGTCGTTTCCGCGACGAGCTGGATCTGGACGCCGCGCGCGAACTGGTCCATTCCCACCTGCGCTTCGTGGTGCATGTCGCCCGCGGCTACAACGGCTACGGCCTGCCGCTGGGCGACCTGATCCAGGAAGGCAACATCGGCCTGATGAAGGCGGTCAAGCGCTTCGACCCGGAAATGGGTGTGCGCCTGGTCAGCTTCGCGGTGCACTGGATCCGTGCCGAAATGCACGAGTTCATCCTGAAGAACTGGCGCATCGTCAAGGTCGCCACGACCAAGGCGCAGCGCAAGCTGTTCTTCAACCTGCGCAAGTCCAAGACCCGTCTGGGCTGGCTCAATGCCTCCGAAGTGACTGCGGTCGCCAAGGACCTGAACGTCTCCGAGCGCGAAGTGATGGAGATGGAGTCGCGTCTGTCCGGTCGCGATATCGGCTTCGATGCCTCGTCCGATGAGGACGACGATCATGGCCCGCCGTCGCCGGTGAGCTACCTGGTCGCCAACGAGGAAGACCCGTCGCAGGCCTACGAGCGTCACGACAGCGAAGACAACCAACTGCAGCTGTTGCGCGAAGGGCTGTCCGGTCTGGATACGCGTTCGCGCGACATCGTCAAGCGCCGTTGGCTGGACTCCGATTCCAAGGTGACCTTGCAGGAGCTGGCCGACGAGTACGGCGTGTCGGCCGAGCGGATTCGCCAGATCGAGGCGAACGCGCTGAAGAAGATGAAGGCACTGTTCGTCGCCTGATCGGTTAGATCACGCGCGTCAGGTTGCAAAAACGGCCTGGTTTTCCGGGCCGTTTGCGTTGCAGGTGTGCAGTTTTCATGTCCATCAAGAAGCTGACGAACCGTCCGGATGATGCGCCCGGCATTGTCGCTTTAGCCGACGACAGCTATTCCGGCAGACGCGCTACCGGTAGATGCCAGCCATAGCGGATGGCCATGAAGCGCAGCCCGAAACACACGCCCGCACCCGTGGCCAGCGACCAGGCTTGCGGCACGTCGAGCACATGCCCAATGGCGACCAGTCCGCCGCCTGCGAGTGCGGCGACGGCATACAGCTCGGCTTGCAGGACTACCGGCGTGCGCGCTACCAGCAGATCGCGCGCGATGCCGCCGCCGATGCCGCTGAGCATGCCCAGCAAGGTCGCGCTGAGCGGGCTGAGCTGATAGTCCAGCGCCTTGCTGGTGCCATAGACCGCAAACAAGGCCAGCCCGGCTGCGTCGAACAGCTGCACCGGGTTGCGCAGCCGTTCCACCGCGGCATGCCAGCGGAAACCGGCCATCCCGGCCAGGCAGGCGATGAGCAGATACTGCGGATGCACCAACGCAGCCGGCGGGGTGGCGCCAATCAGTACATCGCGCACGATGCCGCCGGAGACCGCGGCCGCGCACGACAGCACCAACACGCCGAACAGATCCAGACGGTTGCGCACCGCCACGGTCGCGCCGCTGAGAGCGAACACGAAGGTGCCGAGCAGATCCAGCAGGAACAGGAGAGTGGTCACAGCGCCGCAGTGGGAACGGGCGGCACAGCATCGCGCACCGCCCGTCGCACTGTCATCCGTCTTTGCTGTTGGGCAGCGGGTCGTCGGTTGCGCCGCCGAAGATGATGCGTGCGGCGCGCTGGTAGCTCCAGTACGCCATTGCCCAGTTCACCAGCACCACGAAGCGGTTGCGGAAGCCGATCAGGAAGTACACGTGCGCGGCCAGCCAGAACCACCAGGCGACAATGCCGGAGAGCTTGAGCTTGCCCACATGCACGATGGCGGCCATGCGGCCGATGGTGGCCAGATTGCCGTAGTCCTGATAGCGGAAGGCCGGCGTGGCCTGGCCGCGATGGCGCGCGCGGATCGCCTTGGCGATGTGCTTGCCCATCTGCTTTGCCGCCGGCGCCACGCCCGGCACCGGGCGGCCGTCCTGCTGTACCGAGGCCAGATCGCCGCCGACGAAGATTTCCGGATGGCCGGGCACGCTCAGGTCCGGCTGCACCAGTACGCGACCGGCGCGATCCAGCGGCACGCCCAGCGTACGCGCCAGCGGCGAGGCGGCCACGCCGGCCGCCCAGACGACGGTACGCGCGGGCACGAAGGTGTCGCCGAGTTGATAGCCCAGCGCGTCGATATGCGTCACCGGCGTACCGGTGTGCACTTCCACGCCCAGGCGTTCCAGCTGCTTGCGCGCCTTGTCGGTGAGATCTTCCGGGAATGAGGGCAGCACGCGCGGGCCGGCTTCGACCAGACGCACGCGCGCCTGTTGCGGATCGATGTGGCGGAACTCGTCCTTGAGCGTGTGGCGGGCGATTTCGGCCAGCGTGCCAGCCAGTTCCACGCCGGTCGGACCGCCGCCGACCACTGCAAAGCTGAGCCAGGCGGCGCGTGCGGCGGGGTCGGATTCGGCTTCGGCGCGCTCGAAGGCCAGCAGCAATTTGCGCCGCAGCACCAGCGCGTCGTAGAGCGTTTTCAGGCCGGGCGCATGCTCGGCCCAGTGATCGTTGCCGAAGTAGGCATGGGTGGCGCCGGTGGCCAGCAGCAGCATGTCGTAGCCGAGCGTGTTGCCATCGGCGAGCACCACTTCGCGACGGGTTGGAGCAATTTCGGCCACATCGCCAAGCAGCACTTCGACATTGCGCTGCTCGCGCAGGATGTGGCGCAGCGGCGCGGCGATATCCGGTGCCGACAGGCCGGCGGTGGCAACCTGATACAGCAGCGGCTGGAACAGGTGATGATTCTGGCGGTCGATCAGGGTGATGCGGATGCCGGGATCGTCGAGCGCGCGAGTTGCCCATAAGCCGGCAAAACCGCCACCGACCACGACCAGATGCAGTGGAGCTTGGGAGGGAGAAGAAGTCATCGTCAGGTCCGATGGAATGCGACGCGGGCTCATCAGCATGCCGTATCTGCAATGAACATGACGCCTGAATTCGGCCCGCCTGCGGCATCATGTCGCATCCAGTCGATCCGGTCACCGCATGTCGTCGTTGCCACCGCCCTTGCCGCAAGTGTCACCTCCGCCGCTATCGCCATCCTCTTTCTCTTCGTCTGCCGCAGCGCCGTCCGCACCTGCAGTGCGTCCCGTCCGAAAACGGCTCAGCGGGGTCGCGATCGGCCTGATCGGCCTTGCCGGCTGCGCGACGCTGTTCGTCATGCTGGTGCTCGGGGCGCTTGGCTGGTTGATCGTCACCGGCTGGTCGCTGTTCGCCGATCAGGCGCGCACCGCGCTGCAGGACGATGCGGTGGTGCAGGAGCGGATCGGCCAGATCCACACGATGCGGGTGGATCTGTATCGCACCGGTCTTGCGCCGGGCGGCGATGATTTTGTCTTCAATGTGGAAGGCGATCGTGGCGCGGGGCGGGTGCATGCCACCTGGGTCAGCGCCGGGGCAGAAAGCGAGACGCTGACCAACGGGACGCTCACCATGCGCGATGGCAGCGAATACGCGTTGCCGGGCGCAACTGCTGAAAATACCGAAACCGACTCTGCCGATTCCTGGGAGCAATGAGCATGATCGACAACCCCGACAAACGCATCGCCTTGCTGATCGATGCCGACAACGCGCCGGCCGGCAAGATCGACGTGGTGCTGGCCGAAGTGGCGCGCTACGGTGTGGCCAATGTGCGCCGCGCCTACGGCAACTGGAAGAGCCCGCACCTGAAAAACTGGGAAGCGGCGCTGCACGATTATGCGATCCGGCCGATCCAGCAATTTGCCTATAGCTCGGGCAAAAACGCCTCGGACATGGCGATGGTGATTGACGCGATGGACCTGTTGTACGCGCGCAATCTGGATGGGTTTGCCATCGTGTCCAGCGATGCGGATTTCACCCCGCTGGTGATGCGTCTGCTCACCGATGGCATGAAGGTGTACGGCTTCGGCGAGAAGAAAACCCCGGCGCCGTTCGTCAATGCCTGCTCCAAGTTCACCTATGTCGAAGCGCTGGGCGAGCAGGCGGCAGCAGCCGGCGACACCGCTGCCGGGCGCAAGGACGCCACGGCGTTGCGTAGCGATACGCGTCTGGTGCAGATGCTGCGCAACGCGATCGACAGTGCCCGCGAAGACGATGGCTGGGCGCTGCTGAGTGCGGTGGGCAAGCAGGTGGCCAACCAGGCCTCGTTCGATCCGCGCAACTACGGCTACCGCAAGCTCAGCGATCTGGTGCGCGCGATCGGCTTGTTCGAGATCAAGCAGGACGAGCAAGCGTTGTGGCTACGCGATGCACCCAAGGGCGGGCGAGCGAAGGCTGCGCAGCCCGCTGCTGCTGGATCAGCGCAAGCCTCCGCTGCGAAGCCCGCGGCGCGCGCGACGTCCAAGCCGGCGGCAGGGAAATGACCATGGCACCCGCTGCAACGCAGCCCACCACGCAGACACCAACGATCACGTTATGGGGGCGCCGCAATTCCAGCAATGTGCGCAAGGTGTTGTGGTGCGCCGAAGAAGCCGCAGTGCCCTACACATCGATCGAAGTGGGCGGCGCCTTCGGTGGTAACGACACGCCCGCGTATCGCGCGTTGAATCCGAACGGCGTGGTGCCGACGCTGCAGGATGGCGAGTTGGTGCTGTGGGAGTCCAACGCGATCGTGCGTTATCTGGCCGCGCGTTATGCGCCGGCCCTGTATCCGCAATCGCCGGCCGAACGCGCGCTGGGCGATCGCTGGATGGACTGGACCACCTCGACATTTGCCGGCGTGTTTCGCGATCTATTCTGGGGCGTGCTGCGCACCGCCGAGGCCGAGCGCGATCACGCACGCATCGCCGCTGCTTTGATGCGCTCAGGCGAACTGCTTGCACGCGCCGATGCGGTATTGGCGCAACAGCCGTATCTGTCCGGCGAACAGTTCGCGATGGGCGATATTCCGCTCGGCAGCTTTATCTACGCCTGGTTCGAAATGCCGATCGACCGACCCGAGTTGCCGCACCTGCAGGCGTGGTATCAGCGCTTGCGCGCGCGGCCCGCGTACCAGCGTGGAGTGATGACGGCGCTGACGTGAGTTTCAGGTCTCCGCTCAGGCCGGCGTGATTCATTGCAGGCACCACACGCGTCGACGACATCAAACGCTGCTTGCAAAGAAGTGGGCCTCGTACATCGCGCGGTCTGCTGGTCTGGCGTTGTTTGTAGGAGCGCACTTGTGCGCGAGGGCATTCCCGGCAATGCCCCATCGCGCGCAAGCGCGCTCCTACAAAAGCGTGAGGACACGCGCGGCCTGTTGGCTCGCGTTTGTTTGTAGGAGCGCACCCGTGCGCGATGGCAGTGCCGGTAATGCCGCATCGCGCCCAGGTGCGCTCCTACAAAAGATCACGCCATGCGCGATCAAGGACCTGGGCACAGCGCGCAAAACGTGAGTCTGGCTGCAGCCGCGTGTTCGACAGGCCCTGCACTAGGGCCTGTTAACACATCCGAAGCCCATCAACGACTAGGACGAAGCTGAGGAATCCAAGGAACATGACATCCAGCTTCTCGAAGCGCGAGAAAATCCGGCGGTAGCCTTTCAAGCGACGGAACAGTCTCTCCACTTCGTTACGCCGCTTGTACATCTCCCGGTTGTATTCCCAAGGCTCGACCCGATTGGATTTCGGCGGGACCACCGGCACGAAGCCAAGATCGAGCGCCAACTGGCGGGTTTCGTTGCCTTCGTAAGCACGGTCCATCAACAAATGAATCGGCCGCTCCACTGGCCCCAGGTGTTCAAGCAACGCGCGGCCTGCAGGTGCGTCATGCACGTTGCCAGGCGTCAATCCAAAGGTGATGGCTGTTCGAGCATCTGCGGCAACCATATGAATCTTGGTGTTCCATCCACCGCGAGACTTGCCGACGGCCTGCGGGCCGTTTTTTTTAATGCACCCGTGCCATCGGGATGGACCTTGACGCTGGTGGAGTCCAGCGAGACTGCTTCGATCTTGATGCGCACGATCTGGGACTTCTGCAATTGGGCGAACATCCGGTCCAGCACACCCGCCTTGGCCCAACGGTTCATGCGTGTGTAGACCGTATGCCAGTTGCCAAAGCGCTTGGGTAGGCCGCGCCATTTGCAGCCATGCTCGGCAACGTAAAGGATGGCGTTGACCACTTGCAGGTTGGTCATGCTGACATTGCTGCGCTGCGCCGGCAGGCAGTGTTCGATCAGAGAAAATTGTGCTGGCGTGATCTCCATGCCCAATAGTTTAATCGCTCGGGCCATTAGTGTTAACAGGCCCTAATACAGATCAATCGGGTCCACATCCAGCGACCAGCGCACGCGGCGCGCCTGCGGCAATGCGTAGATGGCCGGCAGTTGCGCATCGAGCAAACGGTGCAAGGCCGAGCGCTGTTGCGCAGACAACAACAGCTGCGTGCGCTGGAAACCGGCGCGGCGCGGCATCGGTGCGGGCATCGGGCCGTAGCATTCCACTGCGGCAAACGCGGGCGATTGCGTCGTGGTGTCTGACGTGGTCAATCCACGCACTGCCATCAAAAACTGATTGGCGGCCGCCACGTCCTTGGCCTCGGCGCGGAACAGCGCCAGATGCGCGAAGGGTGGAAATCCCGCCGCTTCGCGCTGTTGCAGTTCGGCATCGGCGAAGGCGTGGTAACCGCCGTTGACAAGCGTCTGCAGCAAGGGATGTTCCGGGTGGTGGGTCTGTAACCAGACCTCGCCAGGGCGGTCTGCACGCCCGGCGCGTCCTGCCACCTGGATCAGTTGTTGGGAGAGTTTCTCGGCGGCGCGGAAGTCGGCCGAAAACAGGCCTTCGTCGATGCCGACCACCACCACCATGGTCAGCCGTGGCAGGTCGTGGCCCTTGGCCAGGATCTGCGTGCCCACCAGGATGCCGGCTTCGGTACCGAGCCGGGCGAGTTGGGTTTCCAGCGCATCGCGGCGCTGGGTGGTGCTGCGATCGATACGCACCACCGGAAACTCCGGGAACGCCTCGGTCAGGCGTTCTTCCAGCCGCTCGGTGCCGATGCCTTGCGGCTGCAGCGCCAGACTGGCGCAGGCCGGGCAGGCCAGCGGTGCGGATTGGCGCGCGCCGCAGTGATGGCATTGCAGGCGGCGGCCGCCGGCGTGCACGGTCATCGGGGTCTGGTGCAGCGGCGTGCTGCAGCGTTGGCAGGCGGCGGTCCAGCCGCAGTCGTGACACAGCAGCACCGGCGCGTAGCCGCGGCGGTTCTTGAACACCAGTACCTGCTCGCCGCGCGCCAGGGTGGCGCCGATGCCGGCCAGCACCTCCGGCGACAGGCCGTCCTTGAGCGGACGCTTGCGCACATCGAGCACGCGCACGCGCGGCGGACGCGCCTCGCCGGCCCGACGCGACAGGCGCAGATGCTGGTAGCGGCCGGAATAGGCGTTGTGCAGGCTTTCCAGCGATGGCGTGGCGCTGCCCAAAATCACCGGCACATCCAGCGCCTTGCCGCGCACCAGCGCGAAGTCGCGGGCGTGGTAGCGGATGCCGTCCTGCTGCTTGTAGCTGCCGTCGTGTTCTTCATCGACCACGATCAGGCCGGCCTTGGGCAGCGGAATGAAGATCGCCGAGCGGGTGCCGACGATCAGTTTGGCCTCGCCACGCCAGGCCGCCGCCCACACGCGGGCGCGTTCGCCATCGGACAGGCCCGAGTGCAGCGCATGTACGGGCACGCCCAGGCGGGCGCGGAAGCGGCCCAGCGTCTGCGGGGTCAGGCCGATTTCCGGCACCAGCACCAGCGCCTGGCGTCCGGCGGCAAGGCAGTCGGCGATCGCCTGCAGATAGACCTCGGTCTTGCCGCTGCCGGTGACGCCATCGAGTAGATAGGTGGCAAAGCCGGTGTGTGCGCGGACGGCGGCTGCGGCGGCCTGTTGCTCGTCGTTGAGCTGCGGGCCACTGCCGGGGCGCGGCGGGATGGCGTCGGCGGGCACCGCCACGCGCTCGACATAGTCGCGCTTGGCCAGACTGCGCGCGGCCTCGCGCCATTGCGGCAGCAACGGGTCCAACTGTTCTTCGCCCACCGCACCGGTGAGCAGCAGGGCTGCGAGCAAGGCTGGGCGGCTGCCTGCGCGCAGACCGGCAGCGCCGGTGCGCCCGGTCTCGGTCAGCTGCCAGGCCCAGGCATGGGTATCGGCCAGCGGTTCGCCACGGCGCAACGGGCCGGGCAGCGCGCTGGCCTGGGTTTCGCCAAGCGGTGCGTGGGTGTAGCGCGCCAGCCAGTGCAGCGAGCGGGCCAGCTCCTCGACCAGCAGCGGGGCGTCGTCGCACCACGCCAGCGCCGGGCGCAGCCCCTCGGCCGACGTCAGCTGCCCGATCTCCACCACCACCCCGACCAGCTCGCGTGGCCCGAACGGCACCCGCACCCGGCAGCCGACCCGCGCCGGATCGGTCAGCGGCGCGTCGGCCGGAGGCAGATAGTCGAACAGTTGGGGTAGCGGCACCGGCAGGGCGACGCGCAGGGTGGCGACGGTCGAAGACATCCGGTCAGTCTACCGACCCTGTCCAGAGGCCGGCAGTCGGGTATCAGATCGCCCCAAATCGGCACCTCGTCTTAGGGCGCGTTTCTGTGACACAAGTGATAAATACGACGTAAACCTATGTGAGGGTTAAGGAAACCGGTTTATCCACACTGCCTGTGGATAAACCTGTGAATTAGTCTCGTGCTCCACGCGTTGAAGGCGGATTCACTAGCCTCTGCAACCTCTTGGACATTTTTTAGCCAACACAGATAAGTCTATCAATATCAATGCTTTAGGCGTGAAACACGATTGCAACAAAGAAAAATCAACAGTTGACAGACGTCTGCGTATCGGTATGTCTGCCGCTGTGCACAACCCGCACGGGTGGCGGTCGCGGCCAAGGCGAGGGCGGAGCAAGGCCGTCTCGATCTGTCAAGCCATCGGCGGGGGCCAGTTGCGTCGGTATCATGCCGGCCGATGCTGGAGTTCTCATGACCGTAGTCCCCGACGCCCCTGTCACCCCTGCCGCGCTGTCAGCCTTCCTGCGCGGTGTCGAACGCCGGGGTCTGGTGCTCGCGCAACTGCAATGCGGCGATGTTGCGGCGGCCGAGCGGGCCCTGGCTGCGGCGCTACGTGCCTTCAGCAGCCAGGCGGCAGGACGCCCGATGGCCGGCTGGCCGATGCGCTTCTGGAGCCTGTTGGCAGCTGCCCCGCCGTTGCGGCGCGAGCCCATGCCGGGCACTTGGCTGCCCCCGTTCACCGCGCTGGGGCGGATGCAGACCGCCGACCGGCTGGCGCTGCTGCTGCGTATCGTGGCCGGGCTGGAAGAAGAGCCCGCCAGCGAGGTACAGGGCATCGACGTGGCGGCGTACCGGCAGTCGCTGGCTCGCGCCTGCCCGCGCGATGCGGCCGGCAATCCGGACGCGCAGGCCTGGCGGGTGCTGGCCGAGGCGGCGCAGCAGGAGTTGCGCGAACTCACCCCGGCCCAGGTGAGTCGACTGGGGCAACTCCGCGATTCGGCCCTGGCCGGCATGCCGCTGCAGCCGGCGGCGGTAGCGCCCGTGGTCGCCGCTGCCGAGCCGCGTCGTCCGGCGGCGCCACGTGCGCGCCGCGCCCGTCAGTGGCATTGGCCGCGGATCTCGCGCCGCCACGCCGGCATCGTGCTGGCCGTGCTGGCGTTGGCACTGTTGCTCGCGGTGCTGGGCTGGTGGTGGACCCATCGCCGGCCCGCACTGCGACCCGAGCCGGTCTCGCAGGCGCCGGCCGGTGTGTTGCATGTCACCGACGCCGCGCCGGTGCTGGTGGAAGAACTTCCCGCCGCCGACCTGCCGGACGCAGCGGCAGCCCCCGCCATGGACCCGCGCGACCAGGCGATGCTGGCCGACCCGGATCTGGAACTGGCGCGCTCGGCGGACTTCTACGCATGGTATGCGGCCGGCCATCCGGTGCCGGCCGACGAATCCGCTGCGCATGCCACCGCCGCCGATCAGCCTGCCGCCCCGATGGAGACCGTCGATGACGACAATTAAGTGGTACGGGTTGCTGTTGTGCGCCGCTATCGACTTGGCCGGTGCGCAAGCCTTACCGACGCCGTTGGAAGAAGGCAGCGTTGCCGCACCGTCCAGCGCCGCGACGCCTGCAGTCTCGACTTCCGCGACTTCAACGCCCGCAGCTCCAACTTCCGCGACCCCGAGCGCCGCACAGCAACGCGCGCGCTGGGACGCCTTGACGCCTGCACAGCAGGCCGAGCTGCGCGCCCGCTATGCCGCGTGGAAAGGGCTTACCGCCACCGATCGGGTGGTGCTGCGGCAGGCACGCGAGCGTCTGCGTGCCTTGCCCGAAGACCAGCAGCGCGCACTGCGCACGCAGTTCACCGTGATGGATCGCCTGCATCGCGATGGCTGGCGCCTGGGCTCGCAGCTGGGCGCGTTCTATTCCCCGTTGCAGCCGTTGATCGGCTACGTACCGCCGGCACAGCGCGACGCGCTCTTGAGCGTGTTGCGCAGCCTGGATGCCGGGCAACTGGAGCAGTTGGCATTGCTGGCACAACGCACCCCGCCGCAGGAGCGCGATGCCCTGCGCGATGCCTTGCTGGCCGAGGCGCCTGCAACGCGCAATGCATGGTTGAAGCGGCAACTGGCGCGGTGATGTCGAAACCCTCGCTGTCGAAACGGTCAACGCACCGTCGCGCGTCCACGCGCCGATGGCGCATGGGAGGCTGACTGACCCACGTCGCACAGTGCGGGTAAGATGTCGGCCCCGCGCGACCCGGTGCCAGCGCCTCCCGGCACGGCCGTAGTCCGCGCAGCGATCGGTTTGTCATGTCTGTTTCTTCTGCACCCACGTCCGCGACGCCAGGCTTCGCTGCGGAAGTGCGTACCACCGGCCTGCTCGCGCTGCCGCTGGTGCTCGGCCACGTCTCTACCGGCCTCATTGGCTTTGTCGACAACGTCATCGCCGGCCACCACGGCACCGCCACGTTGGCCGCAGTCACCATCGGCACCTCGCTGTTGTGGCTGCCGATGCTGGTGCCGATCGGCACGCTGATCTCGTTGACCGCTTCGGTCTCGCAACTGGTCGGTGCCGGCCGCGAGCGCGAGATCGGCCCGTTGTTCCGCCAGGCGTTGTGGTTATCGCTCGGCCTGGGCGCGGTGATGTTCGCCTTCCTGAGCGCGGTACCGCCGCTGCTGCCCACCTTCGGGATTGCGCCGGACATCGTGCCGGGGGCGACCGACTTCCTGCATGCGGTGCGCTGGGGCGGGCCAGCGCTGACGTTCTACTTCTGCATGCGCTATCTCAGCGAAGGCATGCACTGGACGCTGCCGACCATGTTGCTGGGTTTTGGCGGCCTGCTGGTGCTGGCGCCGCTGGGCTATGCGCTGACCTACGGCAAATTCGGTTTTGCCGAGCACGGTGCGCAGGGCCTGGGTATGGCCTCGGCGATCACCATGTGGGTGCAGGCACTCGCGTTTGCGCTGTATCTGTGGCGCTCGCGCCGCTTCGCGCATCTGCAGTTGTTCACCCATCTGGAAGGGCCGCGCTGGCGCGCCATCGGCGATCTGTTGCGTACCGGCCTGCCGATCGGCATCACCGTGTTGATGGAAGGCGGGCTGTTCATCGTCACCGCCTTGCTGATCGGCCGGCTCGGCTCCACCGAAGCGGCGGCGCACCAGATTGCGATCAACGTTGCGCAGCTGTGCTTCATGATCCCGATGGGCGTGGCCGAGGCCACCACCGTGCGGGTCGGGCATGCGGTGGGGCGTGGTGATCCGCTCGGCATGCGGCGTGCGGCCTGGGCCGGCTACGCCATCGTGCTGGGCACCCAGGCATTGTCGGCCAGCGTGCTGTTGCTGGGCCACGACGCCATCGTGAGTGTCTACACCGACGATGTGGCGGTGGCGGCGTTGGCCTCGGTGCTGCTGCTGTACGCGGCCACGTTCCAGTTTCCCGACGGCATCCAGGTGCTCTCCAGCGGCGCGCTGCGTGGGCTCAAGGACACCCGTGTGCCGATGTTCCTGGCGATGTTCTCGTATTGGGGCGTGGGCATGCCGATCGGCGCCGGGCTCGGCCTGGGACTTGGCTGGGGCCCGCAAGGCATGTGGATCGGCTTGATTCTGGGCCTGACCGTGGCGTCGATCCTGATGGGCCTGCGTTTCCGCCAGACCAGCCGGCGCCTGACTGCCGACGCGACCCCCTGACTTCCAGCGCATGCCGTGCGTGCTGCGCAGCCGGTATGCTGGGCAGCATTACTTGCATGCAGCGTCATTTCGACGGAGTTTTCCATGAACCACCCCGTGCGTCGCAATCCCATCGCCAGTTTCTTCGTTGGCCTGTGGGATGTGATGAATTTCACCCGGCGCCTGATCTTCAACCTGGCGTTTTTCGGCTTTTTGTTCCTGATGCTGCTGCTGTTTGTGGTGGCGATCGCGCGTGGCGACGGCACCAAGCCGCTGGCCGAGCGCACCACGCTGGTGATCAACCCGGAAGGCACCCTGGTCGAGCAGTTCAGCGCCGACCCGGTGAGCCGTTCGCTGGCCAAGGCAGTCGGCGACAAGAGCGCCGAAGAAGTGCAGCTGCGCGACCTGGTGCGGGTGATCGAGGCGGCCGGCAAGGATCGCAAGATCGAACGGGTGCTGTTGAACCTGGACAAGTTTCAGCCCTCCGGTTTCGCCTCGCAGCGCGAAGTCGCCGCGGCGTTACAGAAGCTGCGCGCCTCCGGCAAGCAGATCGTGGCTTTCAGCGAGAGCATGAGCCAGGGCCAGTACCTGCTGGCCGCGCAGGCCAACGAGGTCTATCTCGACCCGATGGGCAGCGTGCTGCTGGAAGGTCTTGGCCGCTATCGCCAGTATTTCCGCGAAGGCCTGCAGGACAAGCTGGGCGTGGATGTGCATCTGTTCCGCGTGGGCGAGTACAAGTCCGCGGCCGAGCCGTACATCCTCGACGCGGCCTCGGCCGACGCCAAGGAAGCGGATCTGTTCTGGATGAACGACGTGTGGCAGCGCTACCTGGCTGACGTCGGTACCGCGCGCAAGCTGAGCCCGGCGCAGCTGACCGCCGGCATCGATACGCTGCCCGAAGGCGTGGCCGCCACCGGTGGCGACCTGGCCAAGTTCGCGCTGCAGCAGAAGCTGGTCGACGGGCTCAAGACCCGCGAAGAAGTCGATGCCTTGCTGACCAAGCGCGGCGTGGCCGACAGCGATGCCGATGCCGGCTTCCGCAACATCGATTTCGCCAGCTATCTCACCCAGTTGCAGGCGCGGCGGTCCATGGACAGCCGCCCGCAGGTGGCCGTGGTAGTGGCCGCTGGCGAGATCAGCGGTGGCGAGCAGCCGGCCGGCCGCATCGGTGGCGAATCGACTGCCGCGTTGTTGCGTCAGGCGCGTGACGATGAAGAGGTCAAGGCGGTGGTGCTGCGGGTGGATTCGCCCGGCGGCGAAGTGTTCGCCTCCGAGCAGATCCGTCGCGAAGTGGTCGCGCTCAAGCAGGCCGGCAAGCCGGTAGTGGTCTCGATGGGCGATCTGGCCGCCTCGGGCGGTTACTGGATCAGCATGAATGCCGATCGCATCTATGCCGACCCGTCGACCATCAGCGGCTCGATCGGCATATTCGGCATGGTGCCGAATCTGACCCGCGCCCTCGACAAGATCGGCGTGCATACCGATGGTGTGGGCACCACGCGGTTTGCCGGTGCCTTCGACATCACCCGTCCGCTGGATCCGGCCGCCGGCCAGGTCATCCAGGCGGTGATCAACAAGGGCTATGCCGACTTCACCGGCAAGGTGGCGCAGGCGCGTCACCAGTCGGTGGACGCCATCGACAAGGTCGCCCGTGGTCGCGTGTGGAGCGGGGCGCAGGCCAAGCAGCACGGCCTGGTGGATGCGTTCGGCGGCATGCAGGAGGCAGTGGCCGATGCGGCCGATCGGGCAAAGTTGAGCAAGGGCAAGTTCCGCGTGCGCTATGTCGAGAAGCCGGCCACGCCGTTCTCGCAGTTCATGAGCGGCTTTGCCGGCAGCCGCATGGGCGCCTGGATGCTGGGCGATTCGGCTATGGCACGCGCAATGCTGGCGCGCTCGCTGCCGGAAGTGGACACCCAGTTGCGCTTCGTCGAAGACGCCGTGCATGACAGCAAGGCCGGTGGCACGCCGGTCAAGTCGCTGGCGTATTGCTTCTGCGGTTTCTGACGCAGCACGTTTCAAGGTGATGCATCTACAACGCCGGCTTTGCGCCGGCGTTGTCGTTTCTGCGCTCAGGCGATGCAGTGATGCGGGCGCGCGCAGTCGCGGCTTCGACACAAAACGCGCGTGCTTCAGACACCAGATTTCGGTTACTGCGTGGCCGCGTCGATCACCTTGCGTTGGTCGTCTGCGGCCTGATCGGTGGCCGCCTGCACCGCATGCGCCTTGTTCAACGGTTCCTGGATATGGTCGCGCAAGGCGGTGGCCTGCGGCTCGGGCTTCTGATCGGTGGGCGCAGGTTGCGGTCGCTGACAGGCACCAAGCAACAACGCCAGGCTGGCTGCAGGAATCCAATGCAGTTTCATCGTCGTGACCTCGCTTGGGGTGGCGGTATCCTAACGCTCGGGCCGCACGCAGGCGTCAATCACGCTGCAGCGGCCGTTTCCTGCGTCTTGAAAGAGGATCACCCACGTGACAACCCATCGTTGGCGGCTGGATGGACAGACCGCGCTCATCACCGGTGCCAGCGCCGGCATTGGCTTTGCCATCGCGCGCGAGCTGCTCGGCTTCGGCGCGGATCTGCTGATGGTGGCGCGCGATGCCGATGCGTTGGCGCAGGCGCGCGACGAGCTCGCCGAAGAATTCCCCGAGCGTGAATTGCATGGGCTGGCCGCCGATGTGGCCGACGATGAAGAACGTCGCGCCATTCTGGACTGGGTGGAAGACCACGCCGATGGCCTGCATCTGCTGATCAACAATGCCGGCGGCAACATCACCCGCGCGGCGATCGACTACACCGAAGACCAGTGGCGCGGCATCTTCGAAACCAACGTGTTCGCGGCCTTTGAATTGTCGCGTTATGCGCACCCGTTACTGACCCGCCACGCGGCTTCGGCAATCGTCAACGTCGGCAGCGTCTCCGGCATCACCCATGTGCGCAGCGGCGCGCCGTACGGCATGACCAAGGCCGCGTTGCAGCAGATGACGCGCAATCTGGCGGTGGAATGGGCCGAGGACGGCATCCGCGTCAATGCGGTGGCGCCGTGGTACATCCGCACCCGTCGCACATCCGGGCCGCTGTCGGATCCGGATTACTACGAGCAGGTGATCGAACGCACCCCGATGCGCCGCATCGGCGAACCGGAGGAAGTTGCCGCGGCGGTCGGGTTTCTGTGTCTGCCTGCGGCCAGTTACATCACTGGCGAATGCATCGCGGTGGATGGCGGATTCCTGCGTTACGGGTTTTAACCCGCCTGCGCGAGTCAGGGGGCCGCGAGGTTGCTCGCTTGCGCTGCTGGTCGGTGCACCGCACATGCCATCTGGTGATCGCTGTAGGTTGCCAGTGGCTTTAAAACATCCGCCCAGCAAACGCAGCGCCGTCGAACTGACTGCCCTGTGCGCTAGACCGCTGGTTGCAGCATCAAGGCGTGGCGGACGGATTCGCGCAGCGGCTTTCGTCCAGCACCCGGCGCATTTGATCGTAGCGCTGCTTGCGTTCGGCCGATTGCGCCTCGTCGGAGAAGCGCCAGGTCGCCTCGGCCTGCTCGGCGCGTTTGCGCCAGGCCTCGCACAGGCTCTGATCCGGTACCGGCGCGCAGCGATCGGTGACCACCTCGCAGGCGCTGCCGCCGCCGGTGGCCGGCCCGCCCGCCAGGTTGGTGGTCTGCATCGGCAGGCAGCGCGTAGCCGGTTCGCGGTCTTCGGTGAAATAGCGTCCGTTGTCGTGCGCGGTGCATTCGAATAACGGCGGCGGTGGCAGTGTAGAGGTAGAGGGTGGCAGGTGACGGCGGCGCAACCGGTGCTGGTGCCGCAACGGGTGCAGCAGCGGGCGCCTCGGTTTTCGGGGTGGCGCGCGGTTGTGCAGAGGGCGCTGTGCGCGCAGGCGATGCTGCGCTCGATCCGCCGGGCGCAAACGGCACGGCGGCCGGCGCAGTCATCACTTTCTTTTGCTGCTGCATGCCTTTCGGGCACGGCATGTTCTGCACTGTGAGCGCGCCGGTCGGATCGGTGCAGCGGTAGATGGTCACGTCCTGGGCGCTGGCAACCGACATCCATCCCATCAACAACAACAGCAGACAGCGCCTCATGCGCCGCCGCAATCGCGCTGCAGGCGTGCGTCGATGCCGCGTTGTTCGCGGCTGAGGTCCTCGCGCTCGCTCTGCAAGGCGCTGTTGTAGCGCCGGATCAGCTCCCAGCGGCGATCGGCCAGCCGCCCGCAGACTTCCTGCTCCGGCAGGGCATGGCATTCGTCGCGGATCTGCACATTCCCGTAGGGCACGATCACCGTGCCGCCGCCGTAGCCGCCGCCGTTGTAGCCGCCCTGATAGCCGCCTTGATAGTCGCCTTGATAGTCGCGGCCACCGAAGCTTGCACTGCCGCGGAGGCTTCCACCTCGCCCGGAGCCGCCCTGCACCGATAGCGCCGGGCGCGGGCTCACCGAGATCGGCGGACGCTGGATGCCGCCGCCGTTGACCGGCGGGGCAATGCCGTTGCCCACATAGGCGGGGCCCCAGGTCGGCACCCAGCGCGGATTGCCTTCCGGGCTGTCGCTTGTGTAGCGGTTGCCGTCTTCGGTGGTGCACTCGTACATCGGCTGTGGCGGCTGCACGGTGATGATGCGCACCTCGCGCGGCGGCTGCGTCGCGACGGCGGCAGGGGCGAGGACGGCGCGTTCCGGTCGCGTCGGCGGATCCTGCGGGCGTTGCAGGTCCAGCACCTGCTGGCGCCCGCTGCTGCATGGCGCATCCTGCAGCGCGACGGTGCCCGTGCTACTGACGCAGCGGTAGATCCGCACGTTCGGATCGGGTTTGCTGGCGGTACTGGCCGCCGACGCAGGCAGCGCGGTGGCCATCAACAGAAGGGTCAGGACGGTACGCATGCCCGCAGTGTGCGCGTCTGCCAGGCTGTGGGCAAAGGGGGGCTGAACTGATTCGCGCGGCGCACAGCCGGATCAGTGGCGCGTCAGCCGCGTATCGGGGCAGTCGAGCGTTGCAGGACGTCAGGCTAGGTCGAAGACCGAACTCGTGCCAGTCCTGGCGTGCACGCGCGTCAGTCCAGCGTCCAGGTGTGCCGCCCTGACAAGCCACCGCATCCACTCAGTCGCGCAGGACCTGCCCGCTGCGCGCATCGCGGATCTGGGTCGGCTGCGCCAACGTGCCCACCACGCCATCCACCACGCCATCGATGCTGGCCAGCAGGGCCGGATCCAGCGCCTGCCGGCTGCGTGCGGGTGACTCACCGGCCAGGTTGGCACTGGTGGACACCAACGGGGCCCCCAGGCTGCGCAGAGCGCGGCGACGACCGGATGCGCGCTGATGCGCACGGCTAGCCCGTCATGCTCGCCAGTGACCCAGCGCGGCGCCTGTGCGGTGACTGGCAGGATCCAGGTGTGCGGGCCCGGCCAGCTGGCCAGTACCTCCTGCTTGCGCGCAGGCTCCAGTGCGTCGAAGTCCACCCACTCGTGCAAGACGTCCACGCTGGCGGCCACCACGATCACGCCCTTGTCGACCGGGCGCCGCTTGATCGCCAGCAGCCGCAGCACGGCCGCTTGCTGGCGCGGGTCGCAGCCCAGTCCCCATACCGCTTCGGTGGGGTAGGCGATCACGCCACCCTGGGTCAGGGCAGCGACGGCGTTATCCAAACTGAGCGCAGGGCTGGGTGCCGGTTGCATCGTGCGACTCAGCCTGCCGCCTTGCTCGCCACTTTCTTGACCACACGCTTGGCGGCCTTCTTGGCGGCGGTTTTCTTGGCCGGGGCCTTTTTGGCAGCGGTCTTGGTCGCAGCAGTCTTGGTGGCGGTCTTCTTGACCGCAGTCTTCTTCGGCGACGAATCCTTGACCGTATTCTTCTTCAGCGTGGCCTTCTTCGCACCGAAGCCCTTGCGCACGGGTTTGCCGGTGTCGGTCAGCAACTGCTGCACTTCTTCGAAGCTCAGCGACGCCGGTTCGCGATCCTTGGGGATCTTGCCGTTGAGTTTGCCGTCGCTGATATACGGGCCGAAGCGGCCGTTGAGCACCTGGATGTCGCTGCCTTCGAATTCCTTGATCACCCGATTGCGTGCGATCTCTTCCTTCTCTTCGATCAGGAACACCGCGCGTTCCAGATCGATGGTGTACGGGTCGTCTTCTTTCTTCAGCGAGGCATACACGCTGCCACGGCGCGCAAATGGCCCGAACCGGCCGATACCGACGCTGACGTCCTGGTCCTTGTCCTGGCCGAGCGCGCGCGGCATTTTGAACAGTTCCAGCGCGTCTTCGATGGAGATCGAAAAGATGCTCTGGCCCGGGCGCAACGAGGCGAACGTGGGCTTTTCTTCGTCTTCGACCGTGCCGATCTGCACCATCGGGCCGAAGCGGCCAATGCGCGCACTCACTTCCTTGCCGCTGACCGGGTCGGCGCCGAGCACGCGCACGCTGCCGGCGTCGGTCTTGTCCAGCGAATCCTTCTTGTCCTCGACCAGTTCCTTGAACGGGCCCCAGAACTTCTCCATCAACGGAATCCATTCCGCTTCGCCACGCGAGACCGCATCCAGATCGTCTTCGAGCTTGGCGGTGAAGTCGTAATCCACGTAACGGGTGAAATGCCCGGACAGGAACTTGGACACCGCACGGCCCACGTCGGTGGGACGGAAGCTGCGGCCTTCCATCTCCACGTACTTGCGGAACTGCAGGGTCTGGATGATCGAGGCGTAGGTGGACGGACGGCCGATACCGTATTCCTCCAGCGTCTTGACCAGCGCCGCTTCGGTGAAGCGCGGCGGCGGCTGGGTGAAATGCTGGTCGGTGACGATGCGGTCCAGCGGGATGTTGTCGCCGGCCTTCATCGGAGGCAGCTTGCGGCCCTCGTCCTCGTCTTCGCTGCTCTTGGTGTCCTTGCCTTCTTCGTACACGGCCAGAAAGCCTGCGACCACCACCGTGGTGCCGCTGGCGCGGAACACGTGCTCGCTACCGGCCGACAGATCGACGCTGACGGTGTTGAGCGTGGCCGGAATCATCTGGCAGGCAACTGCGCGCTTCCAGATCAATTCGTACAGACGGCGCTCGTCGTCGGACAGAAAGCGCGCGACCTGCGCCGGTGTGTGCAATGCCGAGGTCGGGCGGATCGCCTCATGCGCTTCCTGCGCATTCTTGGATTTGGTGGTGTAGGTGTTGGGCTGATCCGGCAACGAGGCGGTGCCGAAGTCGCGCGCGATCACGTCGCGGATTTCCGCCAACGCGTCCTGCGACAGGTTCACCGAGTCGGTACGCATATAGCTGATCAGGCCGACCGAGCCCTCCTCGCCCAGTGCCACACCTTCGTACAACTTCTGCGCCACCTGCATGGTCTTGCGGGTGGTGAAACCGAGCTTGCGCGAGGCTTCCTGCTGCAACGTGGAGGTGGTGAACGGCGGGGCGGGGCGGCGCTTGCGCTCCTTGCTGGCCACGTCGGTGACATGCAGCACGCCTTGCGCCGCCTTCTGGATGCGCAGCCGCGCGGCTTCAGCGGTATCGCCGTCGGTGACGGTGAACTGCTCGAATTTCTGCCCGTCCAGCTTGATCAGGCGCGCGTTGAACGGCTGCGACGGATGCCGGCATTGCGCATCGATGGACCAGTATTCGCGCGCGATGAAGGCTTCGATCTCTTCTTCGCGCTCGACGATCATGCGCAGCGCCGGCGACTGCACGCGGCCGGCCGACAGGCCGCGCTGCACCTTGCGCCACAACACCGGTGACAGGTTGAAGCCGACCAGATAATCGAGCGCGCGACGTGCCTGCTGCGCATCGACCAGGTCGGCGGCGATCGCGCGCGGCTTGAGCATCGCTTCCTTGATCGCACGCGGGGTGATCTCGGTGAACACCACCCGCTGCATCGGCTTGTCCTTGAGCAGCCCGCGTTCTTTCAGGATCTCGGCGATGTGCCAGCTGATCGCCTCGCCCTCGCGGTCCGGGTCGGTCGCCAGAAAGATGTCGTCGGCGGTCTTGGCCGCACGCGCAATGGCTTCGACATGCTTTTCGTTCTTTTCGATCAGGTCGTAACGCATCGCGAACCCGTTGTCCGGATCGACCGCACCTTCCTTGGGGACCAGGTCGCGCACGTGCCCATACGAGGCCAGGACGGTGAAGTCCTTGCCGAGGTATTTATTGATCGTCTTGGCCTTGGCGGGCGATTCGACGATGAGCAGGTGCTTGGGCATGGTGGTTAATTCTTTGGGCAGGGCCCGGGGGGCAGGTAGCGTGGCCTAATTGGCCGGTGGAGGGAAGCAGATCGCCTGTTTCCCACACGTCAACGCCCGGGATGGTAGCCCGGGCGTTCATTTCTCTTATTAGAAAGATCACGGCAGACGCCGCCGTGTCAAGCGGCTTCGGCTACGAACCCTCAGTTCTGGCTCATTCCGATCGCTGCAATCATGATTGCGGCGAAGATCACGCCAATCACTACTATCACCGCATAAATGGCCAGCACCACAATCGTGACTGTGTCCAGCCCCGTGGATTGCCGCTCCGGGTGATCGGTGAAGGCCCAGCGATCCACCACCAGGGTCTCGCACACTTTGTCGTGCGGGGCTTGCTTGCGCTGGGTCATGCCGGCCATGAATGCCGCCACGATCGCGCCGATGCCCAGGGTGAGCACGCTGATCAGCATGTAGGCCAGGTAGCGCAACACGTTGCGCCAAAAGCCGACCCGGCCGCCGTTGGTGTCGGCGCGGACCAGCTTGATCCCGCAGGCGAGCTTGCCCAGGCTGGCCTGGTGCCGGCTGGACTGCATCCAGGCGAAATACAGCGTCGGGATGGTCAGACCGATGCCATACGACAACACCACCATCGCGATGCCAAGCGCGCTGCCGTCGTCCAGCGCCGAACCGGAATCGCCGCGGGTGGTTGCCAGCGCCACGACGAACACCAACGGGATCACGATCAGATACACCGCAAAGGTGGTCACGAAGCTGTCCAGAATGCTGGCCGCCACGCGCCGCCACAGGCCGGCATAGACAACCGGGGCATCCTGCAATGCAACGGTTGCTGTGGGCGCGGCGGCTACGGACTCCCAGGCGCTGGGAATTGGCACGCCAGCGGGTGTCTGCGACGAGGCGTAGGCGGGCGTCGCAGACGCGTCCGAGGTCTCGGTCAGGATCGGGCTTGAGGCCGCTTGGGTTGTCGCTGCGTCTGCCGGCGTGGTGGACCACGCTGCTGGATCTGCCGGTGCAGCGTGCTCGCTCGGCGGAACCTGCTGCTGCTCGACTGCGGCATGGTGATCGGCAAGGCCAGATTCGGTCTGCGCGAGCGAAGCGTCTGCAGCGGAGCCGGCAAACGGCGCCGCTGCGGCGGGCGCGTTATCCACCGGGACGCTGGTCGGGAAAACCGTCGCCTGCGGTTCGCTGCCCGGAACGTCCACGGGCGCATATCCGGTTGGCTCGGGGGGCGCCGGCACTGGTGTGTCGACGCCCAGTTCGGCCGCGACCTCGCGCAGCGCCACCCACTGCGGCAGACCTTCGCGCCAGACCAGGCTGGAGCGGTCGATGATGCCTTGCGACAGGCGCGCAACCAGCGTGTCGGTGTCGATCGGCCCCTGGCGTTCGCGCTGGGCGTCGGCGTAATACCACTGCGTCATTGATGTCCCCTTGGGTGAAACGATTGGCTAGAGCGTGAGATGCATTTGAGCTAACGCGCTCTAACCGCGGCAGTCCGGCGGAAGTTGGTTGTCGTCGATCTCGGAACTGCACTGCCAACTGCTCGCATCAACGTCGAAATCCAGCCACAACGCCTTGCCATCGAGCTTGGCCGATGTCGGTGCATGCATCACCGCTTCGATGCCGCACTGGGTGGTGTCGAAACGGCCGACCCGCACGCTGGTCAGCACGTCGTTTGCATAATGCTCGGGCGCCTGGAAGCCGCTGTCGCCATTGACCGGACAACGGCCTTCCTGCGCGAGAAATTCGGCGATCTGCGGCTTTAATGGCGCCAACGCGGCCACTGCCTTGGCGACTTTGGTGCGTCCCACATAGTCCTGATAAGCCGGCAGCGCGATTGCAGCCAGAATGCCGATCACCGCCACCAGGACAAACATCCCCACCACCGCGCACATGACCACCGCCAGCGACCATCCCGGCCCGTGGTTCGGCAGGCGATGCGCTGGCAGTACAGCCACGTGGGCAGGCGACACGTGTGCCGCCGCCGATGGCAGTGGCGGAGGCTGCGCTGCAGCGCTCAAATCGGTGGAGATCGGCGGCCCGAGCTCTTCGGCGCAGGCAGACAATGGCACCCATTGGGTCAGGCCTTCGCGCCAGACCAGGGTATCCAGGGCAATCGCGCGATCACGATACAGACCCAGCAAGGCCTCGCCGGCCACCAGGCCACGCCGATGGCGGTTGCCCTCGGCGTAATACCAACTGCTCATTCCCGTCCCCACGCACGCGCTTCCATCGCGGCTTCGACCCTCAGTGTACGGGTTCAGGCTCGTCGAGGAACATCTGCGTTTCCATCCATGCGTAGGCCGCTTCGGCGCCCGGCTGGTTGAACAGCACCATCAGCACCACCCACTTGAGGTCGTCCAGATCAAGCTCGTCCTGGTCCAGCGCCATGGCGCGGTCCAGCACCAACTCGCGCTGATCGGCATCGAGAATGCGGTGTTGCTCCAGGAACATCAGAAACCCACGGCAATCCACATCGAGCTTGTCCAATTCCGGGCCCTGGTATATACGCACCGGCCCGTCGACGTGCGGGCGCGCAACGCTAGGCCGCTGCTCGGAGAGCGCGTCCAGCCAATCGAAGGCTTTACTGATTTCTGCAGGGCTGAAGCCAGCCTGGATCAGGCCATTCTGAAGCGAGTCACGGTCACGGACCAGGTCCGCGTCTTCGCTGAAATAATGTTCGAACAGGTACAGCAGTACATCAAGAATGCTCTCTTTCATTGCCCCTCGGCCTGCGTCGCGCGACGCTGTGGAGGTGAAGAAACTAGGGATTGCGGGTATAGCGACCGTGCTCGGTGACCACGTCTCCCTCCAGTTCCATGATGAGCAGCATGGAGGACAGCGTGGCGGCCGTCAATCCGGTGCGTTCGACCAATGCATCCATAGGGGTTGGGTCGTGGCCAAGTGCCTGCCACAAGCGCTGGTAGTCCGGATCCGGGCGCGCGGTAGAGGCCTTGGGCGCCGTCCTGGCCTGATCAGTGGGGGCGGCCAGGCGCTGGCGCAAGGCATCGGCCAACTCGCCCGAGAGCAGGCGCAGCCCGTCGATGATCTGGGCCGGCTCCTGGGCCAGGGTGGCACCCTGACGGATCAGGTGATGGCAGCCGCGCGCGAGCGGATTGTGCAGCGAGCCGGGCAGGGCGAACACTTCACGCCCGGCCTCAGCTGCCAGCCGCGCGGTGATCAGCGCGCCCGAGCGCATGGCCGCTTCGACCACCAGCGTGCCCAATGCCAGCCCGGCGATGATCCGGTTGCGGGCCGGGAAGTGCCCCGCGGCCGCCGCTGTGCCGGGCAGGTACTCGCTGACGACCGCACCACGCGCGGCGATGCGATCGCGCAAGCCGTGATGGTGTGCGGGGTAGGCCACATCGGTGCCGGTGCCGACCACCGCTACGGTGATGCCGTCGGCGCGGGCCAGCGCGGCCTCGTGGGCGATCGCATCCACGCCTGCCGCCATGCCGCTGACGATGCCCAGCCCGGCGCCCGCCAGGCTGGAAGCGAACGCGCGGGTGTGCTCCCTCCCTCCGGCGGTGGCTGCGCGGCTGCCGACCACCGCCACCGCTGGATGCCACAACGCATTGGGGTCGCCGTCCACGAACAAGGCCAGCGGCGGATTGATCAGATGCCGCAGCAGGGCGGGATAGTCCGGATCCTGCCAGCCGATGAGGTGATGCCCGGGCTGCGCGCACCAGTGCAGCGCTGCGTCCAGCGCCTGCGTGTCGGGGACACGCAGCAGGGCCGATTGCAGCGCGTCGCAGCCGGCAGCGCACCATGCATCGGAGCCGGCGGCAAGGATCTCGGTCGGCGAGGCGAACGTCGTCAGCAGCGTACGGCGCGGCGGGCTGCGGCCGCCGGCCAGCAGCAGGATCAACAACGCACGCAGGTCGGGAGCAATCAGGGCCATGCGGTCAGCGTAGGCCGCAAGCGACGACGGCGCCCTCAGGCGCCGTCGCGTTACAGCATCGGATTTTGTCCCGCTTACTGCGCGTCTGGATGCTTGACGATGTAGCCCAGGCCGGTCGGCTTAACGCTTTCCATCACCAACGCATAGCTGACCTTGTCGAAGGTGCGGAACACCATCGCGTGCGAGACGTATTCGTCGGGCAGGCCGACGGTGGAACCGGCCGGACCGCTGAAGTCATCGTCAGCCCGCGAAAAACGCGAGTGTTTGACGCGGTCGCTGACCGTACGGCCCTTGCGCCAGATCGAAAACACGGTGCCGTTGTTGATGCCCTCGCGCGCGCCACCGGAGATGGCGATCACGTCGCGGGTACCGCCGACGATGAAGGCATCGGAGATGGCGAGTACGCGTAACTCGGTCTGCGTGGCCTGTTCCGACGGTGGATGCGGAATGAACTGCAGATCGTAGGGCTGTGCCTCGACCGCGATGATGCGATCGCCCGCACGCACTTCACGGCCGCTGTCCTGCAGCAGCAAAGTCGCCGCCTTGGAATTGCCGCCTGCCGCGCTGCGGGTAATGGTGCCGACGTTGACCTGCGCCAGTTCATACCCCAGGAACTCGCGGCGACTGCTCGGCGCGATGTAGTTCTTCCAGATGTTGCCGGAGCCGGCGACGCTATTGCCGGCCATATCCAGATCATCGTTGGGTTTGGGCAGGCTGAACTTCACGGTCGGGCGCACCACCGCAAAGCGCTGACCCGGCTGCGCGTCATCCAGGCCGACCACATAGGCCAACTGGCCAGTGGTGGCACGCGAACGACCGCCTTCCAGACCCACGACATACGGCAGGCCGTCGAAGTCGTCGGTGACGCGCAGGTTTTTGAGAAACGGCTCCACTTCCGACAGCGGAATCGCATTGATCGGCGCTTCCTGACGCGGGCCGGGCTGCACAGTGCCCTTGGCGACGCGATCCAGGTAGGCCAGGCTGATCACATCGCCCGGGTAGATCAGGTGCGGGTTCTGTATTTGCGGATTGGCCTGCCAGATTTCCGGCCACAGCCACGGCTTTTGCAGAAAACGCCCAGCGATGTCCCAAAGGGTATCCCCCTTGCGGACCACGTAAGTCTCTGGATGTTCGCCCACCGCTTGCGCGGCAGCGTAGGTCGCGACGGTCAGCATCGCCGCAGCGACGACCGTACGAAGTCGTTTCAACATGAGTGCCTTCTTGCCTGATTCCCCAACAGGTCCGCGCACTATGGTCCAGAAACCCCGGCGCTACGCAAGCAGTGCGCTAGAATAGGAGCGTCTTGCCGGCGCTGCGCCGGTGTTCCCAGCACGGGTAACCCCATGGCTTTGCTCCCTATTCTCGAATTTCCCGACCCGCGGCTGCGCACCAAGGCCGTGCCGGTGGATGCTGCCGAGGTCACCAGCCCGGCATTTCAACGCTTGCTCGACGATATGTTCCAGACCATGTACGAGGCGCCCGGCATCGGCCTGGCCGCCAGTCAGGTGGATGTGCACAAGCGTTTCATGGTGATCGACGTCAGCGACGAGAAGAACCTGCCGCAGGTGTTCATCAACCCGCAAATCGTCAGCAAACAGGGCGAGCAGCTGTATCAGGAAGGCTGCCTGTCGGTGCCGGGCATCTATGCCGATGTCAGCCGTGCCGATGCGATCACGGTGCGCTATGTCGACCGCCACGGGCAGGCGCAGGAACTGAGCACCGAAGGCCTGCTGGCGGTGTGCATCCAGCATGAGATGGATCACCTGGACGGCAAGTTGTTTGTCGATTATCTGTCGCCGCTCAAGCGCGAGATGGTGCGCAAGAAACTGGCCAAGCAGCGCAAACACGTGGCCTGACGGCCGGGATTCGGGAGTCGGGATTCGGAAAGCCGGTTCTCTCACCGATTGCCGAATCCGCCCTTGCGACTCCCCAATTTCCACTCCCGAATCTCCTGCCCAATGAAAATCATATTCGCCGGTACGCCGGATTTTGCCGTCGCCTCGTTGCGCGCGGCCGCGCAGCGACATGAAGTGGTGGCGGTCTATACCCAGCCGGATCGGCCTGCCGGCCGCGGCCGTGGGCTGACCGCCTCGCCGGTCAAGCTGGAAGCGATCGCGCGCGGCATCCCGGTGTTTCAGCCGCAGACGCTGCGCTCACCCGAGGCCCTGGCGACGCTGCGCGCGCTCGATGCTGACCTGATGGTAGTGGTGGCTTACGGCTTGATCCTGCCCAAGGCAGTGCTGGCCGCGCCGACCTACGGCTGCTGGAACGTGCATGCCTCGTTACTGCCGCGTTGGCGTGGTGCCGCGCCGATCCAGCGTGCGATCGAGGCCGGCGATACCGAGACCGGCGTGTGCCTGATGCAGATGGAAGCCGGTCTGGATACCGGCCCGGTGCTGCTGTCGCAACGTCTGGAGATCGGGGAGCAGGAAACCGGCGGGCAGCTGCATGACCGCCTCGCCGCGCTGGGTGCGCAGGTGCTGTCCGATGGGCTGGGGTTGCTGCGTGCCGGCGTTCGCCCGGTGGCGCAACCGCAGCCGGCCGAGGGAGTGACCTACGCGCACAAGCTGGACAAGGCGCAGGCGCGGCTGGACTGGGCGCAGCCGGCGCAGGAGCTGGCGCGGCGCGTGCGTGCGTTCAACCCCTGGCCGGTGGCCGAGGCGATGCTGGCCGGTGAGCGTGTGCGCCTGCATGGCGCAGTGGCGCTGGAGCTGGCACATCGGCAGGCGCCGGGCACCCTGCTCGCTGCCAGCAAGCAGGGCATCGATATCGCCTGCGGTGCGGGTGCGTTGCGGGTACGCGTCTTGCAGCGCGAGGGCGGCAAGGCGATCACCGCCGCCGACTACCTCAACGCGCGCCGCGATCTGCCGGCGCTGACCTGATGTCGACGGAAGCCGCCACTGCCGGCGTTGCCTCGCGTCTGGCCGCTGCGCGGGTGCTGACGGCGGTGTTCGACCAGGGCCGCTCGCTCAAGGCCGAGCTGGCCGCAAGCTTGCCCGGCCTGAGCGATCCACGCGACCGCGCGCTGGTGGAGGCGATCTGTTTTGCGGTGTTGCGCCGCCGCCCGGCCTACGACGTAGCGCTGCGGCAGTGGCTGGAGCGCCCGTTGCCGCCGCGCGATGCTGAACTGAAAGCGTTGCTGATGACCGGCTTCGCCCAGCTCGACGTGCTGCAACTGCCTGCGCATGCGGCGTTGTCGGCCACCGTGGATGCGTGTCGTGCGCTGGGCCGGCCGCGTCAGGCCGGCATGGTCAACGCGATCCTGCGGCGTGCGCAGCGCGAGGGTTTCCCGGCGGTGTCTGCCGATGCCGGTTGGCCGTCCTGGTTGCGCAAGCAGCTGCGTGCCGATTGGGGCGATGACGCCGAAGATATCTTCGTTGCAAGCGCGCTGATGGCGCCGATGTGGCTGCGGGTGCATCGCGGGCGCACCGATCCGGCCGCGTATGTCGCGCGCCTGGCCGAACTGGGCATCGCTGCCGAAATCGATGCGGTGTTGCCGGATGCGGTGCGCTTGCACAGTGCGCTGCCGGTGAGTCAATTGCCTGGCTTTGCCGAAGGCGAGGTCTCGGTGCAGGACGGCTCTGCGCAGCAGGTGGCCGATGCACTGCAGTTGGCCGCGTCCGCGCGTGTGCTCGATGCCTGCGCCGCGCCCGGTGGCAAGGCGGCGCACCTGCTGGAACGTCGTCCCGGCCTGCAGCTCACTGCACTGGATGTGGATGCGCGCCGGCTGGAACGCGTGCAGCAGACCCTGCAGCGCACCGTGCCAGGCGCGCAGGTCGTACTGCATGCGGCCGACGCCGCCGATCCCGCCGCGTGGTGGGACGGGCAGCCGTTCGATGCGGTGCTGCTGGATGCGCCGTGTTCGGCCACCGGCGTGGTGCGCCGTCAACCGGATGTGCTGCTGCATCGCCGCGCCGACGATATCGATGTCTTGAGCGCCTTGCAGGCACGCTTGCTCGATGCGACCTGGCGCACGCTGCGTCCGGGCGGGCAGTTGCTTTACACCACCTGCTCCTTGCTCGCGCGTGAGAACCAGGCCCAGGTGGAGGCGTTTTTGCAACGTACTGCCGATGCACAGGCGCAGTCGCTGGGTGCGCAGTTTGGTCATGCGGCAGGGCCGGGGCGCCAGCGGTTTCCAGGCGAGCAGCACTGCGACGGATTTTTCTACGCGCTTTTGCTAAAAACCTCCTGATCGCGCGCCGAGTCGGCGCTCCCTCCTGCTTCCCACTGCCGCCGGCCATGCTCAAGACCCGTGCTTCCACCGATTTCTGGCTGCTGGCCATCACCGCTGTATTGGTCATCGGTGCCGGGCTGGGATTGCGTGACCCTTGGCCGGCGGACGAGCCGCGGTTTGCGCTGGTCGCCAAGCAGATGGTGCTGAGCGGCGACTGGCTGTTCCCGCATCGCGGCAACGAGCTGTACTCGGACAAGCCGCCGATGCTGATGTGGCTGCAGGCGCTGTTCTACACGCTGCTGGGCAATTGGCGGGTGGCGTTCCTGCTGCCGTCGCTGCTGGCAGCCTTGGGCACGCTGGCCTGCGTGTACGACCTGGGGCGGCGGCTGTGGACCCGGCGCGTCGGCCTGTATGCGGCCTGGATGCTGCTGTTCACGTTGCACTTCACCTTCCAGGCCAAGAAGGCGCAGATCGACCCGCTGGTGGTGTTCTGGATCACCCTGGCCAATTACGGGCTGTTGCGCCATCTGTTGATGGGCCCGGCCTGGCGCTGGTGGACGCTGGGCTGGTTCGCCGCCGGGCTGGGCGTGATCACCAAAGGCGTCGGGGTGATCGCGTTGCTGATGCTGATCCCGGCCGGCATTGCGTCGGCGCGCGGTTGGCCGGGCGTACGCGTGCATGTGCGCGATCGGCGCTTCTGGCTGGGGCCGCTGTTTTTCTTTGTCGCGATCCTGCTGTGGTTCGTGCCGATGATGGTGACCGCGCTGACCGCAGGTCAGCCCGAATACCGCGTGTATCTCAACGACATCCTGCTGCGCCAGACCGCCAAGCGCTACGCCAGCTCCTGGGACCACGCGCAACCGGTCTGGTACCACTTGAAGGGCATGGCCACGATGTGGCTGCCGACCATCCTGCTGCTGCCATGGGCAATCCCGGCCTGGCGGCGACGGCTCAAGCGCCGCGATCCGCGCTATCTGCTGCCGCTGGCGTGGTGGCTGTTGGTGCTGGTGTTCTTCACCATTCCCAGCGGCAAGCGCGATGTCTACATCCTGCCGGCGCTGCCGATGTTCTGCCTGGCGCTGGCGCCGTTGGCGGCGGGGCTGTTGCGCCGGGCCGGGGTGCAGCGCGTGTTATTCGGATTCGCGCTGCTGCTGACGGTGGTCTTCAGCGTTGGCGGGGTGGCGATGCTGATCGGGCATCCGGGCTTCGAGCAGAAGATCATGGACAGCCGCGGGGTCGGCAGCGAGGCCACCGACCCGCTCGGCTGGCTGTTGCTGGCGGTGGGGGTGTGGGGCATAGCCAGCCTGCTGTTGCTGCGGGTGCGCCGCTCCGCGCTTGCGGTCGCCTCGCTGCTGGGTGCGTGGTGGGTGGCGTTCGGGCTGGTCTGCTACCCGATCTTCAACGACTCCAGCTCGTCGGGCGCGGTGATGCGCGAGGCCGGGCGCCGGATCGGGGCGCATGCGCAGCTCGGGCTGGTGGCCTGGAAAGAGCAGAACCTGCTGATGGCCGACCGCTCCGCGCAGACCTTCGGCTTCAAGGTGCCGTGGGAACAACAGCTGCAACGCGGGGTGACCTGGCAGGCAGAGCAGCCTGCGCAACGCTGGCTGTTGGTGCAGGAGACGGCGTTGCTGGCCTGCGTGGATCGCAGTCGCAGCCAATTGGTGGGGGTGGCCAACCGTCGTCGCTGGTGGCTGGTGCCGGCCGATGCGGTGCAGGGCAGCTGCGTGGCGAGCTCCAACGAGCGGGCGGTGGAAGCACAGGAGCAGGGCAACCTGGAGACCGAATGAGGGCACCGAGCCCTGGTCCCGGGCCCGATTTGCGCCGCGTCAATGGTGCCGCTGGCCGCTGTCTAGCGACGATTCATGCGGGGCATCGTTAGCTTGGCCGGCATTGCCGCTGAGTGTTGCCCGCTTTACCTCCCTTTCGCCACCGATGCTCGATGAATTCCTTGCCCACTCAACCCGCTTCGCTGTCGCAGGCTGCCCCCATCGCATCGCGGGCAGGCGTGCGCATCGCCGAACTGGGCGTGTTCCTGATGACCGCACTGGTGGTCAGCATGCCGAGCGGCCTGCTGCCGTTCGGCGTGTGCCTGCTGCTCGGTTCGCTGGTGGGTTGGCGCAACCTGCGTGCGGGCATCGTCACGCGCGATGGGTCGCTGCGTGCGCTGGGCTGGCTGACGGCGGCGGTCATCGCGATGTCGCTGCTGTCGATCGCCCTGTTCGAACATGGGCTGCGCGACGTCGATAACCGCTCGCGCTTTCTGGTGCTGCCGTGGGCTGCGTTGTGGGCGTACGCGCTGCAGCCGCGCCAGGTCTGGTTGTGGCGCGGCGCACTAGCCGGCGTGTTCGCAGCCATGTTGATCGCCTTGTTGCAGGTGATGAACGGTGCCGACCGCGCGGAAGGCTTTACCAACGCGATTGTGTTCGCCGATATCGCGCTGATGCTGCTGGTGGTGGCGGTGTTCTGTCGCCCGGTGGGCAACGTGCGCTGGCTGGTCGGCGCGGCCATCGCTGCGGTGGTGGTCATCGTGCTCAGTGGCAGCCGTGGTGTGTACCTGTCGTTGCTGGTGACCCTGGGTGTGCTGATCTGGGGCGCGGCCTGGCATAGCCCGCGCATGCGTTTGCTGGCCTTCATCGGTAGCGCCGTGCTGGCGGTGGGCGTGATCGTCAGCGTGCCGGCCTTGACCGATCAAATGCGTCTGGGTGAATTGCAGAGAGACCTGCAACGCTACGAGGTCGGCGACAGCGATTCGTCTGCCGGCGCCCGCATCGAGCGGCTGCATGTGGCCTGGGATACCTTGCGCGCGCATCCGCTCACTGGCGTGGGCGTCGGGCGTTTCGACGATGCGATGCGCGAGTTGCCGGTGTGTGCCGGCGATACCTGGTTGCTGCGTTGTCATCTGGGTCACGCGCATAACGATCTGGCCGAATGGGGCGCCACGCAGGGCGTTCCGGGCCTGTTGCTGTTGATCGCGGTGTATGGCGTGCCGCTGTGGATCTTCGTGCGATTGCATCGGCGCAGCGGGCAGCGCCAGTTTCGCGGGCCGGCAGCGGCCGGCGTGATGATCGTGATCAGCTACGCGCTATGTGGATTGACCCAATCGATGTTCGCGCATCAGGTCTCGGCGAGTTTCTACACGGCGATGGTCGGTGTGCTGGCTGGCCTGGCAGCGCGTCAGGCGCAGCAGGCTGCATCTCAGTCGCTGCGTTGATCGTCCGCACGCGGCGGGTCCTGCACCGGTTGGTTGTGCTGTAGCAGCCACAACATGATGGTCTTCTGGCGCACGTAGTTGGCACGCACATAGGCGTAGATCAGCCCGTGCCAGCCATCGCGAAAACCGCCACGCAGCAGATAGCCGCGCCAGAAACGCCAGGCCGGCGCCAGCACCAGCTTGCTCCAGGTCGCGCGTTTGCCGCGTGCGTACTCGTGCTCGGCCATCATCTGCGCATAGCGCTGGGTCTTGGCCAGCTGCTGCGCCAGTGAGCGATACGGGTAATGGATCAGATCGCCGGGCAGGGTGACGACGGTTCCATCCACACTCGCCGCTTCGTGGATCTCGCGCTTGCCGCGCCAGCCGCCGCGCCGGCGATCGAACAGGCGCAGTACGCGATCGGGATAGGCATTGCCATGGCGCAGAAAGCGGCCGAAGTAATCCGACAGCCGTGCGAAGCGATAGCCGGCCGCCTCGGTGAAGCCCGCATCGCGCGCGGCGATGATCGAGCTGCGCAAGGCATCGCTGACGCGTTCGTCGGCATCCAGGCACAGCACCCAGTCGTGGCTGGCCTGTTCGACGCAATACGCCTTCTGGCTGCGATAGCCGTCGAAGTCGCGTTGCAACACGCGTGCGCCAAGCGCAGTGGCCAGCGCCACGGTGGCGTCGGTGGAGCCGGAGTCCACCACCACGATCTCGTCGCAGAACGCCAGCGAGCTCAGACAGTCGCGTAGGCGATCGGCCTCGTTGAACGCGATAATGCAGGCGCTGATGCGCGGCCGTTCGTCGGGTGCGGTCAAAGAGGACATGTGATGGCCGAGTACCTGCTGTTCGCAACGGAGCGTTACGCGTTGCCTATTCTGGCGCCATTGGCGCAGGCATTACAGACCCGCGGCCACTCCGTGTCGGCCTGGTTCGAGGGCGGTGCGCGTGGGCTGGCCTTGCCGGGTGTGCGCGAGGTCGGCCTGCGCGAGGCGCTGGCGCTGGGTCCGCGTGCGGTGTTCAGCGCAGCCAACTGGGTGCCGCCGTTTATCTCCGGCGCCAAGGTGCAGCTCTTCCATGGTTTCAACGTGCAAAAGCGCGAAGACAATCGCGGCCATTTCCGCGTGCGCGGTCTGTTCGATCTGTACTGCACGCAAGGTCCGGCCACCACGGCGCCGTTTCGTGCATTGGCCACGCGCGAAGGGCATTTTGCAGTGGTCGAAACCGGCTGGCCGAAGCTCGACCCGGTGTTCCGCGACGATGGCGGACGCAGCGCCGCGTTGCGCGCGCCAGCCAACGGGCGGCCTGTGATCCTGTTCGGCTCCACGTTTACCGAGCGCTTGAGCGCTGCGCCTGCGCTCTATGCTGAGATCGCCGCCGATATATCGCGCGGTACGCACTACTGGCTGCTGACCTTGCATCCCAAGTGCGCGCCAGAACTGTTCGATCGCTATCGCGCGCTGGCCGGGCCGAATGCCCGCTTCGTCGAACCCGAAGAGGTCGCGGCCGCGCAGCGTGCGGCCGATGTGCTGGTGTCGGACACCTCATCGATCGTGTCCGAATTCGTGGTGCAGCACAAACCGGTGGTGACTTTTCGCAACCGCGTGCCGCAGCCGCATATGCTCGACTTTCAGCAAGCAGAGCAGTTGCCGCAGCAACTGGCGCGCGCACTGGCGCCGGATGCGGCGCTGCGTAGCGCGCTGGCCAGTTATGCCGACGCGATCCATCCATATCGCGATGGGCAATCGTCGGCGCGGGTGATTGCCGCGACCGAGGACTTCATCGCCGGCAAGCTCGGCCCGGTGCGACGCAAGCCGTTGGGTGCGCTATGGCGCGGGCTGCAGATTCGGCGCGAACTCGGGTACTGGGGGCCGGCGCAACGTTGATTGCTGGTGGTGCGCGATGCCAATGCCGATCAGCGATCGCTGATCCAATCACCAATCACCAATCACCAATCACCAATCACCAATCACCAATCACCAATCACCAATCACCAATCACCAGCGCAGCTTGCGCCGCGTCAACGCCGCACCGAGTTGTGCCTGCAGCTGCTGCGCCTGTGCCAACGGCACAAAGCGCAGGCGTAACGCCGGGCCGGTTGCGCTGGCGCCGGCGGTGTCCAGCCAGAGCGTGGCGGTGCCGGACAACCGATCCAGCGGCGAGCGTTGCAGTTGCAGCGCCTGCAGCTTGTCCAGTTCGGCCAGCCGCCACCAACGCTTCCACCAGCCACCGCGCACGGCTACATACCGCGCATCCAGCGCATAGCCCATGCGCTGCACCTGGCGATGCGCCTTGAACGCACTCCACGGCAACCACAGCAACACCCACGCCGCCTGACTGCCGAATTGCCAGGCCAGGCCGGCCATCAGCGGCAGCAGCAACAGCAACGTGGGCAGGCTCAGCCGCCACCAGCAATGCGTGGCGATCGATTGCCACTGCGCAGGCGGCCAGGCAGCACCGGGCAGCAGGCGCTGCAACAAGGCATCGCAGCGCTGCGGGTCGGCGATCGGCGCGAGTTCCTTCAACGCGCTGCCTTCGTTATCGCCAGTGCCTGCCACGGCAGTGTCCACGCGCAACTGGCGCCGGCCGAACAGGCGATGCAGGCGGCTTTCGTACAGCGTCCACGACTGGATCCGCCGCAACGCCACGCTGCTGCGGACGCGCGTCAGCAGGCCGCGCTCCACGGTGAGACGGCGCTCGGATTCACTGAGATGAAAGCCATGGTATTGCGCCACCGCCAAGGCCACAGAGAGCGCGCGCATTGCGAGTAAGACCGCTAAAAAGCCGATCAGCACCAACGCGGCGGTGAGTGCCGTGCCCGGATGGATCTGGCTGACATAGCGATACGCCAGCTCGCCATTGTGTTCGACGAAGTTGGACACCGTGCGGCGCGGAATCATCTGGTAGATCACACCGAAACTGGCTGCCACCACCACCATGCCGCGATTGGAAATCAGCCCCAGCCGGATCACCTCGCCCATCGGCAGGCGCAGTAGCGTGTTGCTGTTGTTGTCGACCTGCGGCGCGGCGGCATCGGTGTGCTGCGCGCGGCGACGGATCAGGTCTTCCAGCGCCAGTGCCTGATCCAGCCGCAGCACGCGCATTTCCGCTTCGGGTTTGTGGCCACCGGCCGATTCCAGCCGCACTTCGGCCACGCCGGCCAGCCGGTGCAGCAGCGATTGATGCACCACCACGTTGTGGATACGCGCGAACGGGATGTCGCGCCGGCTGCGTTCCAGCAGGCCGCTGCGAATGGCCACGCCGTCGGTGCCGATGCGGTAGCGGTAGGTGAAGTAGCGCAGCACCGAAATCGCCACCAGCACCGCGATCACCACGCCGGTGGCGATGTGGTCGGCAAAATCGCGGCTGCCGTCGCGGCTGCCGAACAACACGAGCGCGGCCAGCGGAATCAGGAACTGGCGGATCTGCTGCAGCAGCACGAACATCCACGACAGCGGGTGCAGGCGTTGTTCGGCGTCGCCGGGATGTTCGATCGCGCTCACAGCGCGTCGTCGTCGTGATCGAGCTGGCGCGCGAGGCGGTCGCGCAACCGCTCGGCATCGTCCTGATCCAGGCCGGACAGCGCCACAGCATTGAGCCGGCTGCCGGCGGTGTGCACCACCAGTGTGGTCAGGCGCGTGGCGCGCTCGATCGGGCCGCGGCGCAGATCCACATGCTGCACGCGCGAGATCGGAATCCGTGTGTCGCTCTGCCACAGGTGGCCGCGTTGCAGCGCCAGGCCATGCTGGTCGAGCTTCCAATGGGTGAGGCGATGGCGTTTGACCGCAAACCAGGCACCCAGTGCAGCGGCCACCAACGTCACACCCAGCACCACCGGCCAGTAACCCCAGGCGTGCAGCGCGGTGGCCATCACGCCAGCGGCAATCAGCCCGGCGAATCCGCCGCCCAGTGCGCCGTTCACCCCGGCCACATAGGCGCCACGCTGCGGTAGCGCCTGCCACTGCGCGTGGTCCACGGCCGGACTCTCTGCCGGAGCGGCTGGGACGATGACATCGGGGTGCGGAGGTGGAGCGTCGTGCACTAGGCTGGCCTGCAGAAGCGGTGCGCAAGCATAGCCGGGCGCCGAGGGCGGGCGCATCCGGCGCAGGCCGCGCTTACTGCGCGGCCAGAATCAGCGCATCCACATCCAGCGCGTGGCCGGCACGGGCGGCCTTGGTGCGCAGGTATTGCTCGTTTTCGGGGGTGATGTCGCCGGTGACCGGGATGCGGTCTTCGACGCTGATGCCGGCCGCGCGCAGGCGTTCGGCCTTGGCGGGGTTGTTGGTCAACAGCCGGATCCGGCCGATGCCCAGGCCGCGCAGCATTGCCACCGCGCTGCCGTAGCGACGCTCGTCCGGGCCGAAGCCCAGCTGCGCATCGGCATCGATGGTGTCCAGCCCTGCATGCTGATAGCCGTAAGCGCGCATCTTGGCAGCGATGCCGGTGCCGCGGCCTTCCTGGTCCAGATACAGCAGCACGCCGCCGCCGAGGTCTTTCAGCTTGGCCAGGCCGTGCCGCAGCTGATCACCGCAATCGCATTTGAGCGAGCCGAACAGATCGCCGGTCAGGCACGAGGAATGCACGCGCACCGGCACCGCAGCCGAGAGGTCGGGCTGGCCGACCACGATCGCCACCTGGTCGCGCTGCGCCACCCCGCCTCGAAACACCACGAATTCGCTCATGCCCAGGCCGCGCAACGGCACCGGCGTACGCGTGACCAGCTCGTAGCCGGCGGCGGCGGATTTGGCGCAGCCGGTGGCCAGATCGTCCAGCGCCAGCGACTGGCAGCCGGCGAAGGCGGCCTGGTCGTTTGCGTCGCGCAGGTCTACCGCCAGCATCGCCGGCAGCAATAGTCCCAGACGCGCGATCTCCACTGAGCCTGCGTCCAGTGCATCGCCGGGTGTCCACTGCGTCGGCACCGGGGTATCGCGCAGGTAGGCCAGCGCGGCAAGCTGGTCATAGCTGTGTTCGATCAGCGCCACGCGCGCGCCCTGCTGCGCGCTCAAGCCCAGTACCTGGGCGCGGGTCGGGGTGACGAACAGATAGTGACGCCCCTGCGCCGCACGCGCGAAGGCCGCATACGACTGCGCGGTGCTGCTGTCCAACGCCAACACCGCGCGCGACTGCCCGCTCGCCGCGGTGAGCAGCACCGGGCGGCCGGACCGCAGTTCGGAGGCGGCGCGCTCACAGCGGATCGCCGCCGGATCACCGAAGGCGTGTGCGCTGGGGGAGGGGACGGGGCTGCTCATGCACGACTCCAGATGGGGATTGCCACGGCCGCTTCAAGGCGGCCGCCGCCGCAGCCACTGGGTGGTCGCGTGACGCCATTGTCGCGTGGTTCGCAACGCCCGGTCGCCACGGCGCGGTGGAACGGTGCATCCAGCGGCTGCAGACTGGGTGGCGCAGCAGGCGCCGATTGGTTGCATGCCGGTCGCGTTGTTCATCGCCCGGCAATGCTTTTTAATCCCAAGACCCTCTGCCCGCCTAGGACCCCATGTCTCTTATCGACTGCAGCGAAGCCCGCCACGCCAGCGCCATCCTGGACATCTTCAACGATGCCATCGCCAACTCGACGGCGCTGTACGACTACAAGCCGCGGCCGCCGGAGAGCATGGTCGGCTGGTTTGCGACCAAGCGGGCGGGCGGCTTTCCGGTGATCGGTGTGGAAGACGCCGACGGCACGTTGATGGGCTTTGCCAGCTACGGCACGTTCCGCGCCTGGCCGGCGTTCAAGTACAGCGTGGAGCATTCGATCTACGTGCACCGCGACCATCGCGGCAAAGGGCTGGGGCGCACGCTGCTGCAGGCCTTGATCGCCGCGGCGCAGGAGCGCGGCGTGCATGTACTGGTCGGCGGCATCGATGCCAGCAATCAGGCCAGCATTGCCTTGCACGAACAATTCGGCTTCACCCACGCCGGCACGGTGCGCGAGGCCGGTTTCAAGTTCGGGCGTTGGCTGGATCTGGCGTTCTATCAGCGCATTCTGGCCACACCGGCCGATCCACACGACGATTGAATAGTGCTGCCTGGCGCCGACACGGCGTGCCGCGCTCTGTTCGCACCCTTGTTTGAGCCGGGCTGAGCGGTCGGGCGATGTAGCGAGCCACTGCGACGCGGCCTCACCCAGTGGCTGTCTGCGATGGAGAAGATCGGAATGCGCTGCGTGTCAACGCAGCGTTGCACGGGATCTGTTGCACAGGATCTGCAGCCAGGAGCGGCTAGCAAAACGTAGCCGTGCCGTCGGTGTGCTGGCTAATCTAGTGCGGATGCCGCTCCGTCGCATACGGATTGGCCTCGCCGCTGCCTGGCGGGCGCAGCGTGTAGCGCTTGTAGGTCCACTGGTATTGCGCCGGGTCGCGCCGGGCGATCTGTTCGATGCCCGCATTGAGCGCGCTGGCCGCGCGCACCGGGTCTGCATCGGCCACCGCCGGGTCCGACGGCTGCACATGCAGCGCGAACTGCAGATCGCCACCGGCGCGTTCGCACCAGCCGTACAGCACGATCGCGCCGGTACGTTCGGCAAGCCGATTGACCAGGGTCATGGTCAAGGCCGGAATGCCGAAGAACGGCGCAAAGACGCCATCACCCATCTTCGGTTGCTGGTCGGGCAGGATGCCGACCGCGCCGCCGTCCTTGAGCACCTTGAACAACTGCCGCACCGCCGGACCTTCGGCACGCACCTGACGCACGTTGTCGCCGCCACGGGCCAGTTGCAGGAAGCCGTCCACCGTGTCCGACTCCGGCGGGCGGTACACGATCGCGATCGGCCCGCGTTCGGACAGCCACTGATTGAGCAATTCCCAGTTGCCGAAGTGCGGTGCGGCGACGATCACCCCGCGCCCGGAGGCCAGTGCTGCGTCGTAGAGCTCCTGGCCATTGCGTTGCAGGCGTGCCAGGTTTTCGGCCGGCGGGCGGGTCCAGGTACGCAGCACTTCCAGTGTCTGCCGCGCGGTCGAACGCAGCACCTGCGCATGCAGCTGCGCGCGCTGGCCGGCATCCAGTTCCGGGTACGCCAACTCCAGGTTGCGACGTGCCACGCGGCTCTCGCGCGCATCGAGCTTGCGCCAGCTCCAGGCCAGCGCGTCGGCCACACGTTTGAGCAGCGGCCACGGCAAGCGGCCCACGGTGGCGGCAGTGGCGTAGAGCAGGCGAGCGCGAGCATCAGGTTTCATCCGCGTAATTCTAAACAGCGCGGCCGCCCAAGGCCCGCGCGTGACAGTACGGGCAGTGCTGGGCATGCTGCGCGACACAGTTTGCTCAACCACAATGCCCATGCTTGCACTGATCCAACGCGTCACCCAGGCCTGCGTCACTGTCGAAGCGGAGCGCGTCGGTCAGATCGGTCCTGGACTGTTGGCCCTGGTCGGGGTCGAACCCGGCGACAGCGATGCGCAGATCCGGCGGCTGGCCGAACGCCTGCTCGGCTACCGCGTCTTTGCCGACGACGCCGGCAAGATGAACCGCTCACTCACCGAGACCGCGGGCGGGCTGCTGCTGGTCAGCCAGTTCACCCTGGTTGCCGACACCAGCTCCGGCACCCGCCCAGGCTTCAGCACGGCCGCACCGCCGCTGGAGGCTGAACGGGCGTTCAATCAATTGGTGGCGATCTGCCGCGAAAAACATCGCGGCGGGGTGGAAACCGGGCGTTTCGGTGCCCATATGGTTGTCGACCTGGTCAACGATGGCCCGGTGACCTTCCTTCTCAGGCCCTAGCCAGCGCTACACCAGCGGTCTCGTCTTGAATCCGGCAGACGGGGCTTCACGCTGGTATAATGCTAGGTCCTCTTTCCAATCTCAAAGCCGGTGGCGCGAGCATCCATGGCCAACGAACGTCCTGCCCAGCAATCCGACATCAAGCTACTGATCAGCAAGGGCCTGGAACAGGGCTATCTGACCTACGCCGAAGTCAATGACCATCTGCCCGACGACCTGGTCGACCCGGAGCAGATCGAAGACATCATCAGCATGATCAACGGCATGGGCATCGATGTCCATGAAGTTGCGCCCGATGCTGAAACCCTGTTGCTCAACGATGGCAACACCGGCAACCGCGAGGTTGACGATACCGCAGCCGAAGAAGCCGCCGCCGCGCTGACCGCGCTCGATACCGAAGGTGGCCGTACCACCGACCCGGTGCGCATGTACATGCGCGAAATGGGCACGGTCGAGCTGCTGACCCGCGAAGGCGAAATCGCCATCGCCAAGCGCATCGAAGAAGGCCTGAGCCAGGTCCAGGCAGCATTGGGCGTGTTTCCGCTGTCGACCGAAATGCTGCTGGCCGATTACGAAGCGCACAAGGAAGGCAAGAAGCGTCTGGCCGAGATCGTGGTCGGCTTCAACGACCTGATCGAAGAAGCCGATGCCGCCGCCGCGGCGCCGGCCGCCGCTGGCCCGGTTGCGGTCTCCGAAGACGATGCTGCCGACGACGACGACGCCGAAGATGGCGACGACGACGCTGCCGAGGAAGAGGCCGGCCCGACCGGTCCGGACCCGGTAGAAGTGGCCACGCGCATGGAGAACCTGGCCAACGAGTACGCCAAGTTCAAGAAGATCTATGCCAAGAACGGCGCCGAGCACAAGCTGGTGGTCAAGGCGCGCGAGGACATGGCCGCCATCTTCACCACGCTCAAGCTGCCGTTGCCGCTGACCGACGCGCTGGTCACCCAGCTGCGTGGCGTGGTCAACGGCATCAAGGACCACGAGCGCAAGGTGCTGCACCTGGCCACTACCGTGGCGCGCATGCCGCGCAAGGACTTCATCCGTTCCTGGGAAGGCAATCAGACCAACCTGGAATGGGTGGAAGACGCCCTCAAGCGCAAGCAGAAGTGGTCGTCGGCGCTGCGCGACGTCAAGGATCAGATCGTCTCCGAGCAGCAAGGCTCGATCGAGATGGAGAAGGCCAACTACCTGACCTTGGGCGAAATCAAGGAGATCAGCCGCGCGATGGCCTATGGCGAAGCCAAGGCACGCAAGGCCAAGAAGGAAATGGTCGAGGCCAACCTGCGTCTGGTCATCTCCATCGCCAAGAAGTACACCAACCGCGGTCTGCAGTTCCTCGACCTGATCCAGGAAGGCAACATCGGCCTGATGAAGGCGGTGGACAAGTTCGAATACCGTCGCGGTTACAAGTTCTCCACGTATGCAACGTGGTGGATCCGTCAGGCCATCACCCGTTCGATCGCCGATCAGGCGCGCACCATCCGTATCCCGGTGCACATGATCGAAACGATCAACAAGTTGAACCGCATTTCCCGTCAGATGCTCCAGCAGTTCGGCCGCGAGGCCACGCCGGAGGAGCTGGCCAAGGAAATGGACATGCCCGAGGACAAGATCCGCAAGGTGATGAAAATTGCCAAGGAGCCGATCTCGATGGAAACCCCGATCGGCGACGACGAGGATTCGCATCTGGGCGACTTCATTGAGGACACCAATGTGGAGTCCCCGATCGACAACACCACCAACATCAATCTCTCCGAGACGGTGCGTGATGTGTTGGCCGGTCTGACCCCGCGCGAAGCCAAGGTGCTGCGGATGCGCTTCGGTATCGACATGAATACCGATCACACGCTGGAAGAGGTCGGCAAGCAGTTCGACGTCACCCGCGAGCGGATTCGTCAGATAGAGGCCAAGGCGTTGCGCAAGCTGCGTCACCCGAGCCGTTCGGAGCAGCTGCGCTCGTTCCTCGATATCGACTGATATCAGGGCGATTTCAGCGCAGTGATCACAACAGCCCCGCAACTGCGGGGCTGTTGCGTTATGGGGCAGCCGAAGGATGATACTTGCAATAAGTGCGGGGGATGCGTGCCACGGCAGCGTATTGCGGCGCTACGGCATTCACGCATCGGCGACGAAGCCGCACGGCGCCGCAACATGAAATCGGCGCTTCTCCAAAGCTCACGTGGTGTTCTAGCCGTGCCTTCTAAGTTGACGGACGCACGCACACGAGACCGCCTTATGAGCAGGCAAAGCCGCTTTGAAACCACCACGTACCGCGATCACGAAATCCGCGTACGCGTCGAGCGCGCTGCGCCGGATGCCAACTGGACGTTGCAGGTCGATGTGTATGCGCTTGGCGGCCAACGCCAGCCACGCATCGACGACCAGGGGCCTGGTTGGGAGACGTATCAGGACGCTATTGCGCAAGGGTTTCACGCGGGGCGGAAGTTGATCGATGCGCAGTTTGAGATGTCGTAGTGGCCGGGTTGAGGGTTGGGGATTAGTGATTCGGAATTGCTGAGGTGTATGTCGCTAGATCGTTCACCCTCGAATACCGCGGCAGGACAGATTGAGCGCGTACACCTTTAAAGCCTGGCTCACGCCGGGCTTTCCTGTATCTGCATGCGCAAACCCAGGTAGATGCGGCCACTCGTCCTCATTGACACCTGATGCAGCAGACAGCGACGCGCACGGACAGGTAAACTTTCGCGTCAGCTGGACGGTCCGACATGCCCTGCATCTCGCCACCCACCCTGCCGGGCCTATAGCTCAACGGTTAGAGCAGAGGACTCATAATCCTTTGGTTCCAGGTTCGAATCCTGGTGGGCCCACCAGTAAAATCAATGATTTGCTGACGCGTCTCATCTTAAGAGAGAGGCCAAAGGTACATTTTCGGTACAGTCCGGGAAGTAGAGACCTATGGCAACACTCGTAAAAACCCCCGCAGGTTCTTGGAAGGCCGTCATCCGTAAGACTGGATGGCCTCCTGCGATCAAGACATTCCGCACCAAGCGTGATGCCGAGGACTGGGCTAGGCGCACCGAGGATGAGATGGTGCGCGGTGTGTACATCCGCCGCGCCGGCTCCGAGCGCACTACCGTTGAAGCTGCGATGCGGCGATACCTGGCCGAAGTCACGCCAGGCAAGCGGCCTGTCACGCAGATCAGTGAAGTGCGCAGTGCCGAAGTTCTGATCAAACATCTTGGCCGTTATTCATTGGCGGCGGTGACCGCAGAGATCGTTGCTCGCTTCCGCGACGAACGCTTGGCCGGAGACCTGGATGCGCAGGGTCAACGCCGGCCGCGCAGTAACAACACGGTGCGCTTGGAACTCGCGTTGCTTGGGCACATGTTTACGGTGGCATTGAAGGAATGGGGCCTAGGGCTCATCCACAGCCCGGTGCTAGGCATTCGGCGCCCGCCACCTGGCCCTGGGCGAGATCGCCGCTTGATTCCGCACGAGGAGCAGCGCCTGCTTCGCGCAGTAGATGGCCACTCAAATCCGATGCTCGGTTGGATCGTACGCTTAGCCTTGGAAACGGGAATGCGCGCTTCCGAACTGGTGGGCCTGCGCCGCAGCCAGGTTGACTTGGTGCGCCGCGTGGCCCGTCTTCAGCAGACAAAGAATGGAAGTTCGCGGACTGTCCCCTTGACCCAGGAGGCTGTGCGAGTGTTGCGAGTTGCGTTGGCCAACCCTGTACGTCCTATCGACACCGATCTGCTGTTCTATGGCGAGCCTGGGCGAGACGGTAAACGTCGCTCTTACCAATTCAATCCAGCTTGGATGAAGCTCAAGCGCGACTCCGGAATGGCGGATCTACATTTTCATGATCTACGGCATGAGGCAATCAGTCGACTTGTTGAAGCAGGCCTTTCAGACCAGGAGGTTGCTGCGATCAGTGGTCACAAATCCATGCAAATGTTGCGGCGATACACACACCTGCGGGCTGAGGATCTTGTATCAAAGTTGGACCGACTCGGAAGAGGGGTTGCCTAGGGAAGGTCTGAATAACGAGACCTGAGAGTGCGGAATGTCGCATCGTTCCGGAGAGTCGCGTTTGGATCTTCGGATTTTCCGCCATTTCTGGCGCTTTCCTTGGGAATTCCACGGATCACAGGCGCACGCTCCCCATAGCAGGCAGTAACTGCTTTCGCTTCATCCACAGATTGGAGAGCGCAAACAAGGTCAGCACGTGTGCGGTGTTCTTAGCCAGGCCGCGATAGCGGACCTTGGTGTAACCGAACTGGCGCTTGATCACCCGGAACGGATGCTCCACCTTCGCGCGCACGCTGGCCTTGAAGTGTTCCCAACGCTGTTCCCGAGCACGCTCGCGTTTGTTGCCGATGGCTTGCAGCGTCGAACGCTTGGCGGCAATGAAAAATGCAGCCTTGCAGGTCTGCAGTTCTTCGCGTTTGTCCGCACCGGTGTAGCCGCTGTCGCCGAACACGCTGTCTTCTTTGCCATGCAGTAATGCGTGCGTCACCGTGACGTCGGCGACATTGGCGGCTGTGCAATGGACGTGGTGCACCAGCCCGGAAAATTCATCCACGCCGATGTGCGCCTTCATCCCGAAATACCACTGATTGCCCTTCCTGGTCTGATGCATTTCAGGGTCGCGCGCGTGATCGGCGTTCTTGGTCGAACTGGGTGCAGCGATCAGCGTCGCATCGACGATCGTGCCCGACCGCAGGCTCTGCCCCTTGCGTGCCAGATGCGCGTTGACCGCGTCCAGCATCCGCGCGGCAAGGCCATGGGTCTCCAGCAGGCGCCGAAAGTTGAGAATCGTGGTCTCGTCCGGAACGTTGTCCAAGCCACCGAGCTGGGCAAACCTCCGCAAGATCGGGATCTCGTGCAGCGCTTCTTCCATCGCCGGATCGCTCAACGCATACCACTGCTGCAGCAAATGAATCCGCAACATCGTCGCCAGTGCGTATGGCTGTCGACCAGGGCGTCCCGACACCGGATAGTGCGGCGCGATCAGCCCCAGCAGTTGCTGCCATTGAACCACCTGCTCCATCTCGGCCAGAAAGATCTCGCGCCGGGTCTGCTTGCGCTTGCCCAGGCCCTCAGCGTCACCGAACGTCAGTTGCATGGATGATTCCTCACTCTGTGGCAATAGTGTCGCGCATCTGCTGTGCTTCGTTCAGAGGTTCCCTAGGGAAGCTCTGAACAACGCACCATAGATACGCGACACTACCCGCCTCATGTTGAGGAGTAATCCATGCAACTGACGTTCGGCGACGCTGAAGGCCTGGGCAAGCGCAAGCAGACCCGCCGGGAGATCTTCCTGGCCGAGATGGAGCAGGTCGTTCCGTGGCAGCACTTGCTCGGTCTGATCGCACCGCACTATCCGGTGTCGGGACGCCCTGGTCGACAGCCATACGCACTGGCGACGATGTTGCGGATTCATTTGCTGCAGCAGTGGTATGCGTTGAGCGATCCGGCGATGGAAGAAGCGTTGCACGAGATCCCGATCTTGCGGAGGTTTGCCCAGCTCGGTGGCTTGGACAACGTTCCGGACGAGACCACGATTTTGAACTTTCGGCGCCTGCTGGAGACCCATGGCCTTGCCGCGCGGATGCTGGACGCGGTCAACGCGCATCTGGCACGCAGGGCCAGAGCCTGCGGTCGGGCACGATCGTCGATGCGACGCTGATCGCTGCACCCAGTTCGACCAAGAACGCCGATCACGCGCGCGACCTGAAATGCATCAGACCAGGAAGGCAATCAGTGGTATTTCGGGATGAAGGCGCACATCGGCGTGGATGAATTTTCCGGGCTGGTGCACCACGTCCATTGCACAGCCGCCAATGTCGCCGACGTCACGGTGACGCACGCATTACTGCATGGCAAAGAAGACAGCGTGTTCGGCGACAGCGGCTACACCGGTGCGGACAAACGCGAAGAACTGCAGACCTGCAAGGCTGCATTTTCATTGCCGCCAGGCCCTCGACGCTGCAAGCCATCGGCAACAAACGCGAGCGTGCTCGGGAACAGCGTTGGGAACACTTCAAGGCCAGCGTGCGCGCGAAGGTGGAGCATCCGTTCCGGGTGATCAAGCGCCAGTTCGGTTACACCAGGTCCGCTATCGCGGCCTGGCTAAGAACACCGCACACGTGCTGACCTTGTTTGCGCTCTCCAATCTGTGGATGAAGCGAAAGCAGTTACTGCCTGCCATGGGAGCGTGCGCCTGTAACCGGGAATTCCCATGGAAAGCGCCAGAAATGGCGAAAATCCTAAAATCCAAACGCGACTCTCCGGAACGATGCGACATTCCGCACTCTCAGGCCTCGTTGTTCAGACCTTCCCTAGCTGATACGTAAATCGGAGCTTGCATCTGCTGCTTGATAGCTGCTCGAGATGCGCTTTTTTATCTCAAATGCACTTTATGAGCCACGACCAAAACGTATTAATTTGGTTTTCGTTAAGGGCGTAAGTGTACGGAAGTAGGATTTGTTGTACCTCTGTGTTTCGCTGTTTTTAGGCTTATTTCCAGCTGAAAGTAGGTTGTCAGCCGATATGGGGGTGCTTGGCAACAACGCCAATATAGAGCGTCTTGGTATTTGAGCAATTTTCCGTGATGTTTGACCAATGGATTCGAAGTCATGAGGATGTGCATCTACAGAAACCAACCGTAGGTACATGCACTCCTATGACAACTGAAGAATATCTACTGCAGAAGTATGGGCCGCTTATGAAGCTGGTTGACGTTGCCGCTCTCTTAGGGCGTTCTCCCGACGGAATGCGTGTAGCGCTGTACTCGAATAACGAGGTTTCTCGAAAGCTCAGGCCCACAATGTTGCGTGTAGGGAGGCGAGTCTACTTCCGAACGCTTCAAGTCAAGAACGCGTTGTTACTTGACGGAGAAGTAATACCTGCCAACAGCGTCGCAGGCTAGTCTGGTCATGAGCGAATTTATCAGCATCAAGCGCCGCACCTACTCGGCAGTGCCAGATGACATCTTGACCGATCATCGAGTGGGATGGACGGCGCGTGTTGTCCTATCCTGGATGCTAGGGAGAAGTTCTGATTTCAAATTGAATATTTGGCATGTACGTAAGACCTTCAAGTTGAGCGAGCAGCAGTGGCTTCGCGCTCGGGGAGAAATGCAAGCTGCTGGCTACTTCCAGCAAAAGCGGGTGCGTGATTCGCAAGGGAAAATAAAGTGGTTGCAAGTTGTTACAGATACACCTAAGCAGCACATTGCTACGACTACGTCAGACCCTGAACCATACCCCCAAAAACCGGGGTATGGGCGTCCAAGCCATGGCGACTCATCCAATGGCCTGTCAGGCCTTGGTAGACAGGGGGGTAAACCAAGTGTAAGTAGTACCAAGAAGAGCAGTACCAACTTAGGGCCTGTTAACACTAATGGCCCGAGCGATTAAACTATTGGGTATGGAGATCACGCCAGCACAATTTTCTCTGATCGAACACTGCCTGCCGGCGCAGCGCAGCAATGTCAGCATGACCAACCTGCAAGTGGTCAACGCCATCCTTTACGTTGCCGAGCATGGCTGCAAATGGCGCGGCCTACCCAAGCGCTTTGGCAACTGGCATACGGTCTACACACGCATGAACCGTTGGGCCAAGGCGGGTGTGCTGGACCGGATGTTCGCCCAATTGCAGAAGTCCCAGATCGTGCGCATCAAGATCGAAGCAGTCTCGCTGGACTCCACCAGCGTCAAGCTCCATCCCGATGGCACGGGTGCATTAAAAAAAACGGCCCGCAGGCCGTCGGCAAGTCTCGCGGTGGATGGAACACCAAGATTCATATGGTTGCCGCAGATGCTCGAACAGCCATCACCTTTGGATTGACGCCTGGCAACGTGCATGACGCACCTGCAGGCCGCGCGTTGCTTGAACACCTGGGGCCAGTGGAGCGGCCGATTCATTTGTTGATGGACCGTGCTTACGAAGGCAACGAAACCCGCCAGTTGGCGCTCGATCTTGGCTTCGTGCCGGTGGTCCCGCCGAAATCCAATCGGGTCGAGCCTTGGGAATACAACCGGGAGATGTACAAGCGGCGTAACGAAGTGGAGAGACTGTTCCGTCGCTTGAAAGGCTACCGCCGGATTTTCTCGCGCTTCGAGAAGCTGGATGTCATGTTCCTTGGATTCCTCAGCTTCGTCCTAGTCGTTGATGGGCTTCGGATGTGTTAACAGGCCCTAGTTGAGACTATTGATGAAAAACCACTACAACCCACTGCGTGTAAGGTCATCAGCGGTAACGAACTTGACGACACAGATGCAGGTGTCCCGGCTGGAAGAGAACTTGTTTGGCCGCACTCCTTAAACACGCCACAAAGGCGTGCATTGGAACTGCTGATGGCTGGAATCGACTTTGACGAAGCACAGGTTCTCTTAGACGAACTTACCGGAGTGCTTTCGACCAACAGCATCAAGACCACCCCAGAACGTTGGCTAAGAGCCATCGTTTCGCGCTACGAGAGAGGTGAATTTGAGCCGGTCGCTGGAGTGGCGGTATCGGAAGCAAGAAGGAAAGCGAGCGAGAAGAAAGCGATTGAGCCAGTTCGTAGCCTTCAGCGATCATCACCAGGGGCCAGCAAGCCGTACATGGACCAGATAGGTGCAATGCTTAGGGTGAAAACGTAAAAGCTAATGAGCACCACGACGCCTGATAAATCTTTATCTTTTCGTAACCTCGAAGACTACTGTGACAGTCTGGAAAGAAGAGGGGAAATTCAGGTGATCTTATATGCCGAACGAAAGAGGGGATACGCCATGCGTATCGATGACGGCACCGAATCCCGAGTAATTGTCGATAGTCATGGCATGCAGCTATGGTTCCGCACCGTCGATCAGGCCTTGGAAGATCTGGCGGATGTGCCGTATTTGAGCGAAAATCTAATCATCGTCCGAAGCAGCTGGTAAAGACGATACGTTTCCAAGACCCTGGGTCGAGTTGCCCCAAGAACGCTTCGTGCGTACCGGGTGCCGGGCTGAAAAGAAGGCCCTGACAGCCATGAGCAGAATGGCCGCATAGTCAGCCCACCGCCATACAGGCGCGGCTACGGGGGCTAAGCCCCTCCTGACCCTGCCGGAACAGTCGGCCTCGTCCTCCTAACGCAATAGGAGTGGCACTCATGCAAATCATCAAATCGCTTCTTCTCGCCGGCCTGCTCATGTTCGGCGGCTATGCCAACGCGCAAGTCCCTGTGACGGTCACTTCAGACCTACCAGCGGTCACCAATCAAATCGAAACAATGGCGAAGTGGAAGACGCAGTACGATCAAATGGTCGGTCAGCTCAACCAAATGCAGAAGCAATACGAGGCAGTCACTGGCCCGCGCGGTCTGGGTCAGATCATGAACAACCCTGCGCTACGCGATTACCTGCCATCCGATTGGCAGAACGTCTACGACTCTGTGCGCAGCGGCGGCTATAACGGGCTTAGTGGTAGTGCAGCAAGCATCTACAATCAGAATCAGGTCTATGACGCTTGTGCTTCGGTGCCACAAGCCGATGCGCGCACAGCCTGCCAGGCGGCGGCCGTAAAGCCTTCTCAGGACAAAGCCTTCGCAACAGCTGCATATGCAGCGGCAAAATCACGCCTGGATCAAATAGATTCCTTGATGCGGCAAATAAATCAAACACAGGACCCAAAGTCGATCGCCGAATTGCAAGGACGGATCGCGTCGGAGCAAGCCATGATCGCCAACGAGCAGATTAGAATTCAATTGTTTCAAATGATGGCACAGGCTGAGGACAAAATTCAGGAGCAACGTCAAAACGAGATTGACGCAAAAATGAATGCGCGTCGCGGATTTTCCCCGTTGAAACCGGTCGAATTCTAAGGAGGTTATATGCTGTACTTCATTGAGCTAATGCTGATTGCTGGATATATTCAACTTCCTATTCGGTTCTGGCTATCAGTCCGAAAGTTTGGAATTGCTCGTTTCAATGATGCCTTGCGCGGCGACGCGCACATGTTTTGCCTAGATATATGCGGAATTTCTATTGCATTACCTGCACTTTACTGGATTTTGTACGATACGCTTGGAATCTCTATTCCTAGCGTCGAGAAGATCACAGACTTGGAAGCAAATATAGTAGCGTTCGTGTTGACAGCGTCGTTTATCGGGCTTGCGTTCATAAATGGCAGAGAGCGCTTTCTAGATGCCACACGTGCCGGCATGCCAGAAGCGGCACTAAGATGGCTTGCAATACGCCAAATCATCGTTGCTTCGGAAGTTTCCGCTGCACTCGCGCAAATGCCGCGCTCTACTAAGAGAATTTAACCATGAAAAAATTCATCTATGTGTTTTCGCTCGCCTCCCTTTTGGCTGGTTGCAACAACAACGAGCCAACCCGCACTGTCGCAGATTTCAAAGCCGACAAAGAGCAACGCAATGCGGTACTGGCGGCCTGTGTCAGCCTCCCGTAAAGTTGATCCATCCATAACTAGAGGTCTCCGGGCACACTAGCCACCCAGCGACGTCCCCCGCCCTGAGTAGCGGTCGGGTTTAGAGTCCGGGTTGATGATATCGGTGTTTGCCAGATGTTGGGCATACGCAGCCGGCGTCATGCCGCCAATTGCTTTCTTGGGTCGGTCCTCGTTGTATTCGCGTCGCCAGCGTTCGATCTCGGTACGCGCGTGCAGCAACGTCGGGAACCAGTGCTCGTTGAGGCATTCATCGCGTAGCCGGCCGTTGAAGGATTCGACGTAGGCGTTCTGGTTCGGTTTGCCTGGTTGGTTCAGCCGCAACTGCACGCCACGTGCATGCGCCCAGACGACCATTGCCTGGGGTTCAGCCGACATACGTGTAAAAATGACTCACAAGCTCGGATTTCACCCATTGCATCAGTGAGTTAGCGGATATTTCTGGGTAACAAAACTCCACTACCAACAGCGATTAGCTCACTTTTGGCTGTTTTTTACACGAATCCCTGCCGCCCCTTATCTTCGCGGCCAGTCGACGGAATTCGTTCATGCTCATGTCCGTCACAAAAGGCGCGTTGATTGCCCTTGCGCTGTGAGAAGTACCACCGCCTTCTTATCGAAGGAAACGAAGGTTTCCCCGCCAAGCCAGTTGCCTTCGTAGGCAATGACGCCATCGGCAAAGTCTCCGCCCGCGTCGAGCACCAGCAAGCCAGCCTCCACGGCAGGCCGGTTCACTTCCACATTCGCGGCGGCCAGTAGTGCCCGGATCGCGCTGGCCGCGTCGGCTTGCTGGAAGCCGTAGACACGCAGCAGCACCCAAACAAATTCACATAGGCACGGCAACGCGACCGCGATCAACTCGGCGTCGGTCAAGACTGCGGCGGCAACGTCCGCTTGTGCGGGATCGTCACGCACAACCGCACGCACAAGGACGTTGGTATCGACGGCGACCTTCATTGCTTACCTGCCCAGCCTTGCGCCGCCGCCTCGTTGATTTCTTCGATGGTTGCAACCTTCTGCGTCCTGCCCGCGAGCAGGCCGACAAAGCTGGCTATCGTCCCTGCGGGCCGGGCCGCCTTGAGCACGCCCCGACCATCTGGCAGCAAGTTCAGTTCGATCTTGTCGCCTGGCCTGATGCCGAGGTGTTGCAGTACGTCCTTCCGAAACGTCACTTGTCCCCGTGCGGTAACGGTCAATGTGGTCATGATGGTTTGCCCTCGCAATCCAAGGTTGATGCTTTACATTGTAATGCAAAACTGCCTTACTGTCAATGTCCGTCAAACGATCATTAGTCGGCCATGCCGGACATTGTCCGGCAATGCACTTGCTTAACGGGTTTTCGGACATTATGATAGGCGGACAGAAAGACGGACAAAAGGGGCGGTAATGGTACTGATCGGCTATGCGCGGGTATCGACGGCGGAACAGGACACCGCTTTGCAGACGGATGCGCTACGCAAGGCAGGCTGCGAGCGCGTTTTTGAGGACACGGCTTCTGGGGCCAAGGCCGACAGGCCCGGCTTGGCTGATGCGCTGGCCTACCTGCGCGCCGGCGACGTGCTGGCCGTCTGGCGTCTGGATCGGCTCGGGCGCTCGATGCCACACCTCATTGAGACAATCGCCGCGCTGGAAGCGCGTGGCGTCGGCTTCCGGTCGCTGACCGAAAGCATCGACACCACCACGCCGGGCGGACGGCTCATCTTCCACGTCTTCGGCGCACTGGGCCAGTTCGAGCGCGACTTGATCCGCGAGCGCACCAAGGCCGGGCTGACCGCTGCCGCCGCACGCGGGCGGAAGGGCGGGCGAAAGCCGGTTGTCACGGCCGACAAGTTGCAGCGAGCGCGGGAGCACATCGCCAACGGGCTTAATGTCCGAGAGGCCGCTAAACGGCTCAAGGTGAGCAAGACGGCTCTATACGCCGCGCTGCAATCCACTAGTGCAGCCAACTTCTGACATTCCGTGCAGCTGTCCTCTGAGAATGACACATCCGCGACCAGAGGACAGTTCACCAACTCAAGGGCGGGCGACCCAAGGCGTCCAGTCGCTCTGCGTCCTCCAGGATCGCTGTTGTCGTGCGCGGCGAAATGGGCTGCGCTTCATCCAGCCCGTAGGCTTGCCGCGCAGCATCGGCGGCTAAATCCTCAAGCGTCCCTTGTGAGTACTCTTGCAGTCTTTGACGCGTGCCTTCGGCAAGATCCGGGGCGATGACCGGCATCGAGGAAAAGATGTAGCCCGGCGCATGCTTGGCATGGTTAGCAAGAAAGACTGCCCCCATGTCGCGCGCATACGCATGCCGCGCAGTTTGCGGATCCTCGATCTCGGCTCTGAATCCGTTTGTCCTGTCCAGCGCTTCGATTGCGTCAGGCTTGTCGAATCGTTCAACTACAGTGGTGGTCGTTCGGTACGTTTCGGCCCAGCGCGAATCCCCTAGTCGCACGGCTGGACCATCGCACCACGAGTCAAGGACCACCGCGGACTCCTCCGCCTCTATCGCGCCTGGTGGCTGGTAAAGCGCGTAGATGTGGGGCACCCCGTAGTCACGTACGGTCATCATCTGCCCGCCATCCTCCATGCGGACGGCATGTTGACGTGCATTGATCGCTGCGTTCTCGTCACAGTTGCCAGCCCCCAAAGCCAGTGCGCTTCCTGCCCATGAATTCTGGTCATTTCTACTGAGGGTGTAGGACAGAGCGCTGTAGGTGGCGCTCCGTCCGTTGCTGAGCCTCAGATCGCTATCGACATTGCCTCGTCCAAGGTGCAAGGCGAGTCGTGTCTCGTGCACCGTCGCTGTGGCGTCGGCAAGGCGTTGGCGGTCGCGCGCATCTTCGATGGGTCTGTCGTTGAGGCGCATACCAAGCTGGTAGGCCGCCTGCTGAACTTCGTGCGGCTGTAGGGTCGGGCGCCCGGCGCCCGCCCGCCTCGCCCTGCGAGCCCCGAGTGATGGCAAGCCATGCAGGCTGGGTGACATGGGCGCCTCGGAGGATGAAGGCGTAGAGGGCGGGGTTTGCTCTAGGGCGTGAGTTGCATAATGGTCAGGTGACCCTGCCACGCTCGGCTTCGAAACGCATAGACCCATTTCCAGCTCCTGCAGTACTGAGTCATCAAGGTTAGCGAGAAGCTCTCCGATTAGCGTAGGCTCACCGAAGTCATGGCTGGGACCACGAAGGATTGGCGCTGGTACGCGCGCGTGCTTGCCGGCAAGCACGCCTGCCCATCTGAAAGATTGCGGCGAACCCTGGGGCAATGCCGAGTCATCCATTGCTGGTAGCGGCGCTGTGGCTGCACTCTGTTGCCGGGTAAATCGGTGTTGGAGCAAGAAGGGCGTGTATCGATGAAGGAGAAGTACTGGCCGGATCATCTGGCCAAGGGATTTATCGGGATTGACGATGCCCAATTTTCACTGGCGCATCTGCAGCCATTCACTTACCAAGTGACCATTGCCACGCCCGACCGGGCGGCGGTGGCGGTGTCTGTATCCGTGGAATTCAGTTCGCACTGCGTCAGCAAGGGCCCGCCCAAGCAAGGGCCGGCGCTGGTCTTCCACGCAGGCCACGACGACCTGGTTATCGACCAGCGTCGGATCTGGCGCTGTTTTCATCCCGCGCGTTATGCAGCCTCAGCGCTCCTGCCCGACATCATGCGGACGCTCGATCAGCGCCCCTGCTTGTTTACCAATGGCGACAACTTCCTGACGATGGAGCTGCAGGAGCTGATTCCCGGCTACCCACCAGGCGCGCAATACGAGGTGTATTTCAATGTTGCGGCGCGAGGCCGGGGCGCAGTTCGGATCTACGTTGAGAGCGCTTATGTGCGCGACGAAGACGCCGACAACGACCCCTACAAGTTCAAGAAGGACGATCGCATTAAGGGGTGGCGGCTGCTGTTGAATCGCGCGACCGGCAGGCCAGTCCGCCGACCGCCGCTGCGGCGCTAAAAACAAACCCCCCTTTCGGGGGGTTTCGCGGAAGCCCTTAGGGATTGCTCCCATCAACCGGCGGTAGGCCTGGAACCAGTGGCGGCGTCTGAACACCTAGAGGTGACTACTAGGCTCCGTATATATCCAGATGTGAATACTCTAACGGATGCGCCCGGGCGATGCAATAGCAATTGCATACCGCCCTGACAAGCAAATGCTCTACCGCCCGGCTACGCAAAAGCCCTATCGCTTGGCAGGCGCGCCACTGCGTGGAATTGGCAGTTATGTCCGCCAGGCCCCTCGCCGCGAGAGTGCTTGCAGCGCGGCTCCAAATGATCGAGCATCAAACAGCACTGTTTGATAGCTCGATCATGACATCACCCATGTCCATCACCACCTTGGCCGCCCTCGCCAGTGCCGGCGTGCTGCGCACCGTGCAGCTGGTCGGCCAGGTCGGCGGCTACACCGTGATGGTGCGGGTTGGCCAAACCGAAAAGCAACTGACCGGCCAGCGTGGCGAGCCACGCGTGTTTGCCTCGCTCGACACCGCCGCCGCCCAGCTGCTGGCGCTGGGCGTGACGGTGTTCGAGGTGCTGCCGGCCAACTACGTGCGCGCGCCCAAGGTCTACCGACGCGGCCGCCCTGCCGCGCTCAAGGCGTTGGCCAAGATCCAGCGCGAGGGCAAACCCGCCAAGCCGCCGGCCAAGAAGCGGGCCGGCGCGGCGACGGTGGCCACCGTCGCCAAGATCCTGCCCAGCGATCGGGCGCAGCTGAAATTGCCCGGCTTGCCGCGCACCCGGAAAGCTGCCCGTGCCACCAGAGCATCCCCATGACCACTGCAACGCGCCTGCAGCTGCAGGCCACGGTCGATGCGATCGCTGCCCACGCCTACATCGCGCCACCGCGCGTGAGGCTCTGGCGGCATCGCAATGCACGCTATAACGCGCTCACGCACACCATCGCGGTGTCCCAAACACTCGCGCTCACACTCGATGCCAACCAGCGTTACACCTTGCTCGCCCACGAAGTGGGCCATGCCCAGCGGCGCGCCACGATGCTCAAGCGGGTCGGCAGCTACTTCTGGCCGCCAGCGCTCGCGCTGGTGGTTGGCGCGATGACCGCTGCCGCTGTCGGCAGCTTCGCCGCAAAGCCGCTGGCCATCACCGACCCGCAGACCTTGTGTGCGCTTGTGCTGGGCATTGTTGCAGCCGTGGTCGCTGGGCAGCTTGCCGAGCGCACCGATCGACGCGCCCGCCGGGACAGCTACGCCGAGGAACTGCGCGCTGACCGTTTTGCCAATCGCATGGCCGGTGATCCGGCTGCTATGACAGCTGTGCTGCACGCGTGCGCCCGGATCAAGGATGGCGGCGAGCTAGGTGCTGAGGCAGAGCGACGCATTGCCTTTGCACGAGACAGTTCAACGCGAACCGGCCAGTCCAGACCCTCTGTTTGTCATCGGCGCCGCTTGAATGGACCTTGTGACCTTTGGTCGCAACCTATTCCTTTCGGGCTGCGGGCGCGATCAGTTCCTTCTGCTCAGGTAGCGGACCGGGACGGAAGCGCCCTCCCGCTCGCGCTTGCGACACGGCAAACTGCACATCATCTTCGGCATCAGAATGACTCTTAATCGAGTGATACGCCCAGGGTTTCCTAGACATCTCAAGGCCATGGAAAATGGTCGATTCGGAGGTGTCTATGAGCAGCAAGCGGTATACGGATGAGTTCAAGATCGAGGCGGTCCGGCAAGTGACTGATCGTGGGTTCAAGGTGGCAGAAGTCGCCGAGCGGCTGGGTGTCACGACGCACAGCCTGTACGCCTGGCTGCGCACGTTCGGCAAGTCTGGCGTGGTGCATCGCGCCGAGGTGGACCAGAGCGCCGAGGTTCGGCGGCTGAAGGCAGAGTTGCGTCGAGTGACCGAGGAGCGCGACATCCTAGAAAGGCCGCCGCGTACTTTGCCAAGGGGTAAAGGCAAAGTACGCCTTCATGCAAGCCCACTGCGGGGAATTCAGGGTGTGTGCGATGTGCCGGGTATTGCGGGTCAACCGGTCGGGTTATTACGCCTGGTTGTGCTCGCCCAACAGTGAGCGCGCCAAGGAAGATGATCGCTTGCTTGGACTAATCAAGCACCACTGGCTGGCCAGCGGCAGTGTCTATGGGCATCGCAAGATCACCACGGATCTGCGCGATCTGGGTGAGCGTTGTAGTCGCCATCGGGTGCATCGGCTGATGCGCACCGAGGGACTGCGTGCCCAGGTGGGCTATGGTCGCAAACCGCGCTTCCATGGAGGGATGCAGTGCAAGGCGGCTGCCAATCTGCTTGACCGACAGTTCGACGTGACGGAGCCGGACACGGCCTGGGCGAGCGATTTCACCTTCATCCGCACGCATGAAGGCTGGATGTACCTGGCTGTTGTGATCGATCTGTTTTCCAGGCAGGTCGTCGGCTGGGCGATGCGCGATCGGGCCGACACCGAGTTGGTCGTGCAGGCCTTGTTGTCTGCGGTGTGGCGGCGCAAACCCAACACTGGTTGCTTGGTTCACTCGGACCAAGGGTCTGTCTACACCAGCGATGACTGGCGCAGTTTCCTGGCGTCCCATGGCTTGGTGTGCAGCATGAGTCGGCGTGGCAACTGCCACGACAACGCACCCGTAGAGAGCTTCTTCGGCCTGCTCAAACGCGAGCGGATCAGGCGGCGGACCTATCCCACCAAGGACGCCGCTCGCGCCGAGGTATTCGACTACATCGAGATGTTCTACAACCCCAACCGCCGCCACGGTTCAACTGGCGACTTGTCCCCTGTAGAGTTTGAACGGCGCTACGCGCAACGAGGGTCTTGAGTGTCTACGGAACCCTGGGCGTATCACCCCGTTGCCCACTGTGTTTGCACGCGCTCGCGCAGGTCAATGGCGAGCCACCGGCGACCACGTGTACCGCCAGCTAAGGGACGACGCGTCACTCGAACACACCGCCAAGCGCGCTACAGCCTGGCGCAGGAGCATGCCGATGTGCGCTGCGATATCCCCATGGAGGCGAACTCGCAGCGCGCAGCGCCAGCCGCCGACGGACGCATCGAAGAGGTGGATGCTTGTGCTTCAGGTTGCGACCGGATAATCGGTGTAACCCTCCGCACCACCGCCGTAGTAAGTGTCACGATCCGGAGACGCGAGCGAGGTCCCTGTCTGCAGGCGTGCCACCAGGTCCGGGTTTGCAATGAAGGGCTGGCCGAACGCGGCCAGGTCGATCACCGCCTGATCGATTAACCGAGTTGCGCGTTCCAGGTTCAATTTGCCCGCAAGGATCACCGTGCCGCCGTATGTGTGCTTGAACGCTGCGAGGAATGTTTCGCTCATGTCCGGGGAACCATTTGCGTGGTTGTCGTTTAGATGCACATACGCAAGCTCACGCTTGGCCAGCTCTTCGGCCAGGTAGAGGTAGCTGGCCTCGCTCTCCGCATACGCGGGCATGTCGAATTGGCGATTGTTCGGTGCAAGGCGGATTCCCACCTTGCGGGAGCCGATGCGCGCGGCCACTGCATCCACGGTCTCGAGAATGAGCCGCGCCCGGTTCTGCAGCGAACCACCGTAGGCGTCGACACGGTCGTTGGTGATCGGGTTGAGGAACTGTTCGAAGAGGTAGCCATTGGCGGCGTGGACCTCGATGCCGTCGAAGCCTGCGTCGATCGCACGCTGGGCCGCCTGCTCGAAATCCCTGACGATGCCTGGCACCTCTTCGGTCTCGAGCGCACGCGCCGGGCTGGGCTCAGCCGTCCCGCGCGTTCCGTCCTCGCGGTAGATAAATGCATAGCTCTTGGAGCTGGATGCAACCGGGCGCGTGCTCGCGCTCACTGGATCGGCGCCATTGGGCTGCAGCGAGGTATGCGACATGCGGCCCACATGCCACAGCTGGGCGAAGATCTTGCCCTGCCGGGCATGCACTGCATCGGTCACCACTTTCCAGCCGGCGACCTGCTCCTGCGACCAGATGCCGGGCACATCAATGTAGCCCTGGCCTTGCTGCGAGACGGGAGTGCCCTCGCTGACAATCAGACCTGCGCTCGCGCGTTGGGCGTAGTACGTCGCCGTCAATGCGTTCGCCACGCATCCCGGATTGCGGGCGCGGGTCATCGGTGCCATGACGACGCGGTTGCTCAGCTGGGTGCCGCCGAGATCGAAGGGTTGGAAGATCTTTAATGTCATGGGGGGGCTATTTGGTAGGGACAGGCTAAAGAAGGTATGGTTGACTTCGATGCACATAAAGGTGCTGAGAGTCCCAGCATTGGGGACACCAATTCCCCAAAGGACTTCCGATGCTCCCTGTCGAGACACTCAATGGACTTGTCACCTTCGCCACCGCTGCACGTTCCAGGACGTTTACCGAGGCGGCCGATTCCCTGGGGATCTCGCGTTCGGCGGTAGGCAAAGCGATCGCCCGCCTGGAGGCGCGGCTGCGCGTGCGTCTGTTCCACCGCACCACGCGGCGCATCGCGCTCACTGCAGATGGTGAATCCTATTTCGCAACATGCGCTGCTGCGTTGGAAGAGATCGCCAGCGCAGAAGCCAGCCTGGCCTCTCAGTCGTCACTGCCGGCCGGCCGGCTGCGTGTGGACATGCCGTCGTCTTTCGGCCGCCACGTCATGTTGCCGATCCTGCTTCGCATCGGCGCAGTGCATCCCGATCTCCATTACACGCTCTCTTTCAACGACCATCTGATCGACCCGGCCCAGGAAGGCATCGACCTGACGATTCGGTTTGGCGGATTGGAGAACTCCGGTGGCCTGGTTGCGCGCAAACTGGGACGGCAGCGACTGGTGTTATGTGCATCACCCGCGTATCTCGCTGCACACGGAACGCCTCGCACGATCAAGGAGCTGCAGGCGCATCGCAGCATCGTCGGCTTCCGCAACGGCCAGTCTGTCGGCTGGAGGTTTGGCGATGAGGTGACCGCCAGCGATTTTGTGCCGCAAGGAACGCACCAGTTGAATGACGGGGACGCTGTCATCGACGCTGCGATCGCAGGTCTGGGCATCTGCCAAATGCCGATCTCGCTGGTGCGCCCGCACATCCAGTCGGGCAGGCTGCAGCTCGTCCTGGAAGAGTGCACGGCCTATTGCATCGAAATTTTCGCGCTCTGGCCGCGCACGCGCCACTTGCGCCCGAAGGTGCGCTACGTGGTGGACGAGTTGGTGCGGCTTTCCGCTATCGGCACCTTCGACTAAAAAGTCACACAATGCGCGCTGCCGCTACCATCGATACCGGTAATCAGGTCCGGCGGCTTGAGTCATTCACTGCGAAAGTTGACCATGAGAGCCAGGCGCAGCGAGGCACGCGGGCTCTCAAATGAATCTAGCTCTATCATCCCGCAGCGAACGCCATCCCGGCGTTCTGCGGCGCACGGGTTGAAGTGCTGCCTGCCTAGTGGGTCTGGGCGTCCCAGAATCCCATGAGCTGCGTAATGGCAGCATCCATCGCCTTGAAGCTCATGCCATCCCTGGCGAGTGTGGATAGCCCAAGCAGGAAGCTGTCGAACACGCATGTGAGTGCAGCGGGGTCGGCATCCGGCCCGAGTTCTCGGTTGGCGATGGCGCGTTCCACGCAGGCGCGGATGCCGGCGCGTGTGCGGGCACGCGAGCGCGTCAGTGGGGTGCAGAGCGCAGAGAGTTCCGGTGATGGTGCACTCATCACTCCCAACGTGACCATGCAGCCCTTTGGGTGGCCGCGCTCGCATTGCATCTTGGCTGAGCGGCGCAGTGCAAGCTCCACCGCCTGCTTTGGAGAAAGCGAGGTGTCCCACAAGCAGTGAGTCACCTTCGCGTAGTTCGCCAGGTAGCGTTCCATGCATTCCTTGAAGAGTGCCTCCTTGGAGCCGAACGCTGCGTAGAAGCTGGGCGCGGTGATGCCGCCGCCAATCGCCGCCTTGAGTTGGCTTAACGAGGTGGATTCGTAGCCCTGTTCCCAGAACAGGTGAAGCGCTTGCTCAACCGCGGTGTCGCGGTCGAAGCTGCGTGGCCTTCCCATCTGTGCCATTGCACTCTCCGATACCTACATACAGACTAGTCGATACATATGTCGTTGACAATGTGGTCGCTTCGTAATATACATACCGAGCGATACATATATGTTTCTTTCGATAGCAGGCACGGACAAGCTGTTCGGTAAATGGCCTGTTTTTTTTGGCTTATATATATACCGATCGATACGGATCGGTGTGATTTGGCCCGAAACTTATCTCAACCAAGGACAGCATGTGACCTCTCCAAACACATCAACGGCCAGTGCAATCCCCGCGCCGTTACCCATCACTGCCCTGTTGGCGCTGGCGATGACCGGTTTCATCTGCATCGTGACCGAAACCCTTCCTGCAGGATTGTTGCCGCATATGTCCGCAGGCCTTGGCATCACTCCCGCCCTGGCTGGGCAGACGGTGACCGCTTATGCGTTGGGTTCGGTGGTGGCTGCAATCCCGCTGACTATCGCGACCCAGCAGTGGAGGCGACGTAACGTGCTGTTGCTCACCATTATCGGCTTCCTGGTGTTCAACTCCATCACTGCACTCTCAACCAACTACAGCTTGACCTTGGTGGCGCGTTTGTTTGCTGGCGCAGCGGCAGGCCTGGCCTGGAGCCTGCTGGCCGGTTACGCCCGGCGCATGGTGCAGCCGGAACAGCAAGGCAGGGCCATGGCGATTGCGATGGTGGGCACACCGATTGCGCTCTCCCTGGGCGTGCCGCTGGGCACCTGGATGGGCGGCATGCTGGGCTGGCGGAGTGCGTTTGCCGCGATGTCGGTTCTGACAGTCGTTTTGATCGTCTGGGTGCTGGTGAAGGTGCCCGATTATCCCGGCCAATCGGCAGCGCAGCGTGTGCCGCTGCGCAAGGTGCTTGGCACTCCTGGCGTGCGTCCCGTGCTCGCCACCGTGATGGCGTGGATGTTGGCCCACAACATCCTCTACACCTATGTGGCGCCATTTGCCGCACACGCGGGGCTGGGCCATCGTGTGGACGTGCTGCTGTTGGTGTTCGGCGCAGCTGCACTGGTTGGTATCGGCGTGGCGGCAAAGCTGGTGGAGCATCACCTGCGTCGCACCGTATTGATCTCGCTGGCGACGTTCTTCGCACTCTCTGTGGTGCTGGCGCTACTGCAGGACATGCAGCCCGTCGTTTACGGGTGTGTGGCGGTGTGGGGTCTGACATTCGGTGGAGCCGCGACGCTGCTGCAGACTGCACTTGCCGATAGCGCAGGAGAAGGGGCCGATGTTGCGCTGTCGCTCAATGTCGTTGCCTGGAACAGTGTCATCGCCGGTGGTGGTGTAGTCGGCGGCGTGCTGCTGGACCAATGGGGCGCGCAGACCTTTCCGGCGGCCATGGCCTTGTTGCTGGCGGCTGGATTTTGCATTGCATGGCGCGCTCGAAGTCACGGGTTTGCTGCGGGCACACGCGCGCCAGTTGTCGGCCATTAGCCTGTTAGCCGTGGCAGTAAATGACGGATCAGCGACATTGCCGACAGCAGGTTGTGGCGGAAGAATCAGCGGACATCTCCTCTGCGGCATCGCCATGGCCCCCCTGATGTTTCACCGCGTTATCCGTCGCGCTGCCTGGGCTGCGTGCATGATCCTTGCCGGGTGTGCCGAGCCGGCGGCGCGGCCTGCACCGCCGGCGCGCGGCGCCCCGGATATCGCTGCAACGGCACAGGCGACGCTGCCGCCCTACCGTGCTCGTACGGCGCGTGCCCGCCCGGTGACTGCGGTGGTGGGAAACAATGCCGGCGTGGAAGTCAGCGACTTTCTGGTGCCGTTCGCGATTCTCTCGCGTGCCGGCACCATGGACGTCGTCGCTGTCACCCTCGATGAGGGGCCACTGGCAACTTTCACCGACCTTGGCAGCCCCGGCTTCAAGATCGCGACAGACACAACCGTGGCCCAGTTCGATGCCGCGCAGCCAGAAGGCGCTGACTACGTCATCGTGGCCGCTCAGGCTTCCGAACCGCGACTACTTGCATGGTTGAAACAGCAATCTGCGCACGGCGCGACCATCGTCACCATCTGCAACGGGGCACTCATCGCCGCACAGATGGGCGTGTTCGATGGTCGCCGCGCCACGGCGCATTGGTCGACCAGCGCCAGCCGCGCCGAGACATTTCCAGCCATGCGCTGGACGCCAAATAGGCGTTATGTCGCGGATGGAACGTGGATCTCTACCGCGGGCGTGAGCGCCGCGATCCCGGCATCGATCGCGTTGGTTGAGGCCATCAGCGGGCAGGCGAAGGCGCAGGAACTGGCATCGACGCTCGGTGCAAAGGATTGGTCGCCGCAGCACGACACTGATGCATTCCGTCCCCGCCTTGGCACAACCGCGTGGCCGCTGGCGCAGGTGCTGTATACCAACCGATGGCTGCACAGTGGCGAGCAGATCGATGTGCTGGGCGCACCCGGGATGGATGAGGCGACACTTGCGCTGACCGTGGATGCGTACTCCACCACTGGGAGAAGCCGCGCGTCCGTCGTCTCTACCACTGGCGCATCCTTCGTCACGCGGCATGGACTTGTCATCGTGCCCGACCGACAGCGCGAGCGGGGCAGCACGGTACCACTCGTCGCCCCGGCCGACCCGATGCCGGTGCCAGCTTTGAATGGTGCGCTCGATGGCATCATGCAACGCTATGGTCGAGCAACTGCCAAGGGCGTTGCGCTGGCATTTGAATATCCCGACTATCCGCGCTGAATGCGCAAGGCCTCCATGTCCGACTCATCTCCTTCGCGTCACGTTGTGCTGCTTGCGCACGAAGACATGAATGTCCTTGACCTCACCGGGCCAGTGCAGGCACTGCACACCGCAAATCAATGCGCGCCCCTGGCTGGGGGCAGTTCGCGCTACCAGATCACCGTCGCGTCCGAGAGCGGTGGCCTGGTGACGACCAGCTCCGGTCTGCAGGTGATGTCGGTGGCGATTGCCTCGCTGGACGATGTCGCCATCGATACGCTGATGGCGCCAGGTGGATGCCGCGGCGCGGTTTACGCCGTCTCGCCTGGATTGGTTGAGTGGGTGGCCGCGCGCGGCGCCAGCGTTCGCAGGCTTTGCTCGATCTGCACCGGTGCGTTTTTGCTTGCCGCCGCAGGGCACCTGGATGGCCGGCGTGCAGCGACCCATTGGGGTTGGGCGGACCGGCTCTCCAGCTTGCACCCGAGCGTGCGCGCGGACGCCGACAAGATCTTCGTGCGCGATGGACATGTGTGGTCATCGGCCGGCGTCACGGCGGGTATCGACCTGACGCTGGCGCTGATCGAGGACGATCATGGTCACCGGCTTGCGATCGATGTGGCACGTCAGCTGGTGGTGTTCGTCAAGCGCTCGGGCGGGCAGTCGCAGTTCAGCACACCGTTGTCGGCGCAGACCAGCGCGGGCGGCGATTTTGCGGAACTGCACGGGTGGATGGCCGCCAACCTGCATGAGGATCTGCGGGTGGAAACGCTTGCCGGCCGCATGAAGATGTCGCCGCGCACGTTCGCACGCGTCTACCGCAGCACATGCGGTGTCACCCCAGCCAAGGCGGTGGAAACGCTACGCGTGGAAGCGGCGCGCCGCCTGCTGGAATCCGGAAACGCGCCGATCAAGCGCATTGCGGCGCTGACCGGTTTATCGGACGAACAGACGCTGCGTCGCACCTTCCTGCATGTCTTGGGCGTAGCCCCGGGCGACTACCGGGATCGCTTCCAGGGCACCGCAGCGGACGAGCGTTTCGCCATCGCCTGATGCATTCATCGTTGCGAGTACGCGATGCGAGAACGTCGGGGAGAGCCTCGGCCACGACGCTCCCAACGCACGGCTACTTCAAACAAAGCGGTAGGTTATTTGATGGTATCGGTCGCTTCGGTACGCGCAGGAGCCACTAACGGACGCGATTCGAAAAGCCTGGTTCCAATGCGCCGCAACAGCGTGTTACCGGGCAGCTCGATGACGCGATACATCAGCCATGCCAGCAAGAAAACCACCAAGGTGATCAGCGCGGCCATGGCCGGGGTATGCGCGTGGTCGCCCAGCAATTTCATGGCGACATAGATCACCGGAATGTTCAGCAGATACATCGAAAAGCTGAACTCGCCACACATCATGATGGGCCGGTGGCCGAACAGCAGCTTGCTCAGCGGTGTATCGAAGGAGAACATGAACACGAAGATGCCCGAGAACAACGCGCCTTCCAGATAGTTGTAGAACTCGCGCTTGCTGCCGAATTCCACCGGCAGGATGCGTGCGATGACCAGGCCGATAACGATCAGCGTCAGGCCTTGCAGCAACGCAAGCGTGCGCATGCCCTTGTCGGACCAGGCTTGATTGCGGAACAACCCGAACAGCACGCCCGAGAAGAAGTACTGCATCTTGGAGCCGACAAAGGTGCCGGGCAGTTGGTCGCGGTAGGAGATCAGCAGAAAAATCGCGGTCAGCACGATTGCAAGCACGGAGGCGTTGCCTTGGTTTCTGAATTTCCACAGTGCGAACCATAGGCCAACGAAGACCGCATAGAACTGCACCTCCGGCGGAATGCTCCACAGCGCGGACACGTTGCCGGAGAACAACAGGTGACGCAGCAGGTTCTGATGGGTGATCGCGTAGACGAATGATGGGTCGATCAAGTTGTAGATCAGATAGGAACCGATCACCACAAACAGATAGGCCGGGGCAATCCGCGAAAAACGCGAGATGCCGTAGCGCACCACGGAGGCGTAGTCGAATTGCTTGTGGCCGTACAGAAAGGCCATCAAGAATCCGCTCAAGGTGAAGAACACCATGACACCCACTTCGCCCGGATACAGATGGCTACGCGAGAAGAATCCGTCTTCCGCAAGATGCGAATAGACCACCAGCAGGGCGGCCAGTCCGCGAATTCCGGTGAGCGCATCGATGCGCTGTGCGGAGCTCATCGATCTTTCCTGCTGATCGGGAGTTGCGGAAAACAGGGGTTTGCGTGGGGCATGGATGGTTTGTCTTTGGCGGCCGGGGGACCTTCCCGCGTGAGTGCGCCTACGTGACAAATTGGTTGCATCCAGCTGTTGGCGTTATGAATGCCGATTCAGTTGCGTGAAAGCAAAGTCGGTGGGGCGATCGGTCGCGCATTTCATCTCCGAGAGAACCGAAATTGTGTGGCAATATATGTTTCGTATATGATTCGTATATCGTTACTTTCGGAGTAGTCATGGGCATCGTCAACATCGACGACGAGCTTCACGATCAGTTGCGCCGCGCGTGCACGGTGACCAGCCGCTCGATCAATGCGCAGGCCAATTTCTGGATCAAGGTCGGCATGTTGTGCGAGATGAATCCGGAGGCGTCGTTTCAGCAGATCGTGGCGCAGGAGCTGCGTGCGGCGGGGGTGCGGCCGCAGGCCTTGAAGCCAGCACGGGCATGATCAAGTCGCCGGACGAAGTTGCCTTGATGGCTGCCTCCGGTCAGCTGCTGGCGCAGGTGTTTCATGCGCTGGATCAGCTGCCGCTCGAAGGCCGCAGCACGCTGGAACTCAACGACTTTGTCGAGCGGATGATTGTCGATGAGTTGGATGCGCGACCGGCCAGCAAGGGCCAGTACGATTTTCCATTCGTGCTCAACGCCTCGATCGACGATGTGGTCTGCCACGGTGTGCCATCGGCCGATGATGTGCTGCGCAATGGGCAGATCGTCAACCTGGATATCACGCTGGAGAAAAACGGGTTCATTGCCGATTCCAGCACCACGTACCTTGTTGGCGAGGTGGCGTACCCGGCACGGCGGTTGGTGCAAACCACGTATCAGGCGATGTGGAAAGGGATCGCGGCGGTGCGCCCTGGTGCGCGATTAGGCGACATCGGCCATGCAATTGCGCGGCATGCGCGCGAGCACGGCTATAGCGTGGTGAAGGAATATTGCGGGCACGGCATCGGGCGTGAGATGCATGAAGACCCGCAGATTCTGCATTACGGCCACGCCGGCACCGGGATGGAGCTGCAGGACGGCATGGTGTTCACCATCGAGCCGATGATCAATCAGGGCAGGGCGGCGATTCGCGCCGAGCCGGATCAATGGCCGGTGCATACGCGCGACGGCAAGTTGTCGGCGCAGTTCGAGCACACCGTGGCGGTGACGCGCACCGGCGTGCGTGTGCTGACGCCAGCGCGTTTGCTCAACCGCGTTTTCGACCTGCGCTAATGAAAAACAGGCCAGCTGGGTGCTGGTCACCGGAATCCGCCGTTTGAACACGGGCAGTCCCCATCTGAAATACGGCCGATTCCAGGCGATCTGCAGAACGCCTTCGATCACCAACAGCACAAGCAACAGCTTGAACATCGGGCATCCGTTGTCGAGTGTTGAATCGACTGTAGCAACTCGGTATGCGGGCTGCGCGGCCCGTCTTGTTCTGCAGTGCTTCAACGCGTTAGCATCGACATTCGTCTATAGCGACCTCTTCCGACACCATGACGCCACCCTGACCTGACGCATCACGCGCTCGCAGTCTCTGCGAAGGTCCAGGTGTTCGACGTTCATGTATTCGCGCCGTGTGTTTGCCGGTGCGCGGAGTCGTTTCAATGTCCAGATTTTTCTCGTTGCGCCAGCAATGGTTCGGCAATGTGCGTGGCGATGTGCTCGCCGGCATCGTGGTTGCACTTGCCCTCATTCCCGAGGCGATCGCGTTTTCGATCATTGCCGGTGTCGACCCCAAGGTGGGGCTCTACGCTGCGTTCTGTATCGCGGTGGTGACCTCCATCGCCGGTGGCCGCCCTGGCATGATTTCCGCAGCGACCGGCGCGATGGCGCTGTTGATGGTGGAGTTGGTCAAGGATCACGGGGTGCAGTATCTGTTGGCGGCTACCGTCCTGGCGGGTGCGCTGCAGCTGATCGCGGCGGCGTTTCGGCTGGGCGCGTTGATGCGCTTCGTGTCGCGCTCGGTGATCACCGGCTTCGTCAATGCGTTGGCGATCCTGATCTTTCTTGCGCAGTTGCCGGAGCTGATCGGCATGCCATGGCCGGTTTATGCGGTGTGTGCAGCGGCCTTGGCCATCATCTATCTGCTTCCGCGCCTCACCACGGCAATTCCCTCGCCGCTGGTTGCCATCGTGGTGCTCACCGTGGCGTGTGCGTACTGGCAGATCGATATCCGCAGCGTGGGCGATATGGGCCGTCTGCCCGACAGTTTGCCGGTGTTTCTGCTGCCGGATGTGCCGCTGCGCTGGGAGACGGTACGCATCCTGCTGCCGGTGTCGACGACGCTGGCGGTGGTGGGATTGCTGGAGTCGTTGATGACCGCGCAGATCGTCGAAGACATGACCGATACGCCGTCGCAACGCAACCGCGAATGCGCCGGCCAGGGGCTGGCAAACATGCTTGCCGGCTGCTTCGGCGGCATGGCCGGTTGCGCGATGATCGGGCAATCGGTGATCAACGTGCGCTCCGGCGGGCGTGGGCGCCTGTCGTGCATGGTGGCCGGCGTGGTGCTGTTGCTGATGGTGGTCTACGGCGCCAACTGGGTGCGGCAGATTCCGATGGCGGCGCTGGTGGCGGTGATGATCATGGTCAGCATCGGCACCTTCAGCTGGGAATCGCTACGCGATCTGCGCACGCACCCCAAGAGTTCTTCGGTGGTGATGCTCGGCACCGTCGTGGTCACGGTGTGGACGCACGATCTGGCCAAAGGCGTCTTTGCCGGGGTGTTGTTGTCGGCACTGTTCTTCGCGCGCAAGGTCGGGCGCATGTTGCAGGTGCAGGAAATCGATCGCGACGACGGTATGCGGGTCTATGCCGTGCGCGGCCAGGTGTTCTTTGCCTCGGCCGCGCAGTTTGCCGCCAGCTTCGATGTGCTGCGCACGCCGCCCAGGGTGCTGATCGACCTCACCCACGCGCACTTCTGGGATATCAGCGCGGTGGCAGCGCTGGATCGGGTGATGCTCAAGCTGCGTGCGCACGGCGCCACAGTCGACATCGTCGGCTTGAATCAGGCCAGCGACACGCTGATCGAGCGCTTAGGAACCCACCGGCGCGCTGGCGCGCGCTTGCGGGTGGGTCACCGAGGTCTGTCGCTCATGCGCGGCGGTGGCGGCGCCCGGCGCAGTTGTAGCAGACGCATGCTCGCCGAGCAGCGCGCTGAGGCGGCGGTGGCACTCCCGGAAGGCGAGCGCAGAGGCCGGCATGTCGCAGGCGTCGAACGTTTGTGCCTCTGCCTTCCAGGATGCGAGCAGGTCGTGCAGATCGTGGATCAGGCTCGGCATGGTGTTTCCTTTGTAGGCGTGATGGTAGCTACGGACGGAAGCGCGGTCCGGATGCAGTGCCGGCGAGACAGCCTCATGCGTCACCGGATGACGTGGCTGCGACGAGCGGTCCGGCCGGTGCGCAGGACACACGTGCGCATCACATGGCCGGGAGGAGGGTGGCTTTGCGGTCCTTTGCCGCTGGAGCTGATCATGAGCAGTTACGAAAACGGCGTAGACGACCCGACCACACCGCCTAACGGCGTCAAGGCACCCGGCAAGGATCATGCAGCGATCCAGGACGGGCCTGCGCAGGACAGCGAGATCGACGACGACGATGCCATCGAAGACGAAGTGGATGCCGACGTGGATCTGGACGATGACGAAGAAGACGATGAGGTCGACGAAGAGGATGAGCAGTAGCCGCTCTGAATCAATGCGTGCACTGGTGCGTTGCTGAGTTCAAGAAGATGCCGCATGTGTTGCGGCATGTTCTGGCTGTGGCCGCGCTGGCTGCTTAAACTGGCTGGCCCTCAATCACGTTGACGTCCATGGATCATTTGCCGCCACTGCCTTCCATCGCGCTCGGGCAGTACCGCCACTTCAAGGGTGGCCGTTATGAGGTGCTAGGTGTCGTGCGCAGTAGCGAGACGCTTGAGCCGCAGGTGCTCTACCGCCCGTTGGACAGCGACATCGGCATGTGGGTGCGGCCCTATGCGATGTTTGTCGAGCAGGTCGAAGTGGAGGGAATTGAACGCCCGCGCTTTGAGTTTGTGGAGTAACGGTTGCCTGCAGCTCACAGGGCCAATAGCCGTCTTTTTTGTCGTGCATGGCGATGGTGTGAAGCCAATCAAAAGCCCGGGCATGCCCGGGCTTTTTACATCGCGTACCTAATCGGTAATCAGCTCAGGTCGCAATTGCTTGGCTGCGGCCAGGTGGTGGCGGGCAGCATGGCCTTGACGGCGGCCGGTGCGGTGATGCCGATGGCGCTGGCGCCGTACAGATCTTCCAGTTCGTCGATGCTGACGATGTAGCTATCGAGCGAACCGAGCGTGGCGCTGTTGGGAATCAGCCAGCTGATCGCGCGCGTGCCGCCGCTCGGGTTGGCGGTGATGATCGTCTTCCAGAAGAAATCCGGGGTGCGGATGCCGTGGCTGGTCAGGAAGTAATCGTTGGTGGTGTCGCTGTAGATCACCCCGCCGTAGACCTGCACGCTGGCGATGTCGCGGTAACACTCGGCCACGTTTTCGGCACGCACCCAGATGCCCTGGTTGAAGCTGGCCACCTGCGGCACGATGTTGGACATCAGGTTGGCGCGACGGATGTAGGTCGCGTTGTAGTCCATGTGGTTGGAGGTCACCAGGTGGCCGCGATCGTAGCCGGTGCGCACGCTGGCGTAGGAGGCAGTGGAGGTCTGGCCGGCGCAGCCGCTGGGCAGTTCGGTATCCAGATTGAAGCTGGACGGACGCGCCGCCGAGCCGGTATCGGCCTGCAGGACGTATTCGTAGCGCAGCGCGGTGTGGTTGGTGCAGTCGTAGCTCAGGGTGTAACCGCCCTTGTTGAGGGTGACGACCTGTGCATTTGCGGTGGCACTGAAAGCGGTGAGAAGCAGAACGGCGAAGAAGGTCCTGAAGCGCATGGGAGTGAATCTCCTTGGAATCATTCGGACGCACGAAGCCACCGCCGGCTGCCGGTGAGCAGATCGACGTTCAGCGGAACGCGCGCTGGAAGGGGGAACAGGTTGGCTCGGTGGTTAGCGAGCGCAACAGCTATCTCACGCAAATGTTTCTTGTTGGTGACGTGGGCGTGAGGAATGTGCACTCGCACCACTTTTTTCGATAAAAGTGTGATGTTTATCAGGATTTTTCGTGCATACGGCGCGCAGGCGATAAGCGATTGGTTATGCCCGGAGCGGGCAGATGCGCGTTTGAACCGTGCTTTTGCAGCGGCGCGCAATCAGCAATGCGCTGTGGGTAACGTCGGAGGACCACTGACGTGAAGGTCAGGAAGTACGCCAGCTTCGGCTGGCCCTGTCGGCAACGCAGGGGCACTCCTCGATGGGAAGGGGGAGCGGCTCGCCGGGCAACACTGCCGGATCACCACATCGCCTCAGCTTCGCAATCGCATGATCCCAAAACGAAAAACCCCCTCGTCTGCAGTGCGTGCAGAGAGGGGTGTCGAGCGTGCGGCGAGGCGTTCGGGTCGATCGATCGATCGACCCGCTATGCGACGTGTCGTACCAGCTGCTGTTCGGTGGCAGGCTCCAGTTGGAACTGCGAGACCAATTGCGTGAGCGTGCTGGATTGCTTCTCCATCGCCCGTGCCGCAGCCATGGCTTCTTCCACCAATGCCGCATTCTGCTGCGTGGTCTCGTCCATCTGGATGACGGTCTGGTTGACCTGCTCGATGCCGGCCGACTGCTCGCTGGAAGCCGCGGTGATCTCGCCCATGATGTCGGTGACGCGATTCACGCTGGCCACGATCTCGGTCATGGTGGTGCCGGCCTTGCGCACCAGTGCCGAGCCTTCGGCCACCTTGCCCACCGATGCAGCGATCAGCCCCTTGATCTCCTTGGCCGCACCGGACGAGCGCTGTGCCAAGGTGCGCACCTCGCTTGCCACCACGGCAAAACCGCGGCCCTGTTCGCCGGCACGTGCCGCTTCCACCGCCGCGTTCAAGGCCAGAATATTGGTCTGGAACGCGATGCCGTCGATGACGCTGATGATCTCGGCGATCTTCTTGGACGAGGTTTCGATGCCCGACATGGTGCCGACCACCTGGCTGACCACCTCGCCACCTTGCGAGGCCACGCCGGCAGCGCTGCGTGCAAGCGCGTTGGCTTGACGGGCGTGTTCGGCGTTTTGCTTGACGGTGGCGGTGAGTTCTTCCATCGAGGCAGCGGTTTCTTCCAGGTTGGCGGCCTGCAACTCGGTACGCCGCGACAGATCCTGATTGCCGGCGGCAATTTCACCGGCAGCGGTATCGATCTCCGAGGACGAATGCTGGATGCGCCCGACGATATCGGTCAGGCGATCCACCGTGGTGTTGGCATCGTCGCGCATGCGCGCAAAGACACCGGAAGAAGTGCCGTGCATGCGTGTGGTCAGATCGCCGCTGGCAATGGCCTGCAACACCTGCGACACCTCGCCAAGACTCTTGTCCGAGGTGCTCATCAAGTGATTGAGATCCACCACGATCTGGCGGAAATCGTGTTCGAACGCGGTCTCGTCGCCACGTGCGCTGAAGTCGCCCGCCGCCGCAGCCGAGGCCAGCCGCTTGATCTCGCCGTTGATGGACAACAGGCTGGCCCGCACATCGTTGATCGATTGGCTGATCACCGCTTTTTCGCCAGCGCAGCCGAGGCCAGCCGTTTGATCTCGCTGTTGATCGACAACAGGCTGGCCCGCACATCGTTGATCGATTGGCTGATCACCGCTTTTTCGCCCGGCAACGGCGCCAGCTGCTGCGACAGATCGCCTGCGGCATAGCGTTCGGTCAACGCAACGATCTGCATGGTCACTGCGAGATGGCTGGACACCAGCGTGTTGCTGGCGCGCACCATGCTGCCGAATTCGCCGGGAAATTCCTGCTCGGCAATACGGTGACTGACCATGCCGGCTTCGTGCTTGTCGCCCATCTCGGTCTGCGCCTGGATCACGCGACGCAGCTGACGCTGCATGCTGTCCATCGCCTGCAGGAGTTGGCCCACTTCGTCGTTGCGATCGATCGAGATGGTGTTCTCCAACTTTCCCGACGACACCGCATGTGCAATGCCGATCGCGCGATTGAGCGGCTGGGTGATGGCACGCGCCACGATCCAGCCAAAACCAATGCACACCACCGCGCCGACCAACCCCAGGATCAGGCCGCCCATGCTCGCGGTGATCGAACTGTCCAGTGCTTCCTGCACGGTGCCGCGAAACCGCGCATCGGCGCGCTTCTGCATGGCGGTGAGGGTGCTGCGATAGGTCTCCAGTGCCGGTGCCATCGCGCTCATCTGCTGCGCATCGGGCTCGCGCTGCTCCACGAACGCGGCAGCCACGCCGTGCGCAAGGCTGTAGTACTGATCGAACTCCTTGCCCAGGCGTGCCAGCTCTTTTGCATTGGCCGGGTCGGCCTTTTGCAATTTTATGTACGAGCCGTGGATCTCGTCGGCCACCGGCTTGGTGGCCGCCAACATATCGGCATCGCCCGCAGCGGCCGCGCCATTGAGCCCGTTAATGAGCTTGTCCAGCGCCGCCACGTTGCGCGTCATCGCATCGAGCATGGGGAAATGCACGTCGCGCACCGCTTCCAGCCGGTCGTTGTTGCGGTGAAACACCAGCGTACTGAAGGCCACATAGCTCGATAGGCAAATGGTCGCCACCGCTGCCGGCATCAGGATTTTCCAGAACAACGGTAGCGACAGAATGCGTCTCATGACTTGAGTCTCGAGCAGGTGGCGGGTCACGGCTTCAGGACGACCTTGACGCTGGCGTCCACTGCACTGGCGCTGATGTAACCGATGGCGCCCGGTGTGGCCGCAACGGCCTTCTTGACCGCGTCATCGCCGCTGACACGCTTGGGACGCTGCGCCTTGCCGGTGAACATCAGCTGGGACCAATACGACTTCAGCTGCGCCGAATCGCGCGAGGCCACTTTCTTGTAGAACTCATCGCGGGTGGCGACGCCTTCTTCCTGATCGATCGGCACGGCCGCGCCGCCGCCGGGCAGGCTGTTGGATTTGGCCAGGAAGATCTGCGACACCTGCGCAGCGCTCAGGCTGTCCGGGCCGCCCTTGGCCGACATCACCACCACGACATCGGCATTGGCACAGAACGCAGTCAGCGACAACGCAGCAAGCAGGGAGGCTGCAAAACACTTGGAAATGGTCATGGGGGCTCTCTTAGAACACGAAGTCGACGGACGCCGACAGCAGGTTGTAGCTGCCGCCCGGACGGAAGCCCGGCTGGATGTTGTTCAACGACCCGAACGAGCCCGCGTTGTTGTTGATGTGGCTGGCCTGCAACTTGAACGCGACGCTCTCACGCGCGTCCCAACGCAGCGCAGCGGTGAAGCTGTGACGGCCGCTTTCGGCCTGCGCCAGGGCGCGTGTCATCACCCCGACAGGATCCTGACCGGGGGCGATGGTCGGGCCTTTGCGATCGACATTGGCATAGGTGATCGACGGCGTCAGCGTGCCGAAACGCCCGCCCACACTGAGATAGCCGGAGGTGGTCTTGCCGTTGAGCGAAGGCGAGTAATCGGCGCGAATCACTTCGCTGCGCAGGAACCAGCTGCCCGGATCGTAGGCATAGCCAACGCTGGCGAAGCTGCCGTCCACGCCGTAGGTGGTCAGGCGGTCGGCCAACGCCGGGTTGATGCGCTGATAGACCGAGAACAGGCGGTCCAGCTGCGGGGTGTCGAAATCGGTGGTGCCCACGATGTAGGCGGCGCGGAACGTCGACGCACCGGATTCCAGGCCCAGCGCCAGGCCGCGCATGGCGTACACATCGGCCTTCTTCGAATTGATGCGGCCGTAAAAGCCCTGCACGCTGACCACGCTTTCGCCCGCATTGATGGTGTACACGCCTTCGACGCCGTCCATCGGCAGCAAGTAGTTGTAGACCTCGTAGGGCGGACGCACCCACGGCGTGGCGTAGCCGACGCGCTGGTACTCCGAGAGCATGTACAGCGGCGCAGTGATGCGGCCCAGGCGTGCGGCGAACTGCGGGCCGAACTGGTACTTCACATGCGCCAGTGTGACCTTGGGATCGTAATCGCCACGCTCGGCGTACTCACTGGTCACCTGCAACACGCCGGTGAACTTCTCGGTGAAGTTGGCATTGACCTGGCCGGCGATGCGCGAGTCCGGACGGGCCGAGGTGGAGTGACTGGCGCCTGCGCCTTCTTCGGTCTGGATGTCGGGCGTGAAGTCGGCCTGGTCCTCGGTCGAATGCATCACGCCCAGCGTGCCGAAGCCGCTGAAGGAAAACATCGCGTCCTGCTGCGCATAGGCGCAGGTCGACGAAACCAGGGCAATGGCGCCACTGAGAAGCTTGACGGTCACCTTATTGAAATCTCGGCTGATTGTGATGGACGCAGCGCCATGGCGGCGCGCGGGCAGAACGGTGATGGGCGTCGCAACACCCTGGATTGCGGTAGCGGCCGTCTGCATCGTTGCTTTAGCGAGATTTTTACAATTCAAATTGACTGGTTGAAATTTCGAAGGGCTGTAGAAATTGACGATAGTGATGCTCTATCGAGATGCCTGATTCACGGGTTTGAAACAGCTTGCGTCAGTATCTGCGGACATAATCGTCCGCAATTGTGGCCTGTCGGTTGCCGGCGCGATAAATGATGGAGTTAGAACGCCAAGGCCGTCTTTTATGCAGTCGAATTGGACAGTGCTGCTGTTGCCTTGAGCGCGCGCGATAACAAAATCGCCACGCACTGGCAAGCCAGGCGTGGCGATTCTTCGAGTTACTTCGATCGACCGTGTTAGTGATTTATCGCTAGTGGGAATTTCGCCATCAAGGACTTTTCAGTAGTACGCAGGAGCGACGAAGTAACCACCGACGAGTTACTGAAACCGGTTACTGCTGCTCCGCCGGCAGTTTGACCACCACCTTGATCTCGAACCGAAAACCAGCCAGCCAGGTCACGCCCACTGCGGTGACGGTGGGATAGGGCGCCGGGCCCCAGTAGCTGACCCACTTTTCCCACATGGCCTCGAAGACCACTTCCGGGTTGACCATGAACAAGGTGACGTCGACGACGTCCTGCGAGGTGCAACCGGCCGCTGCGAGGATGGCGTCGAGATTGTCGAAAGCGCGGGCGATCTCTGCGGCCAGCTCCGGTTCCGGCGAGCCGTCTTCGCGGCTGCCGACCTGGCCGGCGACGAACAACAAGCCCTCGGCGCGCACCGCCGGGGAATAGCGATGGCGCTCATACAGGGCGTGGCGCCCCTGCGGAAAAACAACGTCACGTGTTGCCATGGGGATCTCCATCAAGCGTCTAGTCGGAACAGACAGCCACGGTAAGCGCTTGCGCGGCTGTGATAAATCGGCAACCCCGGCCAACACTATTTGTAGAATCCAAACAATCTTGGAGTCGGGAGTGGCGATGGATCGGTTCGACGCGATGCAGGCGTTTGCGCGTGTGGTTGAGACCGGCAGTTTCACCAAGGCAGCCGAGACCTTGCACATGAGCCGGGCCAGCGTGACCCAGTTGGTGCAGCAGCTGGAGGCACGCCTGCGCGTGACCTTGCTCAACCGCACCACGCGCCGGGTGCATGTCACTGCCGACGGCGCGGCGTACTACGAGCGTGTGCTGCGGCTGCTGGCAGACATGGACGATGCGGAGACCAGCCTGTCGGATGCATCGGCGCTGCCGCGCGGGCGCTTGCGCGTGGATGTGCCCAGCCCATTGGCGCGCCTGATCCTGATGCCGGCGCTGCCGACATTTCATGCGCGCTATCCGGATATCCAGCTGGATATGGGCGTGAGCGACCGCCGCGTGGATCTGATTGGCGAGAACGTGGATTGCGTGGTGCGCGGCGGCATCATCACCGATCAATCGTTGATTGCGCGCCGTGTGGGCGACCTGCAGGCGGGTGTGTATGCGGCGCCTTCGTATCTGCAGCGGCTGGGCACGCCGGCGCACCCGCAGGAGCTGGAAAACACCCAGCATCGCTGTGTCGGTTTCATGCGTTGGAGCAACAACAAGACCGTGCCCTATGTCATGCAGCGCGGCAATGAAGCGGTGAATCTGCAGGGGCGTTACGTGGTGGCGTCCGACGATGGCAACGCCTATCTGGCCGCAGGCCTGGCCGGCATGGGCGTGCTGTGGTTGCCGGTGTACATGGCCAAGGCGCATGTCGCCAGTGGCGAGCTGGTGCAACTGTTCGACGACTGGTCACTGGAGCCGATGCCACTGTCGATCGCGTTCCCGCCCAACCGGCATGTCAGCGCCAAGCTGCGGGTGTTTATCGATTGGGTGATTGCGTTGATGGCCGAGCATGCACCGGTGGGGGCGCCTGCACTGCGGTGACCGGAGTGATGCGACAGAAACGCGCACTGCATTGCCGATCCCACACGATGGAATCGGCAATGCCGATGAATCATTCTGCCAGCTGACGCCGCACCGGATAACGCCAGCCATTGATCGCCGCATACGGCGAGCGTGCATAGATCCATTGCAAGCGTGCATCGCCATCGGCGCGGAATGCGGCATCGTCTGCAAGCTTGCGTTCGAACTCGGCGCGCAGGGTTGCGTCGCTGCGCAACACGCGCTCGGTGAAGTCCACCAGCTCGGCGCCGTACAAGCCACTGTCGGGGCTGCCCGCATTGCGGAAACGCCCGCTGGCCAGCAGCGAATCGCTGCTCTGCGGTTCCAGCAACGCTGCCGCCAGCATGCGCATCGGTTGATCGGCGGGCACGCGGATGCTGCCGGCGGCAAAGGTTTCCTGCAGGGTGTCGGCGTGCGGCGTCTGGATGCCGGCCTCCTTGACCACGCGGATCTGCTGCACCTTCACCTGGTGCGGTTGCTGCAAGCGTTCGAATGTAATGCCGTGTGCCTTGAGCAGTTCGACCACATCGTCGTTGCCGGGCGGAATCCACCAAGCGAGCGGGTAGCGCACCGCCTGGGTCTGGCGATAGCCGATCACCGGCATGGTCCAGGTTTCATCGCGGCCTTCCCAGCGCAGCTCCTGCCGGCCGGACACTGGCGAGAGCGCGCGGGTGTAGCTCACGCCTTTGAACGGCACATGGGCGATCGGCTGTTGCAGGCGTTCCCAGGCAACCATCAATTCCTGCGGGCGTGCGGCGCGATCGGCGCGCTTGGCTGCGTCGATTTTCCTGGCATCGCGGCCGACCACGCGCAGCGCTTCTTCCAGCAACACGTAGTCGCCGAGCACGCGCTGCCGGTACGACTTCAAACGATGGTTCTCCACCAGCACGGTGGGAATGCCGGCAAAATCGCCATACCCGGTGGAATAGCGCGGGCCTTCCGGTGCGTAACGCAGGCCCGAGCGCGGCTCGTCTTCGTCGATCAGGCTCGGGTAGATCGCAGGCTCATGGCCCTGGCTGCGCAGCGCGGTGTTCATTGCCGGCGTGAAGCGCTGCTGCAGCCAGTCGGCAGTGGCGCGCGAGCGTGCGTAGGTGCCCCAACCGGCGAAGGTAAAGGTGATGTCGTACTGATGATCCAGCCCGCCGCTGACATGCAGATCGATGTAGAGCGCCGGATCGAGTGTATGCAGCAACGCGACCATCGCGCGCGTTTCCGGCGCTTCCAGGTTGAGGTAATCGCGGTTGAGATTGATGCCGCGTGTGGTGGTGTTCCAGCCCATCTGTTGCGGGCCGCGCAGGGCGGCGCCGATCAGCGGGCCGCGTTGCTCGTGACCATCGGCATTGAAGATCGGCACGAACACGAAATCCACCTGGTCGAGCAGGTGATCTTTGCCGCGTTGGGCGATATCGCGCAGCAACATCAAGCCGGCATCCTTGCCGTCGATTTCGCCGGCATGAATGGCCGCCTGCGCCAGCACCACCGGCTTGCCGGGTGTGCCCTTGTGCGCGCGCACCAGCAGCAAATCGCGGCCCTCACTGCTCTTGCCGAATACTTCCAACGACAGCAGCGGCGAGGCGGCGACCAGGCGTTCCAGCCACGCGCGCGTTTCGTCATAGCTGGGCGTGCTGGCGAAATCGTTGCGCTCCACCGGCGTGCTCCACGGATCGCCCGGCTTGACGATCAATGCCTCGCTGGCGCCATGCCAGGCGCGCACCGGCGGCAGTGGTGCGCTGGTGTCGATGGTCTGCGCGTTGGCGTGTGCGGCAGCGAACAGCGTCGCCGCGAGCAAACTGGCGCAGGCGTGCCGGGAAGTACGGGCTGCGTGGGCGGTTGCAGCGTTGGCGGACGCGTATTGATTGCGTGGAGGGGCAGGTGAGCCGTGCAGGCAGGAGTGGCGCGTATCGGAGGTCATGTGCGGCGTAGGGGTCTCGATCGAAGGGGAAGAGCGCGGCGCTGCGCAGGCGCCTGCATCTAATGTGATAACATATCATTTCAGTAGGCGAGCTTTCTTATCATGCCCTTCAGCACTACACCGACCCCCGCGATTTGCGTCAGCAACCTCCACGTGGCCTACCGCGGCCGCGCCGTGTTGCAGGGGCTGAATCTGCAGGTCTGGCCGGGCAGTGTCTACGCCTTACTGGGCGGCAACGGCGCTGGTAAATCCTCCACGCTTTCCACCCTGCTCGGTTTCGTCAAACCCAGCTCCGGCAGCTTGCTGGTGGATGGCATCGACCCGGTCGCCACCCCCGGCGCTGCGCGTGCCCGGCTGGCCTATCTGCCGGAAAACGTCGCGCTCTACGAGCATCTGAGCGCAATCGAAAATGCCGACTATCTGCTTGCGCTCGCCGGCCAACGCCGCAGCCAAACCGAGATCGGCCAGGCGTTCGCCGCTGCCGGTCTGCAACGCGAAGCCTGGAGCCAGCGGCTGGCGGGATTTTCCAAAGGCATGCGCCAGAAAGTGGCGATCGCGGTCGCCACCTTGCGCCAGGTGCCGGTGCTGCTGCTGGACGAGCCCACCTCCGGTCTGGATCCGCGCGCCATCGCCGATTTCAACCGCCTGGTCAGCAGCGTGCGTGAGCGCGGCGGTGCGGTGCTGATGGTCACCCACGACCTGCTTGGTGCGGTGGATGTGGCCGACCGGATTGGGTTTCTGGAAAACGGACGTATTGCCGAAGAAATCGGCGCCGGCGACAGCGGCTTCGATGTGCGCACCTTGCATGCACGCTTCGCGCGCCCGCAGGATCAGGCTGCATGAGCGTTGCCGCATGAGTCCTGTGCTGTTGGTCGCGCGCGAAGAACTGCGCTTCATGGCGCGCAACCGTTCCGCCGCCATCGGTGTGGTGTTGCTGATGCTGCTCACGCTGGTGGCGGCGTTGACCGCCGCGCATCATCAGCGCGAGGTCGCCGAGTTCCGCGCGCGCCAGCAACTGGCCGCGCAACAGGCCTTCGAGGCGCAGCCGGATCGCCATCCGCATCGGGTGGTGCATTACGGTCACTTCATCTATCGCCCGCTGCCGGCTTTGGCCGCGTTCGATGCGGGCGTGGATGCGTTTACCGGCAACAGCATGTTTCTGGAAGGTCATCGCCAGAACACCGCCAACTTCGGCGATGTGCGTCAGAGCTCGCTGCTGGTGCGTTTCGGTCAATTGACGCCTGCCTTTGTGCTGCAGGTCTTGGCGCCGCTGATGCTGGTGTTTCTGGGCTATGGCGCGGTGGCGCGCGAGCAGGAAACCGGAACGCTGCGTGCGTTGTTGTTGCAGGGCGCGACGCGCCGGCAATTGTTCGGCGGCAAATATCTCGCGCTCGCCGCGGTGGCCGCTGCGTGCCTGTTGCCGGCCTTGGTCGGGCTGGTGCCCATCGCGTTGTTGCCGGGCCAGGCGCTGCGGGTCGCACTGCTGGTGCTGGCGTATGCGGTCTATCTGCTGGTGTGGTGCGCGCTGGTGCTGGCGGTGTCGATGCTGTGCCGGCGCGGCCGCGATGCGTTGCTGGTATCGCTGGCGGTGTGGGTGTGGCTGGCCTTGCTGGTGCCGCGCGTGGCACCGGATGTGGCCAGTGCCGCGTACCGATTGCCAACGCGCCTCGAAACAGACGTGGCGATCCAGCGCGATCTGCGCACGCTCGGCGACAGCCACAATCCCGACGACCCGCACTTTGCGCAGTTCAAGCAGCAGACCCTGACACGCTACGGCGTACAGCGCGTGGAAGACCTGCCGGTGAACTACAAGGGCCTGCTCGCACTGGAAGGCGAGCGGCTCACCTCCAGCCTGTTCGAACGGTATGCCGCACGCGATTCGGCCATCCAGCAGGAACAGAATCTGCTGGTGCGCACGTTCGCCCTGCTGAGTCCAACGGTTGCCCTGCGCGACCTCTCGATGACGTTGGCGGAAACCGATCTGCGCGCACATGAGCGCTTTCTTATCCAGGCCGAGCGTTACCGTTACAGGCTGGTGCAGCAGCTCAATCAACTGCAGGCCGACGCCGTGAGCATGGCCGACGACACCGCCCAGGATGCCGGCGCCGACCAACGCAAGCGCATCTCCTCCGCGCATTGGCATGAGATTCCGGTGTTCGCTTTCCAGCCCCCGGCCACAACAGAGGTGCTGCGTGCCGCAGGCATTACGCTTGGTCTGGTCGGTGCCTGGCTGCTGGCTGCGCTGTGCATGCTGATCGCAGCGGGCCGACGTGTGGGAGTGGCGCGCTGATGGTGCTGTGGAAGTACGAACTGCTGCTGTTGCTGCGCGCACCTGCCGCGGTGGCCGGATTGCTGTTGCTTGCCCTGTTGACGGTGTGCAGCCTGATCTCCGGCCAGCACGTCATCGCTGCGCAGCGCGACAACATCGCAGGCATCGCAGCGCTGCAGCAGGAAGACATCGCAGCGGTGGAGGACTATGTGGCGCGCACCAACGACGCTGGCAGCGCGGCTTACTACAGCTTCCACCCGACCTGGGATGTGCCCTCGCCATTGGCATTCGCCGCGGCGGGCATGCGCGATGTCTCGCCGTACATCCTGCGTGTTCGCGCGCTGGGTCTGGAGGCGCAGATCCACGATGGCGACAGCTACAACCCGGAGTTGGCATTGGCCGGGCGCTTCGACTATGCCTTTGTGCTGGTGTTTTTGCTGCCGTTATTCGTGATCGCGTTGCTGTTCGATCTGCGCTCGGGCGAACGCGAGGCTGGGCGCGCACGCATGCTGGCCGCGCTGCCGGGTGCCGGAGCCGCGTTGCTGGTGCGGCGCGTGGTGGTGCGTGCCGCTGCGGTGCTGGTGTGCCTGAGCGTGCCGTTTGCCATTGCCGCGAGCCTCAATGCAGTGCCGCTGCTGCAACAACTCGCGGTGCTGGCACTGAGCTGCGTCTATCTGCTGTTCTGGGTGTTGCTGGCGGTGCTGGTCGGGCGCATCCACTGGCGCCCCGCCGCGCATGCCACCGCCTTGGCGAGCTGCTGGGTCGTCTTGGCACTGGTTGCGCCGGCGCTGGCGCATGTGGCGATCAATCAGGCGGTGCCGGTCAACCAAGGCAGCGAGATCGCGCGGCTGCAGCGCGAGGCGGTCAACCACGCCTGGGATATTCCGCGCCAGGACACCATGCGGGCCTTCTATGCGCACAACCCGCAGTGGGCAGATTCTGCGCCGCTGACCAGCGCGTTCCATTACAAGTGGTATTTCGCCTTTCACGAAAACGGCGATCAGCAGGTGGCGCCGCAGGTTGCGGCGTATCGGCAAGGCCTGCAACGACGCGAAGCGCTGGCGCAGCGTGTGGCCAGCGTATTGCCGCCGGTTGCATTGCAGGCGGCGTTGACGCGCCTGGCGGATACCGATCTGCGTGCGCAATTGGCCTATCAAGATCGCATTCGCGCCTATCACCGGGCGTTGCGGACGTTCTACTACGGCTATCTGTTTCGCGACCGGCCATTTACGCGCGAGGACTTCGGGCGTGCGCCGCGTTTCGATGCAAGGGCCGATCCCGCGTCATAGCGGCAGTTGCGTTTCATCCATCACCTTTGGTTCTTTCACTTGCGCCCCGGGCATTGCGTGCCTGGGTCCTTCAGGAGTCCTGCCCGATGTCCGTGTTCTCGTCGCGCCAACGCATGCCACACACCGTGCCGTTGCTCAGCATGCTGGCCTGCGCATGCGTCATTGCCTGCGTCGACGCCGACGCCGCCGAGCCGCAGGCGCGCGATCTGGATGCGGTGCAGGTGCGCAGCCAGTACACGCCGTACCGCGCGTTGAGCGTCACCGGCGCCACCAAGACCGATGCGCCGTTGCGCGATCTGCCGATCAGTGCGCGCGTGCTCGATCAGACCTTGCTGGAGGATGCCGGCGTCAACGATCTGGCCGGCGCGCTGGAGATGGCCAGCGGCATCACCAAGGCCAATAACCTGGGCGGTCTGTGGGACAGCTACTCGATGCGCGGCTTCACCGGCGACCCGAATTTCAGCTCGGATTACATGGTCAACGGCTTCAATGCCAGCCGCGGTTACAACGGCCTGCGCGATGCGGCCAACACGCAAAGCATCGAAGTGATCAAGGGCCCGGCCTCGGCGTTGTACGGGCGCGGCGAGCCGGGTGGGGCAGTCAATATCGTCACCAAAAAGCCCTTGTTTCAGCCGCAGCACAGTGTGGATCTGTCCGCAGGGCGCTTCGACAGTTATCGCGCTGCGGTCGACAGCACCGGCCCGCTGGGCGAGAACCTGGCCTATCGGCTGAATGTCATGCACAAGGATCAGCACAGCTTCCGCGACACCGTCGACAGCGACAACACGCTGCTGGCGCCCTCGCTGCTGTGGATGCCCACGCCCGATACCACTGTATCCTACGAGCTGGAATTCGTGCGCATCCATGCGCCGTTCGATCGTGGCGTCACCGCCATCGATGGCGATGCCAATCGGCTGCCGGCGTCGCGCTTTCTGGGCGAACCGCGCGATGGCGATATCGATCTGCATTCCACCGGGCACCAGCTGTTTGTGGTGCACGGCTTGAATCAGACCTGGTCGTTGCAGGGCGGGGCGACCTATCGCGACAGCGGCATGCGCGGTTTTTCCACCGAGCCGTGGACGCTGCAGGCCGACGACCGCACGCTGCGCCGCGAGCGTCGCTACCGCGATTACCAGGGCCGCGATATCGCCGGGCGTGCCGAATTGCTCGGCACCTTGCAGGCGGGCAGCGTCACCCACAACGTGTTGTTCGGTGTCGACGGCAATCGCTTCGACGACAGCCGCTTTCAGCAGCGTGCCCGCTCGGCCGCCACGCCGTACAGCATTGATGTGCTCGCACCGCAGTACGGTGTGGCCCAGCCGGGGCGGCTGGCCACGATCACCGACACCGAAGAGCGGCAGCAGGTGTGGGGCGTCTATGCGCAGGACCAGATCGATCTTGGCGCGCGCTGGAAGGCCTTGCTCGGCCTGCGCTACGACCACTATCAGCAGGATCTCGACAACCAATTGCGCGGCACCACACAGCGCGCCTTCGATGGCGTGGTCAGCCCGCGCGCGGGCGTGATCTTCCATGTCGACGATGCGTTGTCGCTGTATGCAAGTGCGGCGGCGGGCTTTCGCCCCAACAGTGGCGTGGGTGCGGACGGGCAGAGTTTTGCGCCGGAGAAAAGCCGTTCGCTGGAAACCGGGCTGAAATACGTGCAGCCCGGCGATGGCCTGGAAGCCACGTTGGCGGCATTCCGTATCGACAAGAAAAACGTGCTGAGCCTGGATCCGGCCGACACCAGTTTTTCGCTGCCGGTGGGCGAGATGCGCAGCCAGGGTGTGGAGCTGGATCTGCTCGGGCGGCTGACCCCGCGCCTGGCCGCGTCGGTGGGCCTGGCTTACACCGATTCGCAGGTGACGCGCAGCAGCGAGGCTGCCGCCGGTACCGGCCTGGCCGAGGGACGACGTTTTCCGAATGTGCCGCGTTTCAGTGGCAATGCCTTCGTCAACTACGAGCAGCCATTGACCGGCAAGCGCAGTGCGGCGGTGGGCGTGGGCGTCTCGCATACCGGCGAGCGGCTGGGGTCGGTGGATAGCAATACCGATTTCGTGCTGCCTGCGTATACCGTGTGGCGCCTGGTCGGCCACTACGATCTGAGCGAGCGGCTGCGCCTGTATGCCAAGGTCGAAAACCTGACCGACCGCCGCTACGCCGCGTTCTCGTACAGCGAGCAATGGGTGTATCCCGGCGCGCCGCGCAGCTGGACGGTGGGTGTGCGGTTGCGGTTCTGAGACGGACCGTGGGTTCGATCGGTTGCTCTTAGCTGCGACGCGTGGACGGACGCTTGCTGCGCTTCTTGCCAGGCGCGGCGGGTGCGGCGTCATCGCTGGCCAATGCGCCGCCGCTGTGCAGTTGCTCCAGCCACGACAGCGCGTCGACATAGCCGAGGAAGTGCTGCAGATAACCGGGCGAGCATTCGCGCATCAGGCTGATGCAGCGATGCACCAGCACGCTGGAATTGAGCGGGCCGGCGTCCTTAGGGGCGTCCTGCAGCGATTGCCGCACCTGGCTGGCGGTGCGCACGGTGGTCCAGGTGCGACGGAAATCCTCCAGCGCCGGCAGCTCGGGAAACAGCGTGGCATCGGGTGTCGCGGTCTTTCTGCTGTCCACCTCCATCAACGCCGCATGGCCTGCCATCTGGTCGGTCAACGCGCCCAGCGCGCTGCGTTGCAACGCACTTGGAGCGACATCGCTAGCTGCACGACGGCGCGATGCTTTCTTGACTGTCGCTGCATATGCATCGATCAAGTTGCCCAGCTTTTCTTCCAGCACTGCGCGCACCGCATCCGCCTGCATGCCGGCGCGCGCGGCCAGCGTTTCCATCAGATGAAAGCTCACCGGATCCAGCCGATCGGCGCCCTGGCTGCGCCAATGCTCAAGTCGCGCGTGTGCGGAGGTCGCCTGCATGCTCATCGCGTGGTTGCAGCCGGCGTTGGCTGTGACGTGGCGGAAGCGCGCGAGGTGGAAGGCCGCGCGATCGGTGCGATCTCCACACGCCGGTTCCTGGCGCGGCGCGTTTCATCGGCATTGGAATCCACCGGCTGTTGCGAGCCGAACGCCGCAGCGAACACTGACGACGCCGGCACGCCCTCGGCGATCAATGCACGCGTCACGGTGAGCGCACGCTGCGCGGACAGTTCCCAGTTGTCGGCGTAGCGGCGATTGCCACCCAGCACCGGGCGGTCGTCGGTAAAGCCGCTGACCATCAGGATCTCTTCGCGCGCGGCCAGGTACTCCGTCAACGGCGCGGCCAGCGTCTTCAGCACCTCGCGGCCTTCCGGCTGCAACTGATCGGAATTGAACGCGAACAACACATTGCCGCGGATGCCGATGCGCCCATCGACCAGGGTTACGCGGCCGGCCGCCAGCGGTGCGGCCAGGGCTTGTTCCAGCGTCTTGCGACGCTGCGCTTCAACCTGACGTTGCTTGACCTCTTCGTCCAGGCGGCTGGAGAGCTGCAATTGCACACCGATCACCCCGACCAGGATCAGCACGAACGCGCCCAGCAATACCGACATCAGGTCGCCGAAGGCGGCCCAGATCGGTGTGCCCGATTCGCCGTCGATGTCGATCTCATCGCTCATGCCGTGGTGGCCTGGCTGCTATCGGCATCGCCTGTATCGCCGGCGTCGCTGCGACCGCGATCGAGCTGACGCAGTTCTTCGATGATCTGCTTCTGCGAAAGCATGCTGAGGTCGACCACTTCGCGCGCCTGCGCCACGTAATAGGCCAGTTGGTCGTCGCTGCGGGCGAGCGAGGCATCCAGTGCGCTGGCCACGTGCTGCAGGCGTTCGTTGAGCTCACTGGTAGAGCCGCTGAACAACTGCACCGCCATGCCGAACGCTTCGCCCAGGCTGGCCACTTCCACCGCACTGCCGCTGACATGCGCGGCCACTGCACCGAGCTTGCCGGTCTCGCTGCCGATCTGTTCGGTGAGCTGGGCGCCTACGCGTTGCAGCAGATCGGCCGAGTTGGTGACCAGCGCATCCACCGCTTCGCGTTGTTCGGTGGAGGCGTGATTGACCGCGTTGAGCAAGGTGTCCAGCGTGGCGAGCAGCTTGCTGCGTTCTTCCAGCATGGCGGTGTCGCGCACCATGCTCTCGGACAGGTTCTGGCGCAGCTCGGCCACCACGTCGGCGGCGGCCTTGGGCGCTTCGGAGGCGATCTGCATCAGCCGCGACACTTCGGCAATGGTGGCGCTGGCCTGCGCCTGCGCCTGCGTGGACAGCTCGCTGGCGGTGCTGGCCAGGGTGTCGCAGATCGCCTGTTGTTGCTGGGTCACGCGCTCGCCGGTGCGTTCCCACTGCGTGCTCAGGTCCGCGCTCATCGCGGTAAAACGCTCGCTCCACAGCGCCAGGCGCTGGGTGTCGCGGGCTTCCAGTGCGGCCTGCAGGTCGGTATGCGATTGCTGCAAGGTGCCGACCAGGGCAGCGGCATGCGCGTCGAAGCTGGCGGTGGCGGCAGCGAGTGCGTTCTGGTGCTGGCTTGCCAATGCCGCGCTGGCGTCATGTTGTTGCGCCAGAGCGGCGTTCCATGCGCTGGCGGTGTCGCTGCTGGACTGATCCATGCGCTTGGATACCGCATCGACCAAGGCGCTGGAGCGTGCATCGAAGGTGCTGGCGAACTGCGTGAGCGTGGTCTGCAATTCCTGCGTGAGCGCGTGATTCGAACGTTGCTGTTCGGCCACTGCCGCGGTCCACGTGGCGGCTGCAGCGGCGGTGCTGGTTTCCAGGCCGCTGCTCAGGCCAGCGAGTTGTTGCTGCACGGCCTGCTGCACGCCGTCCTGCAGTGCCGTGGTCTGCTGCGCAAGTTGCTCAAGCGTGGCGTGCAATTGCGTGCTCAACGCCGCGCTTGCGCGTTGCTGCTCGGCCAGCACTGCCGCCCAGTTGTCTGCAGTGGCGGCGTTGCTGCGTTCAAACCCGTCATTGAGTGCGCTCAACTGCTGCTGCACCGCCTGCGTCACGCCGTCCTGCACAGCGATGCTGCGCTGATCGATCTGTTCCAGCGTGTGCCGCAATTGCTCGGTGAGCGCTTGCTGCGCACGCTCCTGTGCGGCCAATGCACTTTGCCACTGCTCGGCTGCGCTCTGCGCACCGGCCTGGAAGCCCGCGTTGATGCCGTGCAATTGCTGCTGCACGGCCGTGCCCACGCCCTCCTGCAATGCGGTGGTCTGCTGGGCGATCTGCTCCAGCGTGGTCTGCAGTTGCAGGTTGAGCGCGTGCTGCGCGCGTTCCTGTGCGGCCAGGGCCGTGGTCCAGTGCTCGGCCGCTGCGCTGGCGCTGTGCTGGAAGCCGCTGGTGATGCCATCCAGCTGCTGCTGTACGGCATGCGTAACACGCTCCTGCAGCGCGGCGGTGTCGCGCGCGATGCTGGCCATGGTGGCTTCCATTGCCGGCTGCAACGCTACACTCACTGCGCGTGCGCTTTCTGCCACGCCGGCTTGCAGCGATTGCTCCATCGCCGTGGCCAGGCGCGCATACACCGCTTCGCTTCTGGCGTGGAACTCGGCCTGTTGTGCGGCCAGACGTTCATCGGCGGCGATGCTTTGCTGTTCGATGCTGCTCATCAGCGTTTGCAGCCGATCGATCAGCGTCGGCATCAAGGCGCTTTGCTGCTGCTGCAGCTTGAACACTTCGCCACGCTGATGCGCGTCCGAATGCGGATGCAGTTCGGATGCGATTTTCAGATCCAGCCGCTGCACAACCTGCAGCCGCTCGCGCCGGCACAATGCCGACAACAGCCCCAACATCGCCGAGGTCGCAACGCCGGCAATGGAGGTGCCGAACGCGAACGCCAGGCCTTCCACCGGTGCCGCCAGCGAGCCACGAATGGCCTGCAGGTCGGTGGCGCTCTGCAATGCGAAGCCGGTGCCCTTGAGCGTGGCCATCATGCCGAGCAAGGTGCCGAGCATGCCCAGCAACACCAGCAGGCCGACCAGATACGGCGTCAGCACCGGTGCGGACAAGGCCACGCGCTCGCCCTTGATGCGCAGGCGCACCGCATTGCGCAGGCTTGGATGCAGACGCTCCAGCCACTCGCTCAATGCCGATGGCGCGGTGGTCAGCGCCGCAACGGCTTCGTCCAGCGTCGCGCTAGCCTGGCGATAGCGGTACAGCTCCAATGCGCCGGCCACATAACAGGCGCCGATCACCGCTGCGATGCAGGCGCCCAGCGGATTGGAGCCGAGATAGCCGATGCCGACCCAGCAAACCGCCAACAGGCCGACGAGAAACACACACAGGTGGACGAGAGTTCTGAACATGAGGTCCCAGTTAGCGGGTACGAAGCGCTGCAAGCAGGCCTTCGATCGGGTGAAAACGAACATCCAGCTCGGCGAGCAACACGCTCTGCATGTCTTTGCGAAAGACATCCAGCCAGCCATCGGAGACGGCGCGTTGTGTGGCATCGCTATCGGCTGGCGAATGTTGGGTTTGCGCGGCATCGCGCAGACGCTCGAAATGTGTACCGAGCAGGCTCGGCACGGTGTTCAACAAGCTCTGCTCGCGCGGGCTCAGGGTGAGTTCCATTGCCGCATCCACTTCGGCCAGCCGCGCCATCTCGCCGGACGTCAGCGCCAGCATGTCGCGCAGACGGCCACGCAGATCGCCGGTGGCGGTGCGCATCGCGCGTTGCATGGCGAGGTAATGCTGCCGGAAGGGTGCGTAGTCGGGCATTGGGGCAGGCGTCTGGAGATCGGCGTCGTCGCGCGCCTCGGCACGCAGGCGCACGACCAGCGCATCCAGATCGGCCACGCTGCTGGTTGCCAACCCGGCGCGCACGCGTGCACAGGCCTGCGCATCGGCAGCACGCGGCTCGGGGAGATCGTCGGTCTCGGGCAGCTTGCCATCCAGCGCCTTTGACACCGCCACCGCGCGCGTCCAGTCGATCCACTGGCTCAGCCGGTCGGCGAGCGCGTGGTTGGACTGGGCAACGTGGACGTCGCTGAGGCGAGCAAGCAGGCGAATGAACGCCGGGCCCGAGAGGGGCGCCCGTGGAGAAACTTTCGCCATTCTTCCGGTCAAAGACCGCGCATTTTACACGGGAATGTGCGCCATTCGGCGCTTTGCGCGCCAGGGTCGGGCCTGCCGGAAGGCCCGACCCTGGCGGCATTCAGCCGGCCTGGTGTGGAGGCGGGCGTGGGATTTCAGTGCGCAGCGCGGCGATAGAAAGGATGCACAGCACTCGAACAGAGTCCCATCTGCAGCGATATCTGGCTCGGCACGCGCTCGCAGTCATGCATATCGAGCGAAACCACGGTTGCGGGCCAGACATCGCCTGGCCCGCAACGCGCCGATCCCGGCAAACAAGTCGTCACGCTCGCCCGGCGTGGTGGAGACCATCACCGGGGCTGACATCTCAACGCCGGGCGCGATGCACCAACGGAATCAGCACCACGCCCAGCAGTGCCACCGCAGCGGCCACATAGCCGATGCTGCCCAGGCCCCAGGCCGGAATCACCAGCCCGCCGATGATCGCGCCGATGCCTATACCTGCATTGGCCGCCGACACATTGGTGGTGCCGGCCAGCGCCTGCGAATGGGCCACCGAGTTCATCACCCGCACCTGGCTGATGGGAAACAGCGCGGTATAGGCAATGCCCCAGACCGCCAGGGTCAGATAGAGCAGCACCCCGGTCTTGGCCACCGGCACGCATAACGCCATGCCGAGTGCGAGCAGCAGCAGGAACACCGCGGTGGCGCGCAGCGGCGAGCGATCCACCACCCGGCCGCCGAGCCAATTGCCGATCAGACCGATCGCGCCAAAGCCCATCAGCCACCAGCCCACATTCGCCGCCGGCACGCCCACGCTGCGTTCCAGCAGGTCGGCCAGATAGGTGTAGGCGGTGAACATGGCGGTGAACACCACGACCGACAGCGCCACATTGGCCAGGAAAAAGCGCTCGCTGAAGATGCCGGCCTGCTGGCGCAGATTCACCCGTGCGCTGCGGGCCACCGTCGGCATCCACACCGCCAGCGCGGCGGCCATCGCCAGCGACAGGGCGGCCAGAATCCAGAACGCGCCGCGCCAGCCAATGCTGTTGGCCGCCACCGTGCCCAGCGGAATGCCGAACAACAACGCCGCCGAAATGCCCAGATACACCCGCGATACCGCGCGCCCGGCGTGCTGCGGCCCGGCCAGTTGCCCGGCGGTCTCGCTGGCGGTGCCCCAGAACACCGGCAATGCCAGCGCCGGGATAAAACGCGCCAAGGCCAGCACCCAGATGTTGGGCGCTAGCGCGGCCACCGCGTTGGAGACCGCAAAGACCAGCAGGATCGCGATAAACAGGCGCTTGCGATCCACGTGCGACAGCCACGCGGTCAGCGGCGGGCCGAACAGCATCACGGTGAAAGCGAACAGCGTCACCAACTGACCGGCAGCGGAAATGGAAATTTCCATATCGCGCGCAAGGCCGGGCAGCAGCCCGACGATCAGGTATTCGGTGGTGACGATCACGAACGCGGCAAACGCCAGGATAAAGATCGCCAGCCTGCTGCGCGCGGTGGCCGGCGCATTGGTGACAGACGCGGTGGACGTGGTGGAACGGACAGCAGACATGGCATGCGCCGCAGTGTGGGCTGGCCATGATAGGAAAGAATCCAAGTCGTATATCGGGAGTATTTTCCGTACATTGCGGATCTCATTTCTCGAATCCGCCGTTATGCATCCCTCCGAACGCGTCAAAGGCATCGACATCTTCGTCAGCGCCGCCGATGCCGGCAGCTTCACCGCCGCCGCCGAGCGGCTCAGCCTGACCAGCTCGGCAGTGGGCAAGGCCATCGCCCGCCTGGAAGCACGCCTGGGCGTGCGCCTGTTCGCGCGCACCACCCGGCGGCTGGCGCTGACCGATGCCGGCGCGGCGTTCTACCGGGTCTGCGTCAAGGTGCTCGACGAGCTGGAAGAGGCCGAGCACGTCCTGCGCGCCGAAGGCCAGGCGCCCACCGGCCGGCTGCGGCTGGACCTGCCGGTGAGCTTCGGCCGGCGCAAGGTACCGCCGGTGTTGCTGCCGTTCTTCCAGCGCTATCCCGGCCTGCAGCCCAGCATTTCGTTCACCGATCGCTTCGTCGACATGGCCGAAGAAGGCATCGACATCGCAGTGCGCATCGGTGGGCCGGATCAGTGGCACAGCAGTCTGGGGCATCGTTATCTGGGCCATGAAAAACGCGTGTTCTGCGCCGCGCCGCAGTATCTGGCACACCGTGGCACCCCCGACAGCATCGCTGCATTGCTGGCGCACGACGCGGTGCTGTATGGCCAAGCCAATCGCAGCAGTAGCCCGTGGTTGCTGCGGCATGGTGAAGGACCGGTGGAACAACGCGCGATGGACGCGCGGGTGGTGTTCGGCAATGCAGAAGCGCAGGTGGATGCGGTGGTGGCCGGGCTGGGTATCGCGCAACTGCCGACCTGGTTGATCGATCACCATCTTCAGCGCGGCAGCCTGGTGGCAGTGCTGTCGCAGTGCGATACCGAAGGCCTGCCGCTGCATCTGGTGTGGATGCGCGCGCGCCAGTTGTTGCCCAAGCTGAGCCGCTTGCTGGAATGTCTGCAGCAGGGCTTGCAGGATGCGGCGTGATGGCAGTGCGTAGCGAACTGAGGCATGCGCTGCATCGGGTTGTGCACCCTATGCATCCACGCGCGTTGGTTGCAGCGCAATTCAAGGTGCGCGTTGGTAAGCGCGTCATTACACGCAGCAGCACGTTGCAGCACGCCAGATCGAGCCACTCACGCCGGTGTGCGCGTGCTCTCTAACCAATTCAGTTTCAAATACGCTGACTCACGCTAGACCCTGTTTTGTAAGGTGAACGCGTGTAGGCTGCGGGCCGGGGACGACTCCCCAACGAGGTAACCGCAATGGATCGCTCCGACATGCAAGTGTCCGATCTCATGGTCCTGGAGTTGCAAGGGTTCCACGATGCCTATGGCAATGGACCAGACCTCTGGGACGCGTATCAACGCATCATGACCAGTGCCGCGCAAGCCGGCGGCGACGTGATCGAGCTGGCCAACGAAATGGCGTCCCTGGCGCAGGGGCTTGGCGCGATCAAGCGCGCGCAGCTGCTGTAACTACCGATTGCGCCGCCTGCCGGCGACGCAGATCTACCTGTCAGGCGCAGGCCCTTGTCGAAGCCGACGATGGCTGGCGCTGTCTCTTTAGCCGGCTGCAGCGCGCAGCAACATCCATCATCAACATCCAGCAGCGACAACTACAGCGCAGGTGGGCTTCCCACCGGGACGAGTGGCTTACTTGGCGTCGGTGGTTTCGGTTGTCTCTGTGGCTTCTTCAGACGCGTCGGTTGTCTCGACGGCCGGCTTTGCGACGACGGCTGCAGCCGGTGCAGCGTCGGACTCGCCGCGCTTCTTGTCACGACGCAGCGGCGTGTCGCCCAGACGCTCGATCGCGCCACCGGACTGCTGAAACGCTTCCAGATCAGCAGCCAGGCGCTGTTCGGACAAGCGCGGCTTGCCTGGCTGATTGCTCACGGTCATCGACTGGCGGCGGGAATTATTCATCGCGAATCCTCATGCGTTGTAGAGCGTCAAGGGAATGCCCCGGCGGCGCTGATCGTCGTAGGTGGCACGCACGTCGCGGCAATACGGGCCGGACATGACGAAACGGCGGCAGATCGCCGGCCGTGTGTCGTAGATCGAGCAACACATGCGCGCAGCATCGATGGCCACGCACCAGCCTTCCTCGTCACGCGCCATCACGTGCCAGCCTTGCGGCGTCACGGTGGTCAGATGGTTTGGAATGCGGTCGGTTGAGTCGACCATGACGGTGAGCCGGCAACAGACGGCGTCGCAGCGTTCGCAGAGATTCTTGATGGAGAAGGCCAGATAGTAGTGAAGGCGACACCGGGCTCCGGCCGCCTCTGCACCATACACCCTGGGCGTGCCGGGGTGTGAACCGTGCCCCTGGATTCGTTTTGCATAGCTTGGCGGTTACGCCTCGGCGCAGGCGATGCAGGCGCGCCGCGCAGCGGGCTTGTGCAATGCGTTGCCTTTGTCGCCTCGATGCGAAGACCGCTTTCACCTGCATCATCGCTGCATCGCCGTAGCGTGGCGCAGTCTGCATCCACCCAGCCAGGAAACCCTCGATGAGCACCTCGAATCAAACCGTGTCCACGCCCGACCACAGCAGCGATCACGACGACCAGCGCAGCGAGAAAGAAAAGCAGGATGCGCTGCAGGACGATGCGCTGGAAGAGACCTTTCCGGCCAGCGATCCGGTGTCGCCGTTCGTACCGGCCAAACCGCTGGATTGATCCGCATCCCAAACGAGTGAGATAGACAAGCGGCGCACTCATCGATTGCGCCGCTTGTGTTTGCCTGTTCGCCAGCGGTTACGGCGTCAGCACGACCTTGCGGCAATCGTCCTGCTTCTTGTCGAACAATTCGTAGCCGCGCGCTGCGTCTGCCAACGGCATGCGGTGCGAAATGATCGCGCTCGGCTTGAGGTCGCCGTTGCCGATATGTTCCAGCAACTGCGGCATATGTTTCTGCACATGGGTCTGGCCCATCTTGAAGGTGAGCCCCTTGTCGAAGGCATCGCCGAACAGGAAGGCGTGGATGAAGCCGGCATACACGCCCGGCACACTGACCACGCCGCAACGACGCGTTGCGGCAATGCATTGGCGGATCGCCACGCCGCTGCTGCCTTCCAGCTTCAAGGTGGTCAGTGCGGTTTCCACCGCGCTGCCTTCGGCCTCGAAGCCCACCGCTTCGATGCTGGCATCCACGCCGCGGCCATCGGTCTGCGAGACGATCACATCGGCCGGGTCGTCGATCTCGTCGAAGTTGATCGGGATGACGCCATACGCCTTGGAGGCGAAGTCGAGCCGATACGCGTGGTGGTCGACCATGAAGATACGTTCGGCGCCCAGCATGCGGCAGCACGCCGCAGCCATCAGACCGACCGGGCCGGCGCCGAAGATGGCCACGGTGGAGCCTTGTTTGACGCCGGCATCGACCACGGCTTGATAGCCGGTGGGCAAGATGTCGGACAGGAACAACACCTGTTCGTCATGCAGGACATCGGGCACCACCAGCGGCCCGACATTGGCCTTGGGCACGCGCACGTATTCGGCCTGCCCGCCCGACAGACCACCGTAGAGATGGCTGAAGCCGAACAAGGCCGCCGGTGGGCGCATGTCCTTGTGATTCAATGCCGCGCCCTTGCCGGTGTTGGTGGTTTCGCACGCGGAAAATTCCTGCAGTACGCAGTGGAAGCAGCGCCCGCAGGCGACCACGAACGGAATCACCACACGGTCGCCGGGTTTGACTGCAGTGACATCTGGGCCAACGTCTTCGACGATGCCCATGAATTCATGGCCGAGAATGTCGCCATGGCGCAGATCGGGAATCTTGCCGCGATACAGATGCAGATCCGAGCCGCAGATGGCCGTTGCGGTGACGCGCAGGATCAAATCGTCTCGTTCGACAAGAACCGGATCCGGCACGGTTTCAACCCGTACATCGCGTGAGCCGTGATAGTTGAGGGCAAGCATTGAGATCTCCCGAAAAGGCCGTCGATGCGCGGCAACCCATGCAGTGTTCGTGCAGCATCGTTAAGCCCATCAGCACACAGCGTGCGCATGGTGTGGACGCGTCCGATTGGCGACGCCGCGTTGATGCGCAAGTCACGTCTGGATAACCCTCGCACTCGCACCCTGAGATCACTCGTCAAATCGCTTGCAGTCATTCCACACATCGCGATGCGAACCCGACAATCAATGATCGCCAAGCAACGATCACTCAGGAGGCAGTAATGGGACTTTTCAAGATGGTAACCGCCGGCGCCGTGGGCTATGTGGCGTACAAGGCGTGGCAGCGTCGTCAGGGCCAATCGACCGATGCGACCAGCGACACCAGCAGCGACCGCGACATTCGGCAGACCACATTGACCGGACCTGCCGCAAAGAGTGCAACGCCACCGCATGGCGACCCACTGCGCACCGACGCCAACATCTCCACCGATCGCAAGCAGGCATTGGGCGCACTGGTCATCTTCAACGAGCAGGAGCGCACGCTGGCGCAACTGGCTGTGGTGAAAGGCATCGGCGGCGAATCGCTGCAGTTCGCACGCAAGATGGATGAAGCCCACAGCGCTGCGCTCACCGACCTCAGCCGTTTTGCGCCGGACCGCAATGGCACCCTGGCGCAAGCCGCATCCGCGCGTGCGGATGGCACCCGCAAGCGTCTGGACGGGTTGAACGGCAAGGAATTCGAAACGCAGTACCTGCAGGCTAGCGTGACCAGCCATGAGCAGGCGCTGGCACTGCTGGATACGCAATTGAGCAGCGAGCCGGGGTCGAGCGATCTGGGCAAGGAACTGCAGCGTGCCCGCGAAACCATTGCCCAGCACCTTGAACATGCCAAGGCGCTGCGCACCAAGTCGACCCAGCCGCATTGATCGATTGATTGCTGGTCGCTCTTGTGGCGGCCAACAAAACCACTGCGCTCACCGTCAGGTGGGCGCAGTTGTCTTTTTGTTTCCGGTTCGCAGATGAGCAGGTTGGAAGTGCGATGTCCTCATCGCTTGATTGGCTCTGCGGTGTCATAAGTGCCGGTACGTAGCAGTCTTGGGTGGATGCATGGTGTGTTCCGACACTGGATGTGGCACTACGCATCGACTATCGCCGTGCACGACGCCTGCCGGTTTTGCGAGGATGCTTCGGTTTGCTGCGGGCGCTTGCACGCGTACCGGCGTGGGACACGCCGCAAGTACGTCCATGTAGGCTCTTACGCGGCATCCATGCCGCGTAAGGTCCCACGCCGGTACGCGTGCAAGCACCATCCATCGTTGTCGGTTGCTGGAGGAAAATCCACCACTGGTGACTGATCGCGCTTTGGGTTGATCGCGGCTTAGAAAGTGTCCTTCGCTTGCGAAGTGCTGGATCTTTGTTCGGCCGCATCCGAGCGATGCCAAAAGCATCGCTCGGGCATCATTGCGAATCCGCAGACGTTACGCCCGGCTGATGACATTGCTTGTCGATCAGCAGCCGCAATGAGTGGAAGCGCGGTGTCGTATCCGGGGCGGGACCATGTGGCGGCATGGATGCCGCCACTGAGCCTCCACGGACGGATTCACGGCGTGTCCCGACACCGGATGCGGCGCCGCGCGCAGGCCGCATCATGCTTACGTCTCGTCAGGCGCTGCCTGCTCGAATCCGGCCGCCTGCCGCTGCCACAACCCATCGAAGACGCCGCCATGCCCGCGCAGCTGTGCAGGATTACCTTCTTCGACCACGCGGCCTTCCTGCAGCACCACGATGCGATCGAAGCCGATCACCGTGGACAGACGATGGGCTACCGCCAGCACGGTGCGGTCGCGCATCAGATGATCCAGCGCGGCCTGAATTTCCGCCTCCGATTCGCTGTCCAGTGCCGAGGTGGCTTCGTCCAGGATCAGGATTGGCGCGTCCTTGAGAAACGCACGCGCGATGCCCAGCCGCTGCCGCTGACCACCGGACAACATCACCCCGCGCTCGCCAACCTGGGTGTCGTAGCCTTGCGGCAGTTGCCGGATGAATCCATCGCAGAAGGCATGCCGCGCGGCCTCCTGCACATCTGCATCGCTGGCGTCCGGCCGGCCATAGCGGATGTTGTCGGCAATGCTGCGATTGAACAGCGCGGTTTCCTGCGGCACTACTGCGATCTTTTCGCGCAGGCTGTCCTGGCTGACACTGCGGATGTCCTGGCCGTCGATCAGCACGCGCCCGGATTCCACATCGTCCAGGCGCTGGATCAGCGCAATCAAGGTCGATTTGCCGGCACCGGACGGCCCGACGATGCCTACCTTCTGGCCTGAGGGAATATGCAGATTCAAGTCGTGCAGCACCGCAGGGCGATCGGGATAGGCAAAGCGCACATGTTCGAAACGCACATCGCCTTCGGCCAGCGCCAATGGCGCATCCGCATCCACCAACGCATGCGGCTGCAGGATGATCTGCAAGGTATCGGCGATCGCGCCCAGCTGCTGGGTGGTATCCACCAGCGTCAGCGCCAGATCGCGCGAGCCATGCAGGATGCGAAACGTCAGCGCGCTGACCAGCACCACATCGCCTGCGCTCACCGCGCCGGCACGCCACATGCCGATTGCCCAGATCAACATGCCGCCGGCCATCAACGACAGGCAGATGTCATGGATGACCCGGGCCTTTTCCACATACATCCAGCTGCGCCGGTGTGCGACCGCTTCATAGCCGATCTGTTCGGCCAGCCGTGCGCTTTCGCGATCGCGCGCGGCAAATGCCTTGATCGTCCATACATTCGACACCGCATCCACCAACTCACCGCCCACGCGCGCGGCCTGCGCGGCAAAGCGCTGGTGCTTGGCGCGGCCGCGGATGCCGAAGCTGGTGATGATGGCCGCCACAATCCCGATGAAGCCGACCAGCGTGGCCGCCATGCGCCAATCCACGGTCAGCAACAACACGATGGCGCCGATGAAATCCACGATCGGCGGCACGATCTTCCACGCCAGCCCGCCGTAGATCTGCCCGGCCGCACTGCCGAGCGCGGTGATGCGATTGCCCAGCGCACCGGCGAAATGCTCGCTGAAATAGCGCATGGGGTGCCCGGTGAGATGGCGGAACAGATCCACCCGGATATCCACCACGCTGGCCACCACGGTGCTGCAGCCCAACCAGCCGCCCAGGCGCCACAGCAGGTTTTCCACCGCAATCAGGCCGATGAACACGCCCAGCGGCCACCACACATTGGCCTGGCTGCGTTGATCGGTGGCCATCGCATCGACCAGCACCTTCATGCCGTACTGCACCGACACCGCGCAGCCGGCAGCGCCGATGATCAACAACAACAACCCACCGAAATGCCAGGGCCGCTGGCGCACGTAATGCCACAGAAAGCGTGCCGGCGTGTCCGGCAATAATTCCGGCTGGGCAGTGGGCGTTGTCACGTATCGATGTCGGCCAGTGCAAGCTGCGGCACCTGCAGGCCAAAGCGTTCGTGTTCGCGACGCAGTTGTCTGGCCAGCCCGGCATGCAGTGGACGCTCGCCCTGCTCATCGGCATAACCGAACAGGCCGGTGGGGCAATGGCGGTAGTTGTCCCAGCCCGGATAGTCCAGCACCGGGTAGAGGCAGATGCCTTCCATCGGCACGCCTTGCTGCATCGCCAGTGCCACTTCGCTGCCGACATGGTCCAGCCAGGGGCCGCGTTTATCGGCTTCGGCGCCGGTTTCGGAGACGAACATCGGGCGCCGATAGCGCTGCCAGAACTCGTCCATGATGGCCGAAAACGGGCGGTAATCCGCTGAGCTGCGCAGGATCGGTGTGCCGCCCAGATACCACTGATTGTCTGCGTAGTAGTTGAGGCCGATGATGTCCAGATGCTGCGGTGTGCCGCCCAATCCGGGCCATTGCTTGCCGCAGATCATGTCCCAGGCTTCGAACTGGGCCAGCCGCAGGCGTTCGGCTTCGCGGCGCGGGCCGGGACGGTCGTTGGAGGGAATCACATGAATGGCCGGGTCCACCTGCACGAAGCGCGCGCGCGGTTCCACCTGGCGTACCGCATCGATCGCGGCGATGGTGGCGCGTACCAGCTGATGCTTGAGCTCGAAGCCGCGCCCGCGTGCCTTTGGATACATGCCTGAGTGGTCGCCGCCGTTCCAGGCCCAGAACGAGATCTCGTTGACCGGGGCATAGAACGGCACCGCGTCGGTTTCGTTCTTGATGCATTGCGCGGCAGCAGCGGCAAAGCGTGCAAAGCGATCGACAAAGTGCGGCGACCAGATATCCACATCGTCCGGCCAGCCGTAATGGCACAGATCCCAGATCACCTGGGTGCCGGCAGCATTTGCCTCGTGCAGCATCGGCAGAAAGCTGGACCAATCGTAATGGCCGGGGCGTTGCTCGATCAGGTGCCAGCGCATGCCGTCGCGCACAGTACGCAAGCCGTGCGCCGAGACGGCGCGGTAATCGTTGGCAGCCCAGCGGTCGTGCTTGGTGCCGGCGATCAGATCCAGCCGGCGGCCATCGCGGCGGCGATGGGTCGAACACTCGAACCCCGCCATGAAAAAACTGTCGAACACTGTGGGGGTATGCATCTGACATCCTGCTGCACGACCGGTTGCACGCTGGCACCGACCATCGATGACTGCCCCGCAGCGCGAGGGCGGTGGGGCGGGGTGTTGCCGATCAGACAGCCAGTTCGGCGTGACGCTGGTGTTCTGCCTCTTCGATGCGCTTGAACAAGGCCAATGCCTGGCCGACCACTTGATCCATGTTGTAGTACTTGTAGGTACCCAGCCGCCCAAGGAAGGTGACATTGGGCGTCTCGGCCGCCAGGCGCTCGTAACGCCGGTACAGCGCGGCATTCTCCGCACGTGGAATCGGATAATACGGGTCGCCGTCGGCCGATGGGTACTCGTGGGTGAGGCTGGTCTTGGGATGTTGCTGGCCGGTCAGATGCTTGTACTCGGTGATGCGCGTGTAGGCCACATCTTCGGCCGGGTAGTTGACCGTGGCCACCGCCTGAAAGTGTTCCTGGTCCACGGTGCTGTGTTCGAACTTGAGCGAGCGATACGGCAGCTTGCCATAGCAATAGTCGAAGTATTCATCCACCGGCCCGCTGTAGACCAGTTGGTCGTAGTCCAGCTCGTCGCGGATCTCGCGGTAGTCGGTATTGAGCATCACCTTGATGTTGGGGTGATCGAGCATGCGTTCGAACATGCGGGTGTAGCCGTGCAGCGGCATCTGCTGGAAGGTGTCGGTGAAGTAACGGTCGTCGTCATTGGTGCGGGTGGGCACACGCGAGGTCACTGATTTGTCCAGCTGTGACGGATCCAGACCCCATTGCTTGCGCGTGTAGCCGCGGAAGAAGGTCTCGTACAATTCGCGGCCCACCTGGTTGATCACAACGTCTTCGCTGGTCTGGATATCGGCCACCGGTTCGGCGCGGCTGGCCAGAAATGCAGCGGCGTCGTGTTCGGTTGCGAGCTGCAAACCGTAGAGCCGGTTCAAGGTGGTCATGTTGATCGGGATCGGCACCTGCTGCTCGCCTACCTGCGCCAGCACACGATGCGCGTACGGCCGCCATTGGGTGAAGTTGGACAGGTAATCCACGATGCGCTGCGCATTGGTGTGGAAGATGTGCGGCCCATAGCGATGGATCAGCACACCGGCGTCATCGTGGAAGTCATAGGCGTTACCGCCGATATGCGGGCGACGATCCACCACCAGCACGCGCTTGCCCAGGCCTGCGGCCAGGCGCTCGGCCAGCACGCTGCCGGCAAAGCCCGCACCGATGATCAGGTAATCGAATCCGCGCCGGGTTCCGCCGAGGGTGCGGGTGCTCGCCAGCGGAACGGTGCCCGAAGGTGTCATTGCTTCCACGTGAGTTTCTCCTTCATCAAGTCATAGGTGTGGTCCCAGGACATATCGCCCAGCACTTGGTCGGCGGTCTCCAGCAGCTGCTCGCGGTCGGCGCCGTCGCGTAGCGCGGCTTCGCACGCGGCAACGAATGCATCGGGCGTGTCGGCAATGCGCACCACGCCGGTGTCGCCATAGGTGCGCACCACATCGTGGATGGGCGTGGAGACCACCGGGCAGCCGCCGGCCAGATACTCGGGCGTCTTGGTCGGGCTGATGAAGCGGGTGGAGGCATTCATTGCAAACGGCATCAACGCCACCTCCCAGCCGGACAGATAGCCGGGCAATTGGTCGTAGCTCTTGCCACCCAGGTAATGGATGTTGTCGGCTTGCGGCAACTCGGCCGGGTCGATCTTGACCACCGGGCCGATCATCACCCACTGCCAGTGCGGGCGTTGCGCGGCGATGCTGCGCAACAGCTCCACGTCGAAGCGTTCGTCGATCACGCCATAAAAACCCAGGCGCGGATGCGCAATGTCGGCTTGGTCGGCAGGCTCCTGCTGGGGCACGCGTGCCGCAGCGAAATGCGCCACCTCCACACTGCTGGGAAAGGCATGTGCGTTTGCGTGCAGCGCGCGTTTTGCTTCCCAGATGCTGTAGCCACCGGTGAACACCACATCGGCGCGCTGCAATAGTTCGCGTTCGCGTTGTACCAGTTCGGGCGGCGCACCGCGAAATGCCGACAGCTCGTCCATGCAGTCGTACACGATCACGCGCGGGTGCAGATGCGCGCTGAAGCTCTGGCTCATCGGCGTGTAGTACCACAGCACCAGATCGTCCACACCGAGTTCGGCCAGATAGCCATCCAGCAACTGGCGTTGAATCTGCACGGCCGCCTCGCCTTCGCAACCGGCCGGCAGGCGGGGCACCAGCACATGCAGGCCGCCTGCTTCGCCACGCACCTGCAGCCACGGCTCGGGTTCCTCGCAGGCGATGGGCTCCTCCCAGAACAGCAGATTGAAATCACGCGCAAAGCGCGACATCAGATGCTGTGGGCGCTGGTACACAAAGCTCCAGCGCAGATGCGACAAGCACAACAGCGTGGGTCGCGATGGGTCGAACTGCGGGGTGTTGTCGGATGTGACAGCGCGGCGGGTGTTGCCGATGTCGTAGTGAAACTGACCAGCCCAGCTCATGGAATGCCCTCAATCAAAAAGGAAAGGAACCAGCGCGCATCACGCGCGCGAGAGACGGTCTGCAGGCAGCAGGGTGCGAGCCACCTCGTTGCGGCGGCGTCCCTCTGCCGTTGGCAACAAGCGACGTGACGGTGTGACCAGCTCGCGCTCGGGCACGGTGTTCGGGGTACGCAGTCTGGTCAGGCGCGAGGTCGCATAGCCGTCCGGATGCAGTTGCTGCCAACGCCAGGTATCGCGACACATGCGGTCCAGGTCGTATTCGGCCTTCCAGCCCAATAGCCGATTGGCCAGCGTGGCGTTTGCGTAATACACCGCCACATCGCCATCGCGGCGCGGTGCGATGCTCAACGGGATGCGGCAGCCACTGGCACGCTCGAATGCGGCAGCCACCTCGCGCACGCTGTGGCCGCGTCCGCTGCCCAGGTTCACCACCAGTCCTTTGCGCTCGCGCTGCAGGTAGTCGATGGCATCCACATGCGCGCGCGCCAGATCCATCACGTGCAGATAGTCGCGCACGCCGGTGCCGTCGGCGGTGGGGTAATCATCGCCGAACACTTGCAGCGCAGCGCGGCGGCCGACGGCCACCTGCGCGATATAGGGCATCAGATTGTTCGGCACGTCGCGCGGATCTTCGCCCAGATACCCGCTGGGATGCGCACCAACCGGGTTGAAGTAACGCAGCAGCGCAGCATTGAATTCGGGCCACGCGATGCTCAAATCACCGATCATTTCTTCCATCATCAGCTTGGTGCGGCCGTAGGGATTGATCGCCTTCAACGGCGCGCTTTCCTCGATCGGGCTGATGTTTTCATCGCCATACACGGTGGCCGAGGAGCTGAACACCAGGTTGGACACCTCGGCGGTGCGCATCGCACGTAACAGCGCCAGCGTGCCGGTAACGTTGTTGTTGAAATACAGCAGCGGCTCGCGCACCGATTCGCCAACGGCCTTGAGTGCGGCAAAATGCAGCACGGCATCGATGCGCTTGCTGCTCAGCAACTCAGCGAGCTCTGGTGCGCGCACATCCATGCGGTGAAACTCCGGTCGAGCTCCCATCAGATACTGCAGATGGTCGAGCACGCGCTCGGATGAATTGCTCAAATTATCGATAATGCACACGTCGTGCCCACGTCGCGCCAGTTCCACACAGGTATGTGAGCCGATATAACCGGTGCCGCCGGTGACCAAAATTCTCATTGATTGCCTGCCTTGTGGAGGGCGCTGAGGCGCCGGCTTACCCAGGACGCGGATCACCACCGCGCACGTTTGCCTGCGTGTTGGGTGATGTCATCGCGCCGGCAGCGTGCTAATGAGCAGCCACGCATTGGGCGGCAGCCAGGTCTGGGCGAGCAGAGGGCTAAATGCATCACTGTCCAACACGATCTACGGTAGGTGGCAGAACGTGAGAACAGGCGCAGGGATAGGTGTGTGCCACGCGAGTGAGGCGTTGACTATTTACTCACCGGCGCTGTGTGTTTTTAGTCGCGCACACTGAGTGCCAGGAGTGGCTGGCAAAACTATTTCCCGGCGATTTATTGCTGAGCTTGGGAGTTGGGTCTTCAGTGAAGAGCGGCTGATCTGCGGTTTGGCTGCAGGGTCCTTGCCCGCCCACCATCGAAGGACACGCCGCAAGTACGTCCATGTAGGCTCTTACGCGGCATCCATGCCGCGTAAGGTCCCGCGACGGTGGGCGGGCAAGGGCCAGTCGAGTTGATCGGTACGCATGGTTTTTAACAAAGCAGCCAGCGACCTGTCTGGTGCGATGTCCTCGCTGCGCTCTTGATGCTGTGAGTTTGCTGCAGGGTCCTTGCCCGCCCACCATCGCAGGACACGCCGCAAGTAAGTCCATGTAGGCTCTTACGCGGCATCCATGCCGCGTAAGGTCCCGCGATGGTGGGCGGGCAAGGACCATCGAAGATGGTCGGTGTGCGTGGTTGCAAGCAGTGCATTACGTGCGTTGTTCGGATAACGGAGGCGCATTCGATCAGCTTCGCAACGCAAGGCCGTCAACAGACAGCTTTCAACAAAGCAACCTGCAAACTTCCTGGTGCGGTGTCCTTGCCGCTTGCGGGACCATGTGGCGGCATGGATGCCGCTACTGAGCCTCCACGGACGGATTCACGGCGTGTCCCGTGAGCGGCAAGGGCACCGCGCGCTCGGCCAACCAAGCCTTTGATCGAATCTGAAATGCACATGCGGCACGCTGCTGCACACAAAAAAACCCGCGTTGCTGCGAGAGCAACGCGGGTTTGGTGACAACGTAGAGCGGCCTACAGAGTGACGGCGCCACCGGCAATGGTCAGCAACGTGCCGGAGGTGTAGCTGGCAGTGTCGGCCGCGAGCATCACGTAGGCCGATGCCAGCTCGACCGGTTGGCCGGGCCGCCCCATCGGGGTTTGGCTGCCGAAGTTTTCCACCGAGTCTTCGTCCATGCCTGCCGGAATGAACGGTGTCCAGATCGGGCCGGGCAGCACCGCATTGACGCGAATGTGCTTGTCGGCCAGCACGCCGGCCAGACCAATGGTGAGGTTGGCCAACGCGCCCTTGGTGGCGGCATAGGGAAGAATATTCGGCGTCGGTTTCTTGGACTGCACCGAGGCGGTATTGATGATGGAGCCACCGTCCTTCATCAACGGCACCGACAGCTGCACCAGATGAAACACCGCATGCACATTGGTGTCGAAGGTCTTGCGCCATTCGTCCAGCGTAATGTCTTCGAAATTCTCGAAATACTTCTGGTAGCCGGCGTTGTTGACCAGAATGTCCAGTCCGCCGAAGGCGCTGTTGACCTGTTCGATCAATGCTGCAGCCTGGTGCGGGTCGCTGATATCGCAACCGACCAGTAGCGCTTTGACGCCGGCCTTTTCGATCAGCGCACCGATCCTGGCCGCGTCTTCCTGCTCATCGGGCAGATACGCGATGGCCACGTCGGCGCCTTCGCGTGCATAGGCAATCGCCACCGCAGCGCCAATGCCACTGTCGCCACCGGTGATCAGCGCGCGCTTGCCTGTCAGCTGCCCATGACCGACGTAGCTATCTTCGCCATGGTCCGGGCGTGGATCCATCTTCTCGGTCCGGCCGGGGAAGCCCTGCTGCTGCGGCTTGAACGGCGGGCGTGGGTAATTGGGGACGGGCATGGGGGCCTCCTGACGGTGTGGATCACTACAAGATGAGTGTCAGTGTGGTCATGCAGACGTAAACGTCCGGGCTAGACGATGTCGCCGGCATGTGTGCTGCGCGCGGCGCGTTCACGTTGTCAGCAAGCACGCCAGCCGACCTCGCGGCGGGCAGTGCGCGCAGGCTTCATGCGCTTTTGCCGATCACGCTCGATACTGCGCGCATCGTCAGGAGTTACGCATGTTCTTTCGTCGCAATGGGTTGTCGTTGTGTCTGCTTGCGCTGACGCTGCTCTTCATCGGCTGCCAGATCTATGCCGGCCTGCATGCCTACAACGCGGAGTTGACGGAGCAGGGCCAGCCAACGCTGCTGCTGGCCGCGTATCTGCACAGTCCGCATTTTGTCTCGGCCCTGTTCGAGAACTGGGAGAGCGAGTTCCTGCAAATGGGCATGTATGTGCTGCTGACCGTCAAGCTGCGCCAGGTGGGCTCGGCCGAGTCGCGTCCGCTCGATCCTGCTGAAGAAAGCGCCGAGATCAAGCCGGGCCAGACGCCGTGGCCGGTGCGTGCCGGTGGGCTGTGGCTGCGCGTGTATGAGCACTCGTTGGCGCTGGCATTTGGTGCACTGTTCCTGATGAGTTTTGTCCTGCATCTGCTTGGCAGCTGGCGGCTTGCGTTGCTGGAGCGCATACAAAAGGGGTTGCCGCCGATCAGCATCCTCGACCATTTCACCGACGCCGGGTTCTGGTTCGAATCGATGCAGAACTGGCAGAGCGAATTCCTGGCGGTGTTCGCGCTGGTGGTGTTGACCATCTGGCTACGGCAGAAGGATTCGCCGCAGTCCAAACCGGTGGCGGCACCGCATTCGCAAACCGGTGGCTGAGCATGTTTGGATCACGCGTACTTGGCGTTCTCGGCGGGGCCATCTGCGCAATCACTTCACACGGTGACGCAGGTTTGTTCACCAGCTTGGAATGCCCGTCTGCCTAGCGTGGTGACACGACAATCAGGCAGGAGAACCGCGATGGCTAGCGAACCCAAGAAGCCGTGGGGTCCGGACGATGATCAGAGCAAGCCGTTCACGCCACAAGAGCAGCGCAACGAAAATGCCGAACGGAAAGTGCACGACATGCCCGACGAAGACCGCGACGTCAACAAGGCGGACCCGGAGCATGACTACGAACGCCCGGATGGGTCGGAAAAACGCTGAGTCCTCCGCGATGCGATACCGATGAAGGCGCCCGCAGTTGCGGGCGCTTTTAGTTTCAACAGCCCCAAAGGGCGCGGGGTTGAGCGATCTGTACACACGCTCTCCACGATGAGTGCGTAGGCTGTGGATAGCACATCGAACCCGACCGGCCCTGCTGGAACGGTTCGCCCAACGCCTCGCATGGCGCTGGCCCAGGTCAGCACCAGCTGACACCTAGATCGCGATGTAACAGCGCAAGCGAGCTGATCCAGTGGCTCATCAATGATGGCATCCGCCTCGGACTGGCGTGGCAGCCATCGCAAAACCTTGCACTTCGTGGCGTTTTGGCATTCGCGCTGCGGCGACCGAGCCCAACCGTGACGCTTGGCACTGGCGTAACCAGGATTTGCCATGCGTACTTCGGTCAAAATCGGCACGGCGGGCTCGACATTGGGGAAAGAGCTACGCTCGGCCCTGATGGTGATGACACCGGTGTGCCATTCGACGTGGTGAGCGGCGCTTCTTTCGCGTCGTCGTCACAATTCTCAACTGAACATGTATCAGCACTTTGCGGACAGAAGCGCCCATGGACCGTCTTTCCTGCGCCATCATCGACGACGACGTGGAGTTCTGCGATCAGGTGGTGGAGTTAGCCACCGATAGCGGCTTCCGGGCCAAGGGCATGCACACCCTTGGCGAAGCCAGCCGTTGGCTGGACAGCAATTTCCCCGACCTGTTGGTCGTGGACGTTGGCCTGCCCGACGGCAGCGGTTTCGATCTCATCGAACGGCTCGACCCGGATCACTCGCCACAGATCGTGGTGGTGTCGGGCGATTACGCCCATGAAACCCAGGGCCGCGCACGGCAGTTCGGGGTCAGCGAGTTCCTGACCAAGCCATTCGCGCCGGAACGCCTGGAGCGTGTGCTCGGCGGTCTGCGTGAAGCGCAGCAGGGCAACCTGGGCATCGTCGGCAACAGCGACAGCATCGTGCTGTTGCGCAAGGACATCGTGCGTGTGGCGCCAACCGACTTGAACGTGCTGGTGACCGGCGAGACCGGTACCGGCAAGGACCTGGTCGCGCGGGCCATCCATCGTGTCTCCGGTCGTCGCGGTCGCTTTGTGCCGGTCAACTGCGGCGCAATCCCGGAAGAGCTGCTGGCAAGTCAGCTGTTCGGTCACGAGCGCGGCAGCTTCACCGGCGCCGATCGTCGCCATGCCGGATTTCTGGAGCAGGCTGCCGACGGCACGCTGTTTCTGGATGAAATCGGCGAAATGCCCAAGCGTCTGCAGGTGTATCTGCTGCGGGCGATCGAATCGCGCAGCTTCATGCGCGTGGGCGGCAACGAAGAGATCCCGCTCGATGCGCGCGTGGTTGCTGCCACCCACCAGCATGTGCAGCGCGAGCAAGCGGTGCTGCGCGAAGATCTGTTCTACCGGCTCAACGAATATCCGATCCAGGTGCCGCCACTGCGCGAACGGCGGGGCGATGCGCGGTTGTTGGGCTTGCGTGTGATCGACGAACTCAATGTCAAATACGGCACGCGCAAGTTGCCGACCAAGTCATTGCTGCGCTATCTGGCGTACCACACGTGGCCGGGCAACGTGCGCGAGCTGCGTTCGTTCATCCGCTATCTGTATCTACGCTCCGATGGCGACCTGTTGAGTGCGCCGGATGTGGAGCAGACCGTGCCGCAGGCCGACGAGAACGGATTGTTGATTCCCGCAGGCTGGACCATGCGCCAGGCCGAGGACGCGATGATCGAGGCAGCATTGGCACGCACCCGCTTCAACAAGAAGGCCGCCGCACGCGAGTTGGGCATCAGTGTGCGTACCCTGCACAACCGGCTCAGCGACAAGGACGCGTAGTGGCCGATGCATCCGATGGACAGCGGCGTGAGCTGCTGCACCAATTGCGCAACCGCCTCAACGTGATGGGATTTGCGCTGTATGCCTTGCGCAACGAGGCCTCCAAGCCACTGGAGACCTTGCGCAGCGCGCACCAGTCAGCGGTGGAGCTGCTCAATCAGCTCGGCGAAGAAGAGCGCGCCCGGCAGCAGATAAAAGACACCCAGGCCGACACTTCCGATCGGTGACGGGTTGTCGGTGAGATCCGATCAGATGATGATCAATAATGCTCGGCCGGTTGAGCCTGGTCGCTCAGCAACGTGGTGATCGCGCGCGGGTTGTACGGCTTCATGCAGTACGACAGATGCGCAAAGCGCGCCGGCAGCGTGTAGCGGTCATAACCGGAACAGAACGAGAACGGGACCCCGCGCTCCAGCAATGCATCGGCCACGGGAAACACCGGCTGCCCTCGCACATTGACGTCGAGCAACGCACCATCGATCTCCTCGCCTGAAGTCACCAGCGAAAGCGCGTCGGATACATTGCCCACCGGTCCGACCACGCGGACACCGGCTTCGATCAGCAAGTCGTTGAGTGATTGGGCGAGCAGATAATCGTCCTCGACCACAAGAATGCGGCGGCCGTGCAGCGCTGTGTTGGACATAAAAACTCCGGAACTAAAATGCGGTCTGACGACGCACGCCGGCATCGTGCGCGCACCCCGCGTTAATAACGCGCGTAAGCAAGCGCTTCAAAGAGCGATCTCTTCAACGTTCAGGGACATATGCACGCGCGCGTAGATGTCTACCTTGCTTTACCTCATGATCAGCGAGGATGGTTCCGTCCCGCACCGACGATGTGATGTCTGTTATGACCAACAACCCTGCTGCCCAGGAAGACGCGCTGCCCGATGCTCCGGCGCAGGCGCCCTTGTTCGTTCTCGGGATCGGCGCAGCGGGGCTCGATGCTGCCCGCCTGGCCGAACTGCTGGAGACAGTGGCGGGGGCATCCAACCTGGCCATCATGCTGTTGCTGCGCGATCGCCAGCTGCTGGACGAGGACCTGCTGCGCGAACTGCTTGGCGATCAGGCCAGCCTACTGCTGGTGCCCAATGACGGCGACCAACTGCAGCCGGGGCACTTCTATCTGCCGCACAGCGACACGCTGGTGACGTTGGAAGAAAACCGCGTGCGTCTGCGCGCGCTGCTGGAAGGCGAAAGCGATCATGGTGTGATCGACACCTTCTTCGTATCGATGGCGCACGACCAGGACGGCAACGTGATCGGTCTGATCATGGGCCGCTTCGATGGTGACGGCACGCTGGGCACTGCAGCGATCAAGGAATGCGGTGGGCTTGCGCTGGTGGTGGACGATCCTGCGTTGCAGGCGCTGGATCTGCGCAGCGCAAGCAACGCGGCCGCAATCAGCGACGACATTCTGCCGCTACCGGCTGTGGCCGCGCGTATCGCCGCACACATGCAGCGCCATCACGGACTCGGTCATGCCGCCCCAACTGGCGTGCGCACTGGCAGCGAGAACGATCAACTGAGCCAGGTGGCGGGCATCTTGCGTAACACCACCGGGCACGATTTCCATGGTTACAAACGCGCCACGTTCCTGCGCCGCGTGCAACGGCGCATGCAGGTCGTGCAGGTGGATACGCTGGAACACTATCTGGATGCGCTGCGCAATCGCTTCGACGAACCGCTGCAGCTGTTCAACGATCTGCTGATCGGTGTGACCCAGTTCTTTCGCGACCGCCGCGAGTTCGAGTTCCTGGAGCAGCAGGTGATTCCACGCCTGTTTCAGGGCAAGCACGTGGGCGACAGCCTGCGCGTCTGGGTGCTGGGCTGCTCCACCGGCGAAGAAGCGTATTCGTTGGCGATGCTGCTGCGCGAGCACGCCGAAACGCTGGATTCCCCACCCCGCATCCAGATCTTTGCCAGCGATATCGATGGACGTGCGCTGGCGGCGGCACGGGTGGGACGGTATAGCTCGAGTATCGTTGGCGAGGTTGCGCCGGCGCGCCTGCGGCGTTGGTTTGTCAAGGAAGGCGATACTTATGTGGTGAGCAAGGAACTGCGTGAGTTGTGCGTGTTTTCCCAGCACAGCATCGTCAAGGACCCGCCATTCTCGCGGCTGGACCTGGTGTCGTGCCGCAATCTGCTGATCTACCTGGATGCCGAGCTGCAGAACCGGGTGATCCCGATCTTTCATTTCGCGCTACGGCCGGGTGGGTACCTGTTCCTGGGGAATGCCGAAAACGTCTCGCGCCACGCAAAGTTGTTCGTGCCGGTGGAACGCAGCTTCCGCGTCTTTCAGCGTATCGATGCCGAGAACAACGTGCATGCCACCTTTCCCAACATGCCGCTTGCCGCAGCGGGCAGGGTGCCTGCACCGCCGCAGCGGCAGCGCACCTCCAGCGATGCCTTGGTGCGTGCCGGCGAGCGCATCGCCGATCGGTACGCGCCGGCATATGCGGTGCTGGACGAGCATTTCGATGTGCTGCATTTCTCCGCGCAGGCCGGGCGTTTCATTCGTCCCGGCAGTGGTGCGCCCAGCCTCAACCTGCTCAACCTGATCCATCGCGATCTGCGCCTGGATCTACGCAGTGCGCTGAGCCGCGCCGAATCGGACCAGTCGCCTGTGCATGTCAACGGCATCCAGGTGCATGAGGACAACTCGACCTGGGCGGTGGATCTGTTCGTGGAGCCGACCTCCTCCTCGGAGGTGCCGCGCGGGTATGTGGTGCTGTTTCAGGAAGTGGAAGCGCGCGAACCGGTGGAGCTGCCCACGCCACGCGACACTGCCTCCACCGATGCGCAGATGCAGGTGCTGGAAAACGAGTTGCGCATCACCCGTGAGCGGCTGCAGTCGATGATCGAGGAGCTGGAGAGCACCAACGAAGAGCTCAAGTCCTCCAACGAGGAATACCAGTCGCTCAACGAAGAGATGCAGAGCGCCAACGAGGAGCTGGAAACTTCCAAGGAAGAGCTGCAGTCGGTCAACGAAGAAGTCACCACGGTCAACGGTGAGCTGGCCCACCGCGTACAGGAACTTGCGCAGACCAACAGCGATCTGAAGAACCTGCTGGAAAGCACCCAGATCGCCACGGTGTTTCTGGATAACGAATTGCGCGTCACCAACTTCACCCCTGCAGTCACCGATATCCTGCCGTTGGTGGAAAGCGATATCCATCGGCCGATCAGCAATATCAAGCTGCACGTGGACTACGACGAACTGCAGGACGACGTGCACCGGGTCATCCGCACGCTGGCGGTGCTCGATCGTGAGGTGGAAAACCCCACCACCCACGCACGCTACATGGTGCGTGTGCTGCCGTATCGCACCGTGCACAACTTCATCGGTGGCGCGGTGCTCACGTTTATGGACGTGACCCCGCTGACCCTGGCCGAGCAGGCCTTGCGCAGCAGCGAGCAACGCCTGCGCACTCTGATGGAAGGAATTCCGCAGTTGGTGTGGCGCTCGCTCGATGGCGGGCACTGGACCTGGTCCAGCCCGCAGTGGTCGCGCTATACCGGGCAAAGCGATGCCGACGGCCTGGAACTGGGCTGGCTGCAGGCAGTGCATCCGGACGAACGCGCGCTGACAATGGTTGCCTGGCACGACAGCCGGCACACCGGTGAACTGGATGTGGAGCATCGCCTGTACAACGCTGCCGAGCAGAGTTATCGCTGGTTTCATACCCGTGGCTCGCCGGTGCGCGACGAGCGCGGCCAGGTCGTGGAATGGCTGGGCACGTCCACCGAATCAGACAATTTACGCCGCCTGCAGGAAGAGCAGCGCGTGCTGGTGAGCGAGTTGCAGCACCGCACCCGCAACCTGATCACGGTGGTGCAATCGGTGGCCAGGCAGACCGTGCAGACCAGCCAGAGCATGCCGGAGTTCATCGGCAAGTTCGACGACCGGTTATCGGCCCTGTCGCGCGTGCAAGGCCTGTTGTCGCAGTCGGATGCGATGCCGACCACCATCGGTACGCTGCTGCACATGGAACTGGATGCGCTCGGTGCCGAACCGGATCAGCGGCGCATCCGGGTCGAAGGCCCGGACGTGGCGTTGCGCAAATCCACCGTGCAGACGCTGGCGCTGGCATTGCACGAATTGGCCACCAACGCACTCAAGCATGGCGCGCTTGCGGTGGAGACCGGCACCTTGTCGATCCGCTGGGATGTGGTGTCCGGCGAGGACGCCCCCGCGCGGCTGGTGCTGCATTGGGTCGAGGAAGGCGCAGTGAAAAAATTGCGCCACGACCGCGATGAGGCAAGTGGGTTCGGCCGTCGCCTGATCGAAAAAGCCTTGCCTTACAGCCACGGCGCGCAGACGCGTTACGAGCTCAGCGATACGCGACTGGAATGCGAAATCCAGCTGCCGCTCAATTCGATGCATGGGTGAGATGCATCGCACACGGTCTAAGAGCGGCTAACAAAACGTAGCGAGCTCCGTCGCGTTGCACTGCAACTGCATGCAGACCTGCATGCAAACGTACCCCCGTCACGGAAAAATCTGCGCACCAGTGCACATCTTGCGACCTGTTGGATCGTCGCTAAAAAGAGTGTGCAGCTGAATTCAACGAGATCCTTGCAGCACCGGTGTCCACGTCAGTCATAAACTTGGCGCGCATTGTGCGTATCGACCCCGAGTCCTTGAGACGTACACAGTGGAGTAGTCATGATTACGCGCATTCTTCAGTTGTCCGCCCGCGTGGCGAGCAACGCATGGGTCGAGGTCGGCGTGGGCGCCGATGCGGACATTCTGATCGCCGATCGGGGCGGCAAACGCGAAGAACGTGCCACCTTCGGTCGACGCGCTCCCGGACAGCAGCGCTCGATCCACATGCAGGAGCCGAGCTGGCTGGGCGGCGTGGATCTGGCGATCTGGGAAACACAGCGCTGTGCGATTCCGCTATGCGGATTCGTCTGCACGGCCTCTGCAGATGGCAGCACTGCCGCCACCTGGTTGAGTCAGGACAATGGCGAGGTGTACGCAGCGGGCCTGCGCAACGTGATGGATATCGGCGGCCGCCTGCAAATGGGGTTCTCCTTGCTGGTGGCCTCGTCGGCCAGCATGCCCACGCATCGTCCGCTCTGCATCGATGGCGATGTCAAACAATGGCTGCAGCTCGGCGGCAAAGTGGCCATGCTGCATCTCACGCCTTGGCAGTTGAATCGCTATACGACTGCAGCCGGCGTACGGCCGGACTGGACCAGCGAAGAGCACTCGGCGCAGATCGCGCGCGTTTAAGTGGGAATGTCAGGCAGCAAACATAAAGGGGCCCCTGGGGGCCGTCGTCGTTCTGGTCGTGCGATGTTGTTTCAGCTACGGAAGGCGGCATGGTCATGCGTCATGCATTTCGCATGCATCGCACACGGCTAGGGCATCAAGCCTTCAACCAGTTTGGCTTGGAACATCCGACTCATGTTGAAGCTCCGGTCTTGGTGGCTTTGAGCGTTGATTGAATGGTGTGGGTGCGTTGGGGGCAGAGCGGTTGATCTGCTGGTTTGCTGCAGGGCCCTTGCCCGCCCACCATCGCGGGACACGCTGCAAGTACGTCCTTGTAAGCTCTTACGCGGCATCCATGCCGCGTAAGGTCCCGCGACGGTGGGCGGGCAAGGACCAGTGGAGATGGTCGGTGTGCATGTTTTCAAGCAGCCTACGCACTGTCTGGCGTGGTGCAGCTTATGCCGTCATTGCTTGATCTGTCGTCGCACTAAAAAGCCCGGGTCGCGAACGACCCGGGCCAATGCTGGGTGCGCTGGCACTCAGCAGGTTCAGCGCTGGATGTCGCCGGTGGTGGAGCCGGCACCCGGGCCTGCGCCCAGGTCGGCACCGGTCACGCGATCGAGCTCCGGATTGGAGAGCAGACGCAACGACATCGCGTCCAGTGCGTCGGTCTGGGTCGCGTCCAACGCAACCGTGGCCGAGCCGTCACCGCCATCGACTGCAGTCTGCAGTTCGCGGTCTGCAACCACGTCCCATTGCTCGCCGGCATTCCACGGACCCACCATGTCGCCTTCGCCCTGCGACATGTTGTAGTAGGTGTCGGTGAAGCGCGGGTCGCCCGGCAGCTTGCCCGGCGGGAAGTTCGGCTCGATCGAGTACAGCGCTTTCTCGAACGACTTCTGATGCGCCACCTCGCGTGTCATCAAAAAGCGCAGCGCATCCACAATGCCCGGATCGTCGGTGACGGTGATCAGACGCTCGTACACCAGCTTGGCGCGTGCTTCGGCGGCGATGTTGGAACGCAGGTCGGAGGTCGGGCAACCGATCGAGTCCACATACGCCGACGTCCACGGCACACCGCTGGAATTGACCAGCGCCGGGCCACCACCGTACAAGATCTGCTGGGTGTGGCTGGTGCTGTTCTGGGTCATGGAGCGCATCTCCATGGCCTCTTCCATGCCTTCGGACAACACCGCCTTCGGTCCCTTGTTGAGCATGGCGATGATCGAGCCGATGATCTCCAGGTGGCTCAGTTCTTCGGTGGCGATATCGAACAGCAAATCCTTGCGGCCCGGATCGTCTTCGCCCAATGCCTGGGTGAAGTACTGCATCGCAGCGGCGAGTTCGCCCTGCGGTCCGCCAAACTGCTCGAGCATCAACGTGGCCAGATCCGGATTCGGTTCGGCAACGCGGACGGTGTACATCAACCGCTTGTTATGCATAAACATGGGTCGTGCTCCATGGCTGGCGCCCGGGATGACTGCCACTCGGTAAACGGACAGCAAACACGGGGCTCTGGCTTTCGGGGGGTGATGCCCGCAGACGCGGGCAGACGCAGCGCGGCAGTGCCGCACTGCGCGATGCATCAGGCCGCTTTACTGGTCTTGGATGCTTTTTGGTTGCCACCTTGCTCTGCAAGCAGGGTCAGCTTTTCATCGGTGGCTTTTTCTTCTTCCAGGGTTGCAAGCAACAACGTGATCGCATCGGAGTAACCGAGCTGCTTGGCGATGGCCGCGATGGTGCCGTACGAAGCGATCTCGTAATGCTCCACCTTCTGTGCGCCACCGATCAGTGCCGCATCGCGCACCGGACCGGCTTCGATCTCTTCGATCACCTCACGGCCTTCTTCGACCAGGCCTTCCATCGCTGCACACTTGATGCGCTTGAGCTTGATGCCGAGCAGTTCGACGATCTGGTCGATCCGTTCGATCTGGCCCTGGGTTTCTTCCAGATGCACCTTGAATGCCTCGACCAGCTTGGGCTCGGTCGCCGCGCGTGCCAGGCGCGGCAGCGATTTGGTCAGCTGCTTTTCTGCGCTGTAGATGTCCGACAGTTCGTGGATGAAAAGCTCTTCAATTGTCTTGATCGCCATGGGCGGCTCCTTCGAGTGGATAGGTGGGTCAACAGTGCGGTGCACCGTGTGCGTGTCATGCCTTCAACTGCCTGCGAGCCAGCGGCTTCGTCACGTCGGCATCGCAGTGCACGGGCATGACGCACGCCAGTGCTGCAAGGTCGCGGTGACCGGATTTCAAGCTGTCTCGCATGGGTCGCTAAGCTAGTCACCGACGTGTTAGCGGGATCGGTGGATGCGGTGATCCCGATGCGATGGCGGCCTGTGCCGTGGCCCTGCAGGGAGGCTGCAAAAACAGCGCCGTGCAGGCATCGCGATGCGCTACAACGGTGGTCCACTACTGCGCGAGACGTTGGCATGACGCCATTGGATAAGAGCGGCTAAAAAAACGTAGCGAGCAGCCGTCAGGCGGGTGCGGACGGCGCGCAGGAACCGGAGTGTACGAGTGGTACATGAGGATTCCGAGCACCGGCCGCGCCCGCCTGACGGCTGCGCAGTAGTTTTGTTCGCCGCTCTAAACCGCTACGCCGAGAACTGCACATCGGCGCGTCGACCTACACCTTGATCATCGACCCGCAGGGCTTGAAGCTGGTCGAAAAGGGCAAGCGCAAGGGTGTGGTCTTGCGTTGGGATGAATTGGTCAGCGGCGATGCCGCACTGGCCCGCGCATTGCAGGCCTCACTCAGCGACGCGTGAGTGCTGGCGCTCGCGCAACAGCTCACGCCGAGGGAAACAGACGCGCCAATTCGCGCACCGCCGCTGCAGAGGCTGCGTGATCCGGCGTGGCATCGGCATTGTTGAAATCGTTCGCGCCTTGCGCTTGCACCAGCAGCCCATCGCGGCGTGGCACCACATTGAGATTGTGGCCACGCCAGACCAGCCCGTAGGTGACTTCCGGTTGCGGAATCAGGCGCGCGGTTTGCCCACGCACCGGGATGACGCTGTCGTCGCCAAGCAACGCACGCGCACCGTAGCCGGTGGCATTGACCAGGATCTTCTCGCGCAGATCGCCGAACTGGCGCGGGTGCTCGAAGCTGCAGGTGTACAGCTCGCCGCCGGCCTGCAGAAAGTCGTCCATCAACAATCGTGCATAGGCGCTGAGGTTGAAGGTCAGCTGGCTATAGCGGCGCACGAACGGCACCGGGAACGGATGGCTGCCGGGAGCGACCGGCTGCGAGCGCGGGCCGAGGTCATGGATCAATTCGCGCTCCAGCGGCGGATAGTCCGGCTCGTGCGCTTCTGCCGATGGAATCGGTTGGTCGAACGGCACATCCGATAACGCGTAGCCATCGCGCCATTCGATCGGCTCGCCCGGCAGGCCGAGCGAGGTCTGGTAGCGGCGAAACGAGATGCGCGCCATCTCTTCCCAGCGTGTCTTGAAGTCGGCCGTGGCGTGCTCGCTGGTGCACACGCGCGAATCCGGCGACCACACCCCTGTTGCGTAGAACGAACGCACATCCGGCAGGCGCTCGCGTGCATAGATGCGCACGCGCAGGCCGGCGCGTTGTGCCACCAGCGCGGTGGTCAGCCCGATCGCGCCGCAGCCGATCACCGCCAGCTCACGCGCCTCGGCATCGGCTGCACGCACCAGCCGCAGCGCGTGTTCGGCCGCACCCCACGACAACGACCATCCGCTGCCGCCATGCCCGTAGTTGTGCACCACCGTCTTGCGACCGATGCGCTCGGCCTCGATGCGCGGCCCCTGCGCACGGAACGGCCGCGTGCAGCCGTTGATGGCAATGATGCGATCGACCGAGGCGTGGATCGGCGCCAGCGGCGGCGATGCGGCGAACTGGCTCGGCAGCGCGCCAGGCGCCGCAGCCGGCAGCGGCGAAGAAGGTGCTGCACTGGCAGGGCCGGTCGCGGCCCAGCTAGTGGTGGAAGCGGCCGCAAGCGCAAGGCCGGCGCTCTGCAAAAAATGACGACGGTGCATGCGACTCCCAAGTGTGTGGTGGATGGCAAGGCGATAGAGGGCAACGCGGCTTGCGCATGGAAGCAACATGCCCGGCGCGGCATCTGCACACGCCAGGCCTCTTTCATGCACGGTAGCCGGCATCTTCAAGGCACAGGGCGCAGCGCCGCAGACGCCGAGCATACCGCGCACCTGCATGCCTGCCACTGCCGGGAAGGCCGGGTTTCGTGCCGCGATCCAGGCAATTGAGGCGCCGCTGGCGGCCATTCGTCGCTTCGGGCTTTCGGCTGCGCACTTGCCGGCTATGCTCGCCGCGTCCCAACCCAACGAGCTCGCCCCCGTGTCTGCCAGCGTCTTTCTGATCGTGCGTATCGTGTTCGCCTGGGCTGCCGCGTTGGTGGTGGCCGGGATCATGTGGGCGCAGCTGTTCGGTTCCACCGGCGCATTCTTCGGGCTGATCTGCGTGGTGCTGCTGACGCTGGCCTTGATGAGTGCGATCACGCATGTGCGGCGGGTGCGGCTGATCGCCGGTCGTCTGGATCACGACACCTTGTCCACCCGCCAACGGCGCCAGATCGAAGTGCCACTGGACGTGCAGGCCAGCTTCGCCGTCGTCGAAGAAGCGGTGCGCGCACTGCCGCGCGTGCAGGACATCGAATGCGCACCGGGCAGCCTGCTGATCCGCGCCAAGGTGCGCCGTATCGATCCCTATGAAGGACGTCAGCCCTCGCGCTGGAATCTGTTCGCGCGCTTTGCGATCAAGCGCAATCAGGTGCTGGTCACGATCACGCCGGGGCAGGGCACCAGCAGCGTCACCGTGTTATGCGAACCCGATGCCGGCGCCTGGGTCGATTTGTTCGCAGTGGACGAGGGCAGCAATTTCGAGAACGCCGAGGCGATCAATCGTGCGGTGGTACGCCGGGTTGGCGAGCAGCGTCGCGACGAGCAGGCCGCGGCCGAGCAATCGGTGATGGAGAAGGAACTGGCGGTGGCACGGCTGAATCTGCTGCATGCGCAGGTCGAGCCGCACTTTCTCTACAACACGCTGGCCAGCGCGCAGGTGCTGGCGCGCACCGACCCGCCGCGCGCCGAGATCATGATCGGGCACCTGATCCAGTACCTGCGCAGCTCGTTGCCCAGTGCCGACGGTGCCATCTCCAGCCTGGGCGAAGAACTCGAACGCACCCAGGCCTATCTGGAAATCCTGCGCATCCGCATGGGCGCGCGGCTGGCCTTGCAGGTGGAAGTGCCGTACGAGCTGCGCGCGCTGCAGCTGCCCTCGATGATGTTGCAGACGCTGGTGGAAAACGCGATCAAGCATGGCCTGGAACCCAAGCCCGGCGGCGGCACGGTGTGGATCCTGGCGCGTCGCATCGACGACCATGCCACGCTCACCGTGGCCGACGATGGCCAGGGCTTCAACACCCACAGTCAGGGCACCGGCATCGGTTTGAAGAACCTGCGCGAGCGGCTGCAGCTGATCTACGCCGGCAAGGCCAGCTTCGCCATCGTCTCCAACTTCCCCAGCGGGGTGGCCGCCACGATCAGCTTGCCGCTGCCCGCGCATATCGCAGCGGTGAGCATGCCGCCGCCATTGCCCAACCCGCAGACACACACCACGCAGGTGCAGGCATGAGTGCGTTACGTGCGGTGATCGCCGAAGACGAGGCATTGCTGCGGCAATCGTTGCTGCAGTTGCTGGCGCAGGTGTGCCCGCAACTGCAGATCGTGGGCGAATGCGAGGACGGCGCCAGCGCGCTGGAAACCATCGCCGCGCAACAACCCGATGTGGTGTTTCTGGATATCCGCATGCCCGGCCTCACCGGCATCGAAGTGGCACGTGCGATGCGCGAGAGCAGCCCGCACACCCAGGTGGTCTTCGTCACCGCCTACGATCAGTACGCCATCGATGCGTTCGAACACGGCGCGGTGGATTACCTGCTCAAGCCGATCGCCCGCGAGCGCCTGCAGGCCACCTGGCAGCGCGTGCAACAGCGCGCCGCCGCCGGCCAGCCGGATGGCAGCGTGCTGGAGGCCCTATTGCAGCGCCTGTCCGCACGCCCGGCTGCGCCCAGCGCGCAACCGCCGCTGGCCTGGCTCACCGCCAGCAGCGGCCGCGAGACACGTCTGATCGCGCTGGACGAGGTGGCGTACTTCCAGGCCGATCAGAAATACACCACGGTGATGACGGCCGCCGGCGAAGCGATCCTGCGCACACCGCTGCGCGAGTTGCTCGACGTGCTGGACCCGCAGGTGTTCAAGCAGATCCACCGCTCCACCATCGTCAACATGAAGGCGGTCGCCTCGGTGGTACGCGACGACACCGGCAAGGGGCGGCTGGCCCTGCGCGGGCGCAGCGAAACGCTCACCGTCAGCCAGCCGTTCATGAGCCTGTTCCGTGGCATGTAGTTCCCCCCAATCGCATCGACTGAAAGGATTGCCTCAATGCGCCTGATCGCCTCCCTCGTGTATTGCCTGCTTGCGTTGGCCGGCTGCCACGACCGTAACGGCACCACTTCCATCACCCGCACCACCAGCAATGGCCAGGACGTGATCTTCAGCAAGACCCTGGCCACCGCCACCGAAACCAACGTGCATTGCCTGGCCAGCAGCAGCGGCCACTGCCATTACCTGGTCTATGAAGAACACTGCGCCGCGCGCACGGCCGGCGCTGCGGCAGCCACACCGGCCTGCGCACGTACCACCCTGGACAGCTTTGCGTTGGCCCCAGGGCAGGTGCGCGCACTGCGTGGCGTCCCGCGTGAGGCGCATACCTGCGTGGATGCCAAGGCACCCAGCACCGATTGCCACGGCTAGGTGGTTGTCGGACACAAGCCTGAATACGCACTGACGATGAGCGGCCGCTTCTGCGATCATTACAGGCTTGTTGCCGGTTCACGGCGTCCTCACAGCCAGGCTCTTCATGTCCGAACAATCGCTACGCCGCGACGTTGGCCCCTTCGCCCTCATGCTTACCGGCCTGGGCTCGATCATCGGCTCCGGCTGGTTGTTTGGCGCCTGGCGCGCCGCCGGTCTGGCCGGCCCCGGCGCGATCTGGGCCTGGATTCTGGGCGCGGCGATCATCACCACCATTGCACTTTCCTACGCCGAACTAGGCGCCATGTTCCCCGAGTCCGGCGGCATGGTGCGTTACAGCCATTACTCGCACGGCTCGCTGGTGGGCTTCATCGCCGGCTGGGCCAACTGGATCGCGATCGTCTCGGTGATTCCGGTCGAGGCCGAGGCCTCGGTGCAATACATGGCCTCCTGGCCGTGGGCGTGGGCGCAAGGCTTGTACGTGCAGGCGCCCGGTGGAGCAGGGGAGTTGTCTGTCCCCGGCCTGCTGATCTCGGCGGTGCTGGTGCTGGTGTATTTCTTCCTGAATTTCTGGAGCGTCAAGCTGTTCGCGCGCTCCAACACCTTGATCACCGTGTTCAAGCTGGTGGTGCCGGCAGCGACCGGCGTGGCCTTGATCGCCAGCGGCTTCCATAGCGAAAACTTCAGCGTCGGCATCCACGGCGACGAACACGTGATCGACCTGGCGGCGGTGCTCACCGCCGTGGCCACCGCCGGCATCGTCTTCAGCTTCAACGGCTTCCAGAGCCCGGTGAACCTGGCCGGCGAGGCGCGCAACCCGGGCCGCAGCATCCCGTTCGCGGTGCTGGGCTCGATCGCGCTGGCCACGGTGGTCTACGTGATCCTGCAGGTGGCCTACATCGGCGCGGTGCCGCCGGAGTTGCTGGCCAAGGCCGGCTGGCACGGCATCGATTTCCGCTCGCCGTTCGCCGAGCTGGCCATCATCGTCAACCTGCATTGGCTGGCGATGCTGCTGTACATCGATGCCTTCGTGAGTCCCAGCGGTACCGGCATCACCTATACCGCCACCACCGCGCGCATGGTCTACGGCATGGAAAAGAACGGCACCATGCCGTCGGTGCTGGGCAAGCTGCACCCGGTCTGGGGCGTGCCGCGCATGGCGATGTTCTTCAACCTGGCGGTGTCGTTCGTGTTCCTGTTCTTCTTCCGCGGCTGGGGCACGCTGGCGGCAGTGATCTCGGTGGCGACCATCATTTCCTACCTCACCGGCCCGATCAGCGCGATGGCGCTGCGCCGTCATGCCCCGGAGCTGCATCGCCCGCTGCGCATCGCCGCGCTGCCGGTGCTGGCCGGTGTGGCCTTCGTGATGGCCACCGAGCTGCTGTACTGGGCGCGCTGGCCGCTGACCGGCGAGATCATCCTGCTGATGGTCGTGGCGCTGCCGGTGTACTGCTACTACCAGGCCAAGCAGGGCTGGCCGGATCTGGGCCGCAACCTCAAGGGCGCCGCCTGGATGATCTGCTACCTGCCGATGATCGCGCTGCTGTCCTGGGCCGGCAGCAGCGACTTCGGCGGGCATGGCTATCTCAGCTACGGCACCGATCTGGCGGTGGTCGCGGCGGTCGGCGTGGTGTTCTACATCTGGGGCGTGCGCAGCGGTTGGCGTACGCCGTCGGTGGAACAGGCGGTTGCGCGGGCTTGAGTGGGGCTGCGCATCTTCCTTAGAACGCAATTCCGAATCCGCGCAAGATTGTTCTGCATTCACTGCACGGCGAACGGCCAGGGCTAGCAGCTCTGGTCGTCGACTGGATCGCTGAAGGTGTCAACTACGTCGGTGTAGTCGGCGTCGATGCAGACCGCATCGAGAACCTGATCGATGACTTGTGCGTGGGAGATGGCTCGGCACCGTATTCCATGCTCACCGCGGCGCATGGCCCGGATGAGTCTCTGGAGGATGCTGTGTTCTTGGCGGAGCTACTGTCCGATGAGTTTGCAGGCCCTGTTCGTGTGATTGAGTTCTAGTCGTTCGAACCCGCTGGCGCCACCGCGTCATTCGACTCCTGCTTCAAAGGCTCACTAAGGCCATGACACAGCGACTCGACGCACCTGGCGTGCGTCCGAATCAGGGCGAATTGTCGGTGCTGAATGCAAAACGGCCGATGGAGCTGCATCGGCCGTTTTGCATTCGAATTGCGCGTTCTCTTCTGTGATCGGTGCTCAAGGCTTCAGGCGTTGGCCACCAAGCGCGGCGCGCCGTCGAAACGGTCCAGATCGCGCAGCAATTCGGTGTAGCGGCGTAGCCGGCCCATCTCGCGCATGTTGACGATGTCCTCATGGCGCAGCTCGCGCCTGGAGGTCACCTCCTGCTTGTAGCGCAGCACTTCCGGGTAGCTGCGGGTCATGTCCAACGCATCGGCGACGCATTCGACCGAATCGGCGTCCGGCGTCAGCCGCGCGCGGCTATTGAAGGCGCGTAACCAGCGTTCGAAACCGGCGCTGTGATCGAACAGATCGGCGATGTACCACATGACGAACAGGATCGACGCCCACGAAGTAAAGATGATCACCACGCGGCTGAAGGTCAGGTGGTAGTCGTTCTGCCACAGCTGGTGCGTGATCACCCCCAGCAGCACCAGCGAGATCGCCTGCCAGCCGATGATCGAGGCGATCACCCATTGTTTCTTCGCCACCGTGAGCAAGGCGAGCTCCTCGTCGAGCTGCTGGTCGGTCTTTTCGCGCCACTTGGCGACCTGCTCGTCGAAGGAGAGGCGATGGAGTGCGTTGTCCTGCAATAGCAGGCCCAAACCCTGGAACAAAGCGATCATGACAAGCTCCCGACGGATGGCTGGTACGAACGACTTGCTGCACTGGCGATTGCCAGATGCGCTGGAGCGACCGACCCAACACCACACGATCATGCGGCGTTTTGTCAGACGGCCTTAGTTCTAGCACTTTCGCTGTGCATGGCAATGCCCGATGCGAACCAATCGCCATGCATTCCTGCGCACTCGCGCACAAATCGCAGTATTCAGGCGGTCTGCCGCGTTCTGATCCGCAGGGCGGCCACGCTGCGGCCCGTTTCTTGCTGCACTGCACACCTGCGCGCGCGTGGAGAACGCGTGCTGCGGCAGCCGGCCAACCCCTGCACGGACCAGCCCGCCGCAGTGCCGCCGTGAGCGGAAACGCAGCGCAACCACGACATGGCGTTGCAAACGGCTGCGTATCATCGCCGCATGTCTACCGTCTTGCGTACCCTCACCGCCCCCGCCGCCGAACAGATCCGCCGCTGGGTGCTGGGCGCGTTTCCACGTGGCCAGAGCAGTATCGAATACGACCAGCCGTTGGGCGATCCCGGCATCTTCGGGCCCGACAGCGTCACCTGGCGCGTGCATTCGGAGTTCCCCGGCATGCTGTCCGGCGGGCTGTGCGCGTTGATGCTGCAGCTGCTGCACCCGCGCGCGCTGGCCGGGGTCTACGACCATTCCAACTTCCGCGCCGACCTGATCGGGCGGCTGCGCAGAACCACCAATTTCGTTGCCGGCACCACCTACGCACCGCGTGCGGAAGCCGAGCAATTGATCGCCCGCGTGCGCACCATCCATACGCATATCCGCGGCCATACCGCCGACGGCGTGGCATACGAGGCCAACGATCCACAGCTGCTGACCTGGGTGCATGTCACCGAGGCCTACGGCTTTTTGCAGGGCTGCCGGCGCTATTGCCGCGACGTGCCGGTTGCCATCGCCGACCGCTATTACGACGAAGCGCGACGTGTGGCCGAAGCGCTCGGCGCCACCGACGTGCCAGCCAGCGAGGCGCAGGTGGATGCGTATTTCGCCGGCGTGCGCGGGCAACTGCGCATGGACGCACGCTCGCGCGAGGTGCTCGACATTCTCACCAGTATCCAGCTGCCGGTGCCTGCGGCAGGTTTATCGCGCGGTGTGTTTCTCGGCGCCGGCACTGCCCTGCTGCCGGGCTGGGCCAGCGACATGCTTGGCCGCACCACACTGCAACGCACGCAGGCGCGTGCCTCGGCGCGTCTGTTGCGCAGCCTGTCGCCACTGTTTCGCACTGCGTTACGCCGTGATGGATTGTCTGCGCGTGCGTGTCGGCGGATGCAGTTGCCGCCGACGATGTTGTTGCAGTGGCCGGGAGAGGGGTGAGCGCTCGCTCAGCGCTTTAGCCCCTCTCCCCGCGGGAGAGGGGTTGGGGTGAGGGTACGGCGAAGAGGCACATGCTCCAGACCCACAAATCCCGCTCTACGTCTTGCATGGCAATAGTCGTTACTGTCCGCCACCACCTACCAAATCCGCACCCGCTGCTCTGGCGCCAGATACAACTGCTCGCCCTGCTTCACATCGAACGCCGGATACCAGGCATCGAGATTGCGCACCGTCTGCGCGCGGAAGCGTCCAGGCGCGTGTACGTCGGTGAGCACCGCGTTGCGTAGCGCAGCGTCGCGGTACTTGCTGCGCCAGGCCTGCGCAAAGCCCAGGAAAAAGCGCTGATCCGGGCTGAAGCCATCGATGGTGTGCGGCTGCTTGCCCTGCAACGACAGTTGATACGCGTCGTACGCAGTGGCCAGACCGGCAACATCGGCGATGTTCTCGCCCAGCGTCAGCTTGCCGTTGACCGCCAGGTCGTCGAATGGCCGGTAGGCGCTGAACTGCGCGGCAAGCGCATCGCTGGCGGTCGCAAATTTTTTCAGATCCTGCGGCGTCCACCAGTTGTGCAGCTCGCCATGTTCGTCGAACAGCGCGCCCATATTGTCGAAGCTGTGGCTGATCTCATGACCGATCACCGCGCCGATCGCGCCGTAGTTCACCGCATCGTCGGCGGCCGGGTCGAAGAACGGCGGCTGCAGGATCGCGGCCGGAAACAGCAGGCGGTTTTCCAGCGGGACGTTCAGTGCGTTGACTTCCTGCGGCAGCATGTACCACTCGCGGTGATCCACGGCCTTGCCCAGTTTGGCCAGGTTACGGCGGTACTCGAACAGTTTGGCGCGCTCCGCATTGCCCAATGCATCGTCGCGGCGCACGTCCAGGCCGCTGTAGTCGCGCCAGGTATCCGGATATCCCACCGCCACCGTCAACCCGGCGATCTTCGCCTTGGCGTGCTGCTTGGTCTCCGGGCTCATCCACGCCAATGCATCGATGCGCTGGCCGAAGGCGGTGACGATGTTCCTGACCATCTCTTCGGTGCGCGCCTTGGTCTGCGCGCTCACGTACTTCTGTACGTAGCGTTTGCCGACCGCCTCGCCCAACGCCGCATTGGTCGCATCGATGGCGCGCTTCCAGCGCTGGCGTTGTTGCGGGGTGCCCTCCAGCGTGGTGCCGTAGAACGCGAAGCGTGCATCGGCGAAGGCCTTGGACAGATACGGCGAGGCGCGATCCAGCTCACGAAAGCTCAGATAGTCCTTCCAGGTCTGCAGCGGCTGCGACTGCACCAGCGCCGACAACCCGGCCACCGCCTGCGGCTGCCAGACGATGAAGTCCTGCTGCGATTTCAAGCCCGCCGCCTCGAAGAACAGCGTCCAGTCCAGACCCGGTGCGTGACGTGCGAAATCGGCCTGTTTCCACGCATTGGCGCCGGCCGGCACGTTGTTGGTCTGTTCGGCGGTGGCATGCACATGCGCCATCGCGGTTTCCAGCGCCAGGATGCGCTCTGCGCGGGCTGGTGCATCGCTGATGCCGGCCAGATGCAACAGCTTGACGATGTACGCGCGGTAGGCATCGCGCAGTTGCGGCATGCGCCCGCCATCCAGATAGAAGCTGCGGTCGGGCATGCCCAGGCCGCCCTGCACCAGATACGGCACATAACGCCCGGGGTGATGCAGGTCCTGGGTGATCCACAGCCCGAACAGCCGGTCGGTGTAGAAATTGGTGGAATTGAGCAGGTCCACATCGGCGCGCAATTGGCCGCCCAACGTGCGCGCCAGCGCCTGCTTGTCGTCCAGTTGCGCGATCGCATCCAGTGCCGGTTGCACCGGGCGCACGCCCTTGGCCTCGATGCCGGCTTCGTCCATGTAGGCCGCGTAGTAATCGCCGATCTGCTTGTCTTCGCCGGTGACGCGGTCGTTGGCGGCCGCGCCTTCGATGATGTCGCGGCTGTGCCGCTCGGTCTCGATGGCAATGCTGGCGAAGCTGTTGTAACTGGAGCGGTCGTCGGGAATCTGCGTGGTCTTGACCCAGTTGCCGCTGGCATACCCGAAGAAGTCGTCGCCCGGCGCCACGCCGCGATCCATGCCCGCCACATCGAAGCCGAAATCGCCCAATTTCGGCGTGCTGGGTGCCGGCTTAGTGGTGGCTGTGGAGGCAGGTGTGCTGCCATCGCGGTGACACGCGGCGGTGCTCAGCAGCGCCGCAGACAGCGCAGCGATCAGGACAGGGCGGTACAAATGGGCCATGCGGCGCAGCTCGAAACCGGGATAGACATCGCAGTGTAAGTGGCTGCCAGCGTCACGTCCCGGCTTGTAGACGACGCTGGACATACGCCAGCATGGGTGGACACGCCCGGTTCAGCGCCGGCGCTGATACCAGAAGCCGAGCGCATCGCGGGTCTGCAGCATGCGCCGCCCGCGCCAGAGGAAACGCAGCAGCAAGCCCAGGTGTTCGCGCTTGGAAAAGCTGCGCAGCTTGCGGTCTGAGGTATGCACGGTCTGGCGCAGGATCACGAACCGCCCGCAGCGTGCCAGCGCACGGCTCAACGCCACATCCTCACCGGCGTAGTAACGCGTATCGAAGCCACCCGCGCTGACGAACGCCGCGCGCGTGCAGAACAGAAAGCAGCCGGGCGCAATGCCGCTGACACGAAACAACCAGCCAAAGATCGCCTGTGCGGTGCGCTCGGACCACACGCGCCTGCCCTGCAGGTGCACCTGCGCGCCACCGCCCACGGCACCGGCCTCCAGCGCCGCCAATGCCGCGCCCACCACCTGCGGGTTGATCAGCGTGTCCGCATCCAGAAACAACAACTGCTCGCCGCATGCCAATTGCGCGCCGGCATTGCGGGTGGCGGCGATATGGCGCAGTTGTACCTCCAGCACCTGCGCAGCATGCGCACGCGCGATGGCTGCGGTGTCGTCCTCGCAGGCATCGGCCACCACGATGACCTCGTAGTCCAGCTGCATGGTCCGCGCGCAGCCATGCAGGCACTGCAGCGTGTCGCCGATCAGCGCGGCTTCGTCGTGGGCGGGGATTACGAAAGACAGCATCTGACGCGCGGCCCAGGTGAGGATGCGCCAAGTGTGCGAGCCACGCCGATGCAATGGCGTGAGTGCCTGCGGCCGCCACAGCGGGTGCGACCGCAGGCAGGATGCGAAGGCCGGCTCAGCGGTTGACGGTGGCCATCATCGCTTCCGGGTAGCGCGTGCCGGCCGCGGCCTGTGCCGGGAAAATCGCATCGATGCGTGCCAGCTCGTCCGGCATCAGCGCCACCTCGAGCGCGCCGATGTTTTCTTCCAGATAGGCCAGACGCTTGGTGCCCGGGATCGGCACCAGATCCTGGCCTTGCGCCAGTACCCAGGCAAGCGCCAGCTGTCCGGGTGTGATGCCCTTGTCGGCAGCGATCGCCTTGACCTGTTCCACCAGTTGCAGGTTGCGGGTGAAGTTGTCGCCCTGGAAACGCGGCGAATGGCGCCGGTAATCGTCGGCGTCGAAATCGTCCGGCGAGGAGAACGCGCCGGTAAGAAAACCGCGCCCTAGCGGCGAATACGGCACGAAGCCGATCCCGAGCTCACGCACCGCAGCGAACACGCCGTTGTCTTCCGGCTCGCGCGACCACAGCGAGTATTCGGTCTGTACGGCAGTAATCGGATGCACCGCATGCGCACGTGCAATGGTGTCCGCAGCCGCTTCGGAGAGCCCAAGAAAACGCACCTTGCCCTGTTCGACCAGACGCGCCATCGCACCCACGGTGTCTTCGATCGGCACGTTGGGATCCACGCGGTGCTGGTAATACAGGTCGATATGCTCCACCCCCAGGCGGCGCAGGCTGGCTTCGCAGGCCGACTGCACGTACGCCGGGCTGCCATCGATACCGCGCACCGAGGGGTCGTTGGCATCGAGCTTGATGCCGAACTTGGTGGCCAGGAACACTTCATGCCGGCGCGAGGCGATCGCCTTGCCGACCAGGATCTCGTTGGTGTGCGGGCCGTACATGTCGGCGGTGTCGAGCAGGCTGATGCCCTGATCGAGCGCGCGATGGATCACCTTGATCGAGCCGGCCTCGTCGCTGCGATTGCCGTAGAACGCGCTCATGCCCATGCAGCCGAGGCCGAGTGCAGAGACGGTGGGGCCGGAACGGCCAAGCGTGCGGGTTTGCATGGTGGGGGAACTCCGTGCGGTCAAAAGGGCGGGGCCAAGCATGGCGTGGGTGGCGTTAGGGCGATGTGGCTCGACCGGTGAAGCGTCGCGGTTGCGGCCGTTGCAGGCCGTTGCGGCATGGCAACCGCACCGATTGCGCCACGACGCAAAAGCCCGCGCATCCCGGCAGACCGAAGCCTGCCGCCATGCACGGGCCTTTACGCGGACGCAACTACCTGCCGCGTCAGCCCTTGAGCTTGCCGGCGAATTCGGCAATGCGCTTGCCGAGCAGCTTGGCGGTTTCAAGATCGCCGCTGCGCGGCGCTTCTTCCGGCGAGGCATCGGAGGGCGAGATCGCCAGTGCGCCTGCCGAGCCGGCGGTCCAGTTGATGTCCTGCGGGCCGTGTGCCTTGGTGTTGGCCGGCAGCAAGCCGGTGCCGATCCAGACCTGGCCGTGCTGCTGGGACAACGTCCAGAAGTACTGGATGGTGGCGTACTTGTCGCCGTTGACCGACGCTGAGTTGGTGAAGCCGGCCGCAATCTTGTCCTTCCACGCCTGCGCAAACCACGGCTTGGAACTGGTGTCGGCAAATTTCTTGAACTGCCACGCCGGCCCGCCCATGTAGGTGGGGCTGCCGTAGATGATGGCATCGGCCGCACCGATCGCCTCCCAGGCGTCGTCGGGCAGGTTGCCGTCCTGGTCGATGCGATACAGCGTGGCCTCGCCGACGCTGGCGGCGCCGGCCTGCACGGCTTCGGCCAGTTTGACGGTGTGGCCATAGCCGCTGAAATACACGATAGCGATCTTGTTCATGGGCAGTCCTTGAACCGAGGGGATCAGGATTGTGCGCACACGTGGGCCGACAGGTTAATGACCACTGCCGGGACGAACTGTTGCCGAGGCCGCCAGACCAGGTGCGCAATCGCCCATCGTCTCGACCAGGTAATCGATGAAGCTGCGCACCTTCGGCGCCAGATGGCTGCGGCTGGTATAGACCGCGAAGATGCCGATATCGGCCAGCTCGTACTCGGGAAGAATGCGTACCAGGCGCCCGGCGGCGAGGTGGTCGTCGGCCAGAAAATCCGGCTGCATCGCAATGCCCTGGCCGGCCACCGCCGCCGCGCTCAACACATGCCCGTTATTGGCACGCAGCCCGCCGTGGATGCGCACAGTGGTATCGCCATCGGGGCCATGGAAGCGCACCTCGTCGCCATTGGGCGAGTAGTGATAGAGCAGACATTCGTGGCCTGCCAGGTCGGATGGATGCCTGGGCGTGCCCGCGCGTGCCAGATAGGCCGGCGCCGCACACGTGAGCAGCCGCACCTTGCCCAGCTGGCGGGCGATCAGCGTCGGCGCGGGCTGGCGGGTGATGCGGATGGCCACATCGAAGCCTTCTTCGACCATGTCGACCAGGCGGTCGGACAGCGACAGGTCGAGCTCCACCTGCGGGTAGCGCGTGCGAAAACCCGGCAGCAACGCGGCCAGCCGTTCGATACCGTAGCTCACCGGCGCGTTGACGCGCAGCACTCCGGCCGGTTCCAGCGCCTGGGCGCCCACGGTGGCCTCCAGGTCGTCCAGATCGGCCAGCAGCTGCAGGCAGCGCTGGTAATACGCGGTGGCGGCGCTGGTCAGGCTGACCCGCCGGGTGGTGCGGTTGAGCAGGCGGGTGCCCAGGCGCTGTTCGAGCGCGGCGACCTGGCGGGTGACGCTGGCGGTGGAGCGGTCCAGCGCATCGGCCGCAGCGCTGAAGCCGCTACGTTCGGCCACTGCGGTGAATACGCGCATTGCGTCGAGGGTATCCATGGCTGATCCGATTATTGCTTTGATCGCAATAAATTATCCGAATCAAGACTATTTATCAGAAATTTGTAAGTAATAGGCTGTGCAGGTCCTCACCGGAGTCTGTCGAATGTCCACTTCCCTTGCTTCCCCGCGTACCGCCGCTTACGGCACGGCCCTGTTGCGCATCAGTCTGGGCGCGCTGTTCCTGGTGCACGGCCTGACCAAGCTGCTGGTGTTCACCCCGGCCGGCACGGCGGCCTATTTCCAGTCGCTCGGCCTGCCCGGCGCGTTGGGCTACCTCACCATCGCATTGGAACTCGGCCTGGGCCTGTCCCTGCTGTTGGGCATCTACGCGCGCTGGGTTGCGCTGTTGGGCGTGCCGCTGCTGTTGGGCACCATCGTCAGCGTGCATGGCGCCAATGGCTTCGGCTTCTCCAATCCGGGCGGCGGCTGGGAATATCCGGCGCTGTGGGCGGTGTTGCTGATCGTGCAATCGCTGCTTGGCGATGGCGCCCTGGCGTTGAAGCCGGCGCGCTGAGGCGGTTGTTTTTTATTCACGAGGAGTTGTCCATGACCCGCTTGCCTTCCCTGTACATCTCGCATGGATCGCCGATGACTGCGCTGCAGCCGGGGCAGGTCGGCGAGCGCCTGGCCGAGCTTGCGCAGACCTTGCCGCGGCCGCGCGCGATTGTCGTTGCGTCGGCGCATTGGCTGGGCCGCCGCCCGCTGATCAGTGGTGCTGCGCGGCCGGCCACCATCCACGACTTCGGCGGGTTTCCTGCGCCGCTGTACGAGCTGGAGTATCCCGCGCCCGGCGAGCCGGCACTGGCGCAGCAGATCCTGCGCCGGCTGGAGCAAGCCGGCCTGCATCCGCACCTGGACCCGCAGCGCGGCTTCGATCATGGCGTGTGGGTGCCGCTGCGCCTGCTGTACCCGGCTGCCGAGATTCCGGTGGTGTCGGTATCGATCCAGCCAGAGCTTGGCCCGGCCCACCAATTTGCGGTTGGCCGCGCGCTGGCACCGTTGCGCGATGAAGGTGTGCTGGTGATCGGCTCGGGCAGCATCACCCACAACCTGCACGACGCGCGCCAGGGCTACAGCGCCGAGCGCGAGGCGCCGTACGTGCGGCCCTTCATCGAATGGACCGAACGCAAGTTGGTCGACAACGACATCGCCGCGCTATTGGACTATCGCCGCCAGGCACCGCAGGCCGCACGCGCGCATCCCACCGACGAGCATCTGCTGCCGCTGTATGTGGCGATGGGCGCCGCCGGCGGCGACCGGCTCGGCGCGCAGCGCATCGATGCCGGTATCGATGCCGGCCTTCTGGCCATGGATATCTACCGGTTCGATGGGGATCGCGCGCTGGCGGACCCGGTTGCCGCATGAGTCCACCGTGCTTGCAGCACGCCGGCATTGTGGCCGACACGTAAAGTGCCGGCAGCATGCCGATACCGTTGCCATCAGGCATGTGCCGGTGACACGCTGGCACCATAGGCATCACGCATGGCTCAGACGGCGCGCCGCCCCGCAGCAATGACGTAGGGCGGCGGCGGGCTGGACACCACCGCCATCAGGTATGGCGACGGTAGCCAGCCAGCCGCACAACGCCAAGGCATGGCGCCCGCACCACAGCGCTCTGAAGCATTCACGATGCGTGCGGGGCAGTCTCACAGACTGAGACGCCATCGCTGCATGCTGCTTGCGTGAAAATCCTCGACAAGCTCGCCGTCCTCGCCGACGCCGCCAAATACGACGCCTCCTGCGCCTCCAGTGGCGCCAACAAGCGCAATTCGCTCGGCACCGGCGGCATCGGCAGCACCGAGGGCATGGGCATCTGCCACTCGTACACGCCCGATGGCCGCTGCGTCTCGCTGCTGAAGATTTTGCTGACCAACTTCTGCATCTTCGATTGCGCGTACTGCGTCAATCGGGTGTCCAGTAACGTGCGCCGCGCGCGCTTCACGCCGGAAGAAGTGGTCACCTTGACGCTGGATTTCTACAAGCGCAATTACATCGAAGGCCTGTTCCTGTCCAGCGGCATCATCCGCAACTCCGACTACACCATGGAGCAGATGGTGGAAGTGGCGCGGCAGCTGCGCGAGGTGCATCACTTCGCCGGTTACATCCATCTCAAGACCATCCCCGATGCGACGCCGGAGTTGCTGGCGGCGGCCGGTCGCTACGCCGACCGCCTGAGCATCAACGTGGAGTTGCCGACCGAGCAGGGCTTGACCTTGTTGGCCCCGGAGAAAAGCGTCGGCGGCATTCGCGCGGCGATGGGCGAACTGCGTTGGCGCATCGAAGAGAATCAGATCGAGCGCAAGGCCGAAAAAGTGCGCCGCGCCAAGCCGCCGCGCTTCGCCCCGGCCGGGCAAAGCACGCAGATGATCGTCGGTGCCGACGACGCCAACGACCGCAGCATTCTGGACACCAGCCACAATCTCTACGGCAATTACCGGATGCGCCGTGTGTATTACTCTGCCTTCAGCCCGATCCCGGATGCCTCGTCCAAGTTGCCGCTGCAGGCACCACCGTTGCAGCGCGAGCATCGGCTGTATCAGGCCGACTGGTTGTTGCGCTTCTACGACTTCAGCGTGGAAGAGATTGCGCCGGCGCAATCCAGCGGCATGCTCGATCTGGACGTGGACCCGAAGCTGGCGTGGGCGTTGCGCAATCCGGAGCGCTTTCCGGTGGATTTGAACGTGGCACCGCGCGAGATGCTGCTACGCGTACCCGGCCTGGGCACGCGCAATGTGGAGCGCTTGTTGCTGTCGCGCAGGCATGCGCGCTTGCGGGTGGGAGATCTGGCGCGCTTGCGGGTGCCGATGAAGAAGCTGCTGCCGTTTGTGAGTGTGCTGGATCATCATCCGCGCCAGCGCTTGGACGATCCGGTGCGGTTACGCGCGCAGTTGGCGCCCGCGCCACGGCAGGCAAGTCTGTTCGATTGACGCTTGTCCCTTCTCCCATCGGGAGAAGGTGCCCGAAGGGCGGATGAGGGTACGGTTGCGCGCGATCATGGGTGCTTGTGTCTTGTTCGATTCATCAAGTGCAGAGCTTTCGCGCCTGTCGGCGCGAGTCACTTTTGTTTCGGCAAAAGTAACCAAAACCGCTGTCGCCTGACGCGATCCGGTGCGATACAGCCGCACCGGTGCCCTGTGCTCCTCGCCATGCGCGGCACGGCGCCCAAACTCGCTGCGCTCAGACAGGGCGCCTCTTCGGCCACGCATGGCTGCGGTGCGCGGCTCGCTCTAAGGCGACTTGGTGCAGCAAAATCAACGGCGACAAGCGACAAGCGACAAGCGACAAGCGACAAGCGACAAGCGACAAGCGACAAGCAACCAGCAACCAGCAACCAGCAACCAGCAATATCAGTAGCAGCAATAGCCGCAAAAGCCCGCGAAAAAATTGCAACAACGCAACGAGAGTGCCGCCAGTAGAGCGGTGGCGAGATCGGAAATCTTGAGGTCAGGTGTAAGCGATGTTCAGCGCTGAAGTTGAGCCAGGTTGGAGTCTTGATGCATGGCGTGCGCTGGCGCGGGCGGGGTGGTGCGCGCAGGTGGAGCCTGACTCCATTGCGTGGAATGGCGGGGCACAGGGTGGCTTGTTGATGGGGCAGGGTCTGCTGGACCTGCCGGCGGTGGCTGCCCCGCCGCGTGTGTCGGCAGAGTTTTTGCAGATGGCGGGCTCGGTACTGTGTCATCGCGACCCGCAGCGCTATGCGGTGCTGTATCGCTTGTTATGGCGGGTGGCGTCCGGCGAGCGGGCGTTGCTGGAGCGGGCGACCGATGTCGATGTGCACCGGGTGGCGCAGTGGCAAAAAGCAGTGCAGCGCGACACCCACAAGATGAAGGCGTTCGTGCGCTTTCGGCGCTTGCCGGTGGAAGAGGAAGACTTCGTGGCGTGGTTCGAGCCCGAACACTGGATCGTGGATCGGGTGGCGCCGTTCTTTGCGCGCCGTTTCGCCGGAATGCGCTGGGCGATTCTGACTCCGTATCGCAGTGTGCGGTGGGACGGCGAGGCGTTGACGTTCGGCGAGGGTGCGGTGCGTACGCAGGTGCCGGCCGCCGATGCGCAGGAGACGCTGTGGCGCACCTATTACGCGCACATCTTCAATCCGGCGCGGCTCAATCCCACCATGATGCGGCAGGAGATGCCGCAGAAATACTGGAAGAATCTGCCCGAGGCGAGCTTGTTGCCGGAGCTGATCCGCGAGGCCGGCGTGCGCGTGCGCGAGATGGCCGAGCGTGCGCCCGAACCGGTGCGGCGGCGAGTGCCGGTCGCGCCAGCGCCGGTCCCGGAAGTGGCCACGCAAAGCCTGGCGCAGTTGCGCGTGGCCGCGCGCGATTGCCGGCGTTGCGCGTTGTGGCAACCGGCAACGCAGACGGTGTTCGGCGAAGGTCCGAACGATGCATCGGTGATGGTGATCGGCGAGCAGCCGGGCGACGAAGAGGATCTGAGCGGGCGTCCGTTCGTAGGGCCGGCCGGGCGTTTGTTCAATATGGCGCTGGGCGAGATCGGCATCGATCGCGCCACAGTCTATGTGACCAATGCGGTCAAGCATTTCCGTTTCGAGCAACGCGGCAAGCGGCGTCTGCATCGCAACCCGGAACGTGCGCATGTGCAGGCCTGCAGTGGCTGGTTGCATGCAGAGCGCGCACAACTGCGTCCGGCACAGATCGTGTGCCTGGGCGCGACCGCGGCGCAAGCGGTGTTGGGAAGCGGCTTTCGCTTGATGCAGCAGCGCGGCCAATGGCAGCGCCTGGACGACGGCACGCCGGTATTGACCACCGTGCATCCGTCATGGGTGTTGCGCCAGCCATCGACTGCGGCGCGCGAAGAAGGCTATCGCGGGTTTGTAGAGGATCTGCGCCAGTTGCTGGACGCGCCGATGTCGGCGGGCAGCTCGCCCGCGCCATAAACACCGCGCCATAAAAATACGCGCGCAATGGCACGCGTACGGTGTCGGAGAACAAAGACACCAAGTGGAGCCACTGAGAAACCAGTTGCTCCATCACCGCCGCTTCGCGGTTAGGTGGCGAGACCTGGAACGTGGTTCCAGGCACAAGCGGATTGGCCTACAAAAATCGTGCGTACACGTCGAAGTACACCGAGATGCAACGCGATTGACCGGTGACGCTCGCAGTCAAATTTATCGAGAACGCCAGCGCACTTGGCTGTTGCGCCCCATCGGCGGAATGACCCTCCATTCCGCCGATGGATTACCTGCGCATGCGATCAACAACAACCGACTGCAATCAACAACAACCGGCTGCACTGCAGCCAGATGCAATTACGGCATCAGCACCTTGTCGACCACGTGGATCACGCCATTGCTCTGCACCACATCGGCGATGGTGACGTTGGCGGTGTTGCCCTTGACGTCGGTGATGGTGACCTTCTTGCCGTTGAGCTTTGCGGTGAGCGGCTCGCCCTGCACGGTGGTCAGCGTCGCGCTGCCGCCGCCGGCCTTGATCTTGGCGATCAGCGAAGCGGCGTCAACCTTGCCCGGCACCACGTGATAGGTCAGCACCTTGGTCAAGGTGGGCTTGGATTCGGGCTTCAACAAGGTGTCGACAGTGCCGGCCGGCAATGCGGCAAATGCGGCGTTGGTCGGGGCGAACACGGTGAACGGGCCCGGGCCCTTCAACGTCTCGACCAGGCCGGCGGCCTTGACTGCGGCGACCAGGGTGGTGTGATCCTTGGAGTTGACCGCGTTGTCGACGATGTCCTTGGTCACCAGCATCGGCGCACCGCCCACCATCGGGTTGGACGCCGCGTAGGCGGGAGCCATCGCGCTGGTCAGGGCAATGGCGGTGGCAATGGCAAGCGACTGGAATGAGGTCTTCATGAGGCATCGATCCTTTGGGTAGGCGATCACCTGGATGGCAATCGTATAGCTGGATACGCGGCCGGATGCGGCGCGGATGCATCACGCGTTTTTTACATGGCGATGCTGTGCTGCAACGCCATCGCACATCCATCCTGGCGACTGCAGATCGGTGGCCTGCGGTTGAGTCTGTTCGAGTCGCGCTGGCCACATATGTCGACTGACGGTTTAAGCACTCTATGGCGAACCAGCGATGCAGGGGCCGCGCGATCAGCCGTTACCAAGCCCATCGGGTCGCAACCGTCGCACGACCACCCTAATGCTGCACGAATGTTCGCGATTGGCAGAAGGAGCGCTGGACAGTGCAATTACCATTCATGCCCTTGCGTGATGATCAGTGCTCAGAGGCTGTAGAACATGAAATCCAAAAAGAGTGAATTCAATCGATTGGTACTGCCGGCATGGTTGGCGGTAGGTGCGCTGGCGTTATCCAGCACTGCACAGGCAGCAGCCGTCACGCCAACGCCGACGCATGCGCCGTCAGCGACCGCTACTGCCCCTGCGAGTGACATCTATCGGCCAGGTCAGAAATGGATCGTCCCCGGCGAGTGGGAGTTCACGGTGGATTCCGCACGCGTGGCCAAGGTGAAAATTCCCAATTACGGCGGTGGCTCCTGGGTTCCTACGCAAGTGATCCTGCTGACCTATAGCTATAAAAATATCGGATTCGGCGACAGCGCCAACTACAAGGGCGGCGGTCCGTCGACGCTGGCGTTTTCGAAAGCGCATATCGATGTGTTCGATGCCAACGATGCGGACAACGGTGGCGCAGGCAATTACCCTGTGCGCATCAAACTCGTCGGAGACGCTGACGGTCAGAAGCCCGGGCAGCAGATGGTCGGCGCGCAGTGGACGTACGCGTTCAAGAAGAAGGTCAAGGCGGTCAAGGTGACGGTGGGTCACTACGATTCCACGCTGAAACTGCATGAAGCGACCTTCCTGGTCCCGGTCGAGGGCACTGGGCCATCGAAGCCGCACGCGAACAAGCGCGCTCACCACCGCTGATCCCGTCTTGCGAATCTGCGTGGCACGCAGCCGGCAACGTGACCTAGCGAGCGATTACGTTGCCGGCTGCGTCGCGCCGACCTATCGGATCTGCGTATCGTGGTGGAGTGGAGCTGCTTGTCCATCCGGCAGCGTATCCAACAGCGTTTAATCGACAGACACCCCACAGAGCTGCAGCACGACACCCTCTGGGCGGTCACCGCACAGGACTGCGCCAGGCCCAGACCGCGCGGTGGTTTCATCGCCGCCTGCAAACCGGTATGTTCCCTTCGGCGCGTTAGTTGTGCGTTGCACGATGCGATGCCGTACGCGCACCGTTTCTTCTTCCGGGTTTTTCATGCATTCGATCGATGTCGTCCTCGCCATGTTGCTGGCGGTCGCGGCCAGCGGTTATCTGATCCGCATCCTGCCGTTCTCGTTGCCTTTGCCGTTGGTCCAGATCGCGCTCGGCGCGGTGGTCTCCGGTGTGTTCGATGCCGGGCACGAGCTGGAACCGGAATTGTTCTTTCTGTTGTTCCTGCCGCCGCTGCTGTTTCTGGATGGCTGGCGCATTCCCAAACAAGGCCTGTTCCGCGACAAGGCGGCCATCCTGGAACTGGCGCTGGGCCTGGTGGTGTTCACCGTGGTCGGCGCGGGCCTGCTGATCCATTGGTTGATCCCGGCGATGCCGCTGGCGGTGGCCTTCGCGCTGGCCGCGATCATCTCGCCGACCGACCCGGTGGCGGTGTCCTCGATCGCCTCCAAGGTGCCGATTCCCAAGCGGCTGATGCACATCCTGGAAGGCGAGTCGTTGCTCAACGATGCCTCCGGTCTGGTGTGCTTCCAGTTCGCAGTGGCGGCGGTGCTGACCGGCAGCTTCTCGATCGCCACCGCCTCGCTGACCTTCCTGTGGGTGGCGCTGGCCGGGCTGGCATTGGGCGTGGCGACCACCTTCGGCCTGAGCCGCATCCAGGCCTGGATCTGGCGCCACTTCGGCGAGGAGCCGGGTTCGGCGATCCTGGTCAACCTGCTCACCCCGTTCGCGGCCTATCTGCTGGCCGAAGCCTTCCATGCTTCGGGCATCCTGGCTGCCGTGGCCGCCGGCGTCACCATGAGTTACGTGGAAATGGCCGGCAACGCGCCGGGCAATATGCGGCTGCAGCGCTCGGCGGTGTGGGACACGGTGCAGTTCACCTTCAACGGCATCATCTTCGTGCTGTTGGGCGAGCAGTTGCCGGGCATCCTGGACGGGGCGGTGCGCAGCGTGCAGGAAGCCGGTCACCTCAATCCGTGGTGGCTGGCGGTGTACGTGGCCACCATCAGCGCCAGCCTGATGGCGTTGCGCTTCGTATGGGTGTTCCTGTCGCTGCGCTGGAACATCTTCAAGGCGCAGTGGCGCGGCGAGCAGCATGTCAGCCCGCCGTGGCGCATCGTGGTGGCGGTCTCGCTGGCCGGCGTGCGCGGTGCGATCACCCTGGCCGGCGTGCTCACGTTGCCGTTGATGCTGGAAGACGGCTCACCGTTCCCGGCCCGCCAGTTGGCGATCTTTCTGGCCGCCTCGGTCATCCTGGTCTCGTTGCTGGTCGCCAGCGTGGCGTTGCCGCCGCTGCTGCGCGGGCTGGAGCTGCCCGAAGAAGAAGACGAACAGCTCAAGGAAGACCTGGCGGTGAAGGCCGCCTCGCAGGCCGCGCTGGAAGCGGTGGAAAAACTACGCCAGCGGCTGGTGGATGGCAGCAAGCATGCCGAGCGCTACAACGCGGCGGCCAATCAGGTCAGCCAGCGCTATCAACGCAAGCTCGGCGCGGTGGACATGGCCGAGACCGATCCGGAAGAGGCCGGCGCCTACGAACAGGCGCTGCGCCAGTTCCGTCATGCCGCATTGGTGGCCGAGCGCAACGAGTTGTTCAAGCTCGCGCGCCGCCGCGAGATTTCCGACGACCTGTCGCGCCGGCTGGTGCGCAATCTGGATCTGATCGAGTCGCGCAAGCGGGCGTGACGCGCTGATGCGCGCGGGAATAGAGAATCGGGATTGGGGAATCGCAGGAGCCGCAGCGGTCGTGCCGCCCGGGTTGTGTAGGAGCGCGCTTGCGCGCGATGGGGCATTGGCGGGAAAGCCTCATCGCGCGCAAGCGCGCTCCTACATGAAGATGCGCACAAACAGACGCAGCAGGCGTGCGCGGTCCAGTTCGCTGACGCTCCTCGTCGCACGTCGGGAGACACCATCCCATGCACACTGCTCCCATCTTCATGGCGCACGGCCTACCCTGTGCGGCTGATCGTTCCAGTGCAGAACACATGACTCCAATCGTTTCCATCCAGGGATTGAGCAAGACCTACGCTGGCGGTTTTCAGGCGCTCAAGCACGTGGACCTCGAAATCCAGCGCGGCGAAATCTTCGCGCTGCTCGGTCCCAACGGTGCCGGCAAGACCACGCTGATCAGCATCATCTGCGGGCTGATCAATCCGAGCACCGGCACCGTGCTGGCCGATGGCCACGATATCGTGCGCGACTACCGCGCCGCGCGTGCCAGCATCGGTCTGGTGCCGCAGGAACTGGCCACCGATGCGTTCGAAAGCGTCTGGGCCACCGTGCGTTTCAGCCGCGGGCTGTTCGGCAAGCCGGCCAATCCGCAGTATCTGGAAACGGTGTTGCGCGAACTCTCGCTGTGGGACAAGCGCAACAACAAAATTTCCACGTTGTCCGGCGGCATGAAGCGGCGCGTGCTGATCGCCAAGGCGCTGGCGCACGAGCCGCGCATTCTCTTTTTGGACGAGCCCACCGCCGGTGTGGACGTGGAGCTGCGCCACGACATGTGGCAGATGGTGCGGCGGCTGCGCGAGCAGGGCACCACGGTGATCCTGACCACCCATTACATCGAAGAAGCCGAAGACATGGCCGACCGGGTCGGGGTGATCAATCGCGGCGAGCTGGTGCTGGTGGAAGACAAGCACACGCTGATGCGCAAGCTCGGCAAGAAGCAGCTCACGCTCAGCCTGCAGGCGCCGCTGCAGGCCATCCCGGCCGCGCTTGCCGATCTGCCGCTGGAACTGTCGGCCGACGGCAACAGCCTGATCTACACCTTCGACACCCAGGCCGAGCAGACCGGCATCGGCGGGCTGCTGCGCCGGCTCAACGAGCAGGGCATCGATTTCAAGGATCTGCATTCCAGCGAGAGTTCGCTGGAAGAGATCTTCGTCAATCTGGTGCACGGTGCACGCCAGCAGGAGGTGCGCGCATGAATCGGCATGCGATCGGTGCGATCTACCGCTTTGAAATGGCGCGCGCGTTCCGCACGCTCACCCAGTCGATCGCCTCGCCGGTGTTGTCGACCTCACTGTATTTCGTGGTGTTCGGTGCGGCGATCGGCTCGCGCATGGGCGATATCGACGGCATCAGCTACGGCGCCTTCATCATTCCCGGCCTGGTGATGCTGTCCTTGCTCAACGAGAGCATTTCCAACGCCTCGTTCGGCATCTACATGCCGCGCTGGGCCGGCACCATCTACGAGGTATTGTCGGCGCCGGTGGCGTGGTGGGAGATCGTGATCGGCTATGTCGGTGCGGCCGCCACCAAGTCGGTGTTGCTGGGCTTGCTGATCCTGCTGACCGCGCGGCTGTTCGTGCCCTACGAGATTGCGCATCCGCTGTGGATGCTGGGCTTTCTGGTGCTCACCGCGCTGACCTTCAGCCTGTTCGGTTTCATCATCGGCATCTGGGCCGACGGCTTCGAAAAGCTGCAGGTGATCCCGCTGATGTTGGTGACGCCGCTGACCTTCCTGGGCGGCAGTTTCTACTCGATCAACATGCTGCCGCCGCTGTGGCAGAAGGTCACCTTGTTCAATCCGGTGGTCTATCTGATCAGCGGCTTCCGCTGGAGTTTCTACGGCAAGGCCGACGTGCACATCGCAGTGAGCACCGGCATGACCTTCCTGTTCCTGATCGTGTGCCTGGGCGTGGTGGCGGCGATCTTCCGCAGCGGTTATCGGCTCAAGGCGTGAGTGGTGAGTGCAGTGGTGTTGTCGGCCGCATGCTGGTTGATGCCGTCGGAAGTTCAGGTCAAACGCGGACGTCCAGATCAAACGCTGAGTGGGTCGAGGGCGCGGTGCCCTCACCGCTCGCGGGACACGCCGCAAGTACGTCCATGTAGGCTCGGTGGCGGCATCCATGCCGCCACACGGTCCCGCAATCGGCGAGGGCACCGCGCCAGAAAGTTTGCCGGCTGTTTTATTGAAAACCATGCACACCGACCATCTTGACTGGTCCTTGCCCTCCCACTGTCGCGGGACCTTACGCGGCATGGATGCCGCGTAAGAGCCTACATGGACGTACTTGCGGCGTGTCCCGCGATGGTGGGAGGGCGAGGGCCCTGCAGCTAGGGCACAGATCAGCTGCTAATGCGGCAGTCATCGCCGCTACACGAACGTACTTGCAGCGTGTCCCGCGATGGTGGGCGGGCAAGGGCCCTGCAGCCAAGTCGCAGATCAGCTGCTAATGCGGCAATCATCGCTGCTACACGAACGTGCTTGCGGCGTGTCCCGCGATGGTGGACGGGCAAGGACCCTGCAGCCAAGTCGCAGATCAGTCGGCCTAAAGTAGTTTTGTCAGCCGCTCTTACTCGGCAGCAGGCTTGGCGTCGCTCTTGGTGTCCAGGAAGTAGGCCACCACCTCACCCTTGATCTTCATCGTCATCGGGTTGCCGCGACGGTCGCGCGCCTTGCCGACCTGCACCTTGATCCAGCCTTCGCTGACCGAATACTCCTCCACGTTGTCGCGTTCGACACCGTTGAAACGCACGCCGATGCCGCGGTTGAGTGCATCGGCATCGTGGAACGGGCTGCGCGCATCGATGGCCAGATGATCGGGAGGGGTATCGCTCATGGGAAAGGCGTCATGGCGGCCGGGATGGCCGTCTTCGGCCGCACAGGATACGGTCCTGCGCCGCGAAGACCAGCCCCTTCCGATGAATCCGCACGCGCCGGTTGGTTTGCTTGCGCGGCGCCAGGCCTCACACTTCACGCCTGCAACCCTTGAACGAGACCGCCATGCCCGACAACAGTGCCGATTACGAAGACGACGAAGGCCTGCAGCCCGAAGGCGACGAAGACGATGTCGACGATCATCCGGGGCGGGTGTGGAATCTGCTGCTGCTGATCAATCCCGGCGACGAAGAAACTGCGCTTGCCCAGTTCGATGCCTGGCGCGAAGCGCAGGCCGACCTGGATGAAGACGAAGGCGACGATGCCTGGCTGTGGGCGTTGAAGGACGCGATCGACTGGCGCTCGGGCTTCTTCGTCGACTGGAAGGACACCGACTCATTCATTGCCGCCATCGACGAACTCAGCGCGCGCTGGAACCTGCGCATCGCCTGGGGCGGCGACCTGGACGACGAAGAGTTCGCCAACGGCCTGAGCGTGCCCGATCTGATGGCGGTGGCCTTCGATCGCCTGCGCGAACATGGCTATTCGCTGTGGAACTGGAACACCGGTGGCGACGCCTACGCCGGCTGGATCGCCCTCAGCCGCGACGATGAAGCGATGATGGCACTGACCTCGTTGCTGGACGTGGAAGTGCGGTTGGGGAATGAGGCGTTCTGAGGATTGGGGATTGGGGAATCGGGATTGGGGATTCGCGAGAGCGGTCTTGGGGTGTGTCGGGGTCGGGTTGAGCGGTGAGTTGTGCGCGCTGGCGCGGCAGGACGCGAAGCGTGTGGTCTGGCGCAGGCATTTAACGGCCCACCGACTGCCACGTAGGAGCGCGCTGGCGCGCGATGGGGCGTTAACGGGACAGCCTCTCGCGCGCAAGCGCGCTCCTACAGAGGCATGCCGTTTGGAAATGGAAGAAGACCTCCAGGTCAGAACATCTGTCACGTAGGAGCGTGCCTGCGCGCGACAGGCATTACCGGGACAGGGTCATCGCACGCAGGTGGGGCTACTCAAGCACGCCGCCGATCAGGCCGCAGCCACCGCCGTTGCGAATCCCCACTCCCGATTCCCCAATCCCCGCTTCACGGCACCTCGCCCAGCGCCTGCGCACGCGCGTTGGCGATCAAGGCCTTGAGCAGTACGCGATCGGTGTGACGGGAGATGGCGATGGCACCGAGCGCGATCGCCTCGATGCGTAACGGTGCCGGCACGTCGTAGTGCGCGCCGCTGAGTTTGTTCTGGAAGGCGCGGCGGGGAATGCCCAGCCGCGCCGCCATCGCATGCAGTTCGTCCAGCGTATCGCCGAGCAGGTGCGCCCAGCGCTGCTCGCGCCACAGATGCACCGCATCGTCGACGTAGACGGCCATCGGCCGGGTCAGGCCTTCTTGGATTTCTTCGGCTTCTTGCCGGCCGTCTCGCCGTCGGCGTCGTCGGTTGCGGCATCGCTGGCGTCTGCGTCTTCCTGCCGCGCTGTCGTCGTCGCTGGCAGCGTCGTCGCCAGCCGCATCTTCCGCAACGGCGTCGGTGCCGGCGTCGGCGGCTGCGTCTTCTGCAGCGTCATCGCCGTCTTCATCGGCATCGGCGTTTTGGAATTCGGCCACCAGCGTGGTCAGGTATTCCTCGGCGGTCTTGCCGTCTTCGGCGGCCAGGTCGTCGATCATCTGCTGCAGCTGGGTCGAATATTCCAGCGAGATGGTCTTGCCTTCGGCTTCCTGCAGGTTGGCCAGGTGCTTGAGCATGGCCAGCATCGGGACCGGGTTGTCGGCGCTGCCCATGGTCTGGCCGCCGATCGACAGCATCCACTCGCTGCCACCCTGCAGACCGATCGCAGCGACCACGCGACCATCGGCATCCTGCAGCACGGCGTGGTTGGTGACCTGTGGCGCCTGGTCCAGACGGACGATCGGACGCTTGGGGAGCTGCTTCTTGCGCTTGTCGCGCTTGGCCTTTGAATTGCGGGACACGGTGTTCTCGACGCTGGGAATGGCCGGCCATTCTAGGCGCTTGTGCGTGACCCGGCTTGCTCGACGCCGTCAGGCCCGTCAACGGCGGCCTTCCGGGCCGATGCATCGATCGATCCGGTCGCGTGATGGAGTCAGCTAATGCCGGGGTCTGGGACAGCCTGAAGGGGCTGACACAGCGGGTGCGCTCACCGTCAGGCGGCGCGGAGGCCTGTCAGGATCGGTATGTAAGACGACGCGCCGCCCGCAGCCATCTCACAACTCCTGGGGAGGCGTTTTCAGACGCTCTCAGCAACACCGGCGCGTCTCGCTTGCAGCGGTGCGCGGCGCGGATCCTGGTCAGCAGCTGCATGCAAGACAGCGCGCCGTCTTCAGCCACCTGACACCTGCTGCCAGGTGTCGCGCAACGCGGTCAGCGCTGCTCGGGCGCAGTGCTGACCGCAGTGCGCGGCGCCGCAGCCACAGCGGCCTCGGCAGCCTTGGCCAGCGCGGCAGCCGAGGCGACCTGGGTACGTGTGGAGATGCGCGGTGCAGCCGGCGCTGCGCCAGTGGCCGTGGTCGCTGCCGCAGCCGGTGTGCCGGTTGCGGTTGGCGCCGCTGCCGCCGCACCCGGACCCACCGATACACTCGCCGCCTTACCCGCAGCAGGCACCGCAGCCGGCGTGCCCACAGAAGCAGTCCCGGTGGCCGCCGCCGCACTCAGATCCGGCACATGGGTGTCGGCATCGTGGGTGGATTTACCTAGCGCCACGCCCTGGCCGGCGCCGGCCAACGCGGTCTGCTCGGCGTCCTGGGTCATCACCACGATGCTGATGCGGCGGTTGATCGGATTCTGCGGGTTGGTCTTGTCGAACAGCACCGACGAGGACAAGCCCACCACACGGGTGACCTTGGCATCGGCCATGCCGCCGCCCACCAGCGCACGGCGCGCGGCATTGGCGCGGTCGGCACTGAGTTCCCAGTTGGTGTAACCGGCATCGCTGCTGTAGGCGGTGGTGTCGGTGTGGCCGGTGATGCTGATGTGGTTGGGCACCTGATTGATGAAGCTGGACAGCTCGCGCAGGATGTCCACCGTGTACGGCTTGAGCTGATCGCGGCCGATGTCGAACATCGGGCGGTTCTGCTTGTCCACGATCTGGATGCGCAGGCCATCGGGCGTGAGGTCGAGCAGCAACTGGTCCTTGAACGGCTCCAGCGCCTGGCTCTTGTCGATGGCTTCCTTCAGGTCCTGCATCAGCGCTTCCAGGCGCTTCTTGTCCTTGGCGCGGCTGTCTTCGGTGGTATCCGCAGCGTTGTCGCGCTTGCGGCCCATTTCGTCCTTCTGCCCCTTGGCCATGTCGGCGGTGCCGCCGAGCTTGATCATCGAGGTGCTGGCACCGCCCGGCCCGTTCATGCCCGGCGAAGGCGCCAGCGACTTGCCCGACAACGGGCTGGGATTGCGGAAGTATTCCGAGATCGCCGCGCGCTGCTCCTTGGTGGTGGCGGCCATCAGCCACAGCACCAGGAAGAAGGCCATCATCGCGGTCACGAAGTCGGCAAACGCCACTTTCCAGGCGCCGCCATGATGGCCGCCGCCCTGCACCTTCTTGACACGTCGGATGACGACGGTGGATTTGCCCTCGGCCATGACTGCGGCCCTACTTGATCGTCTTCAGGTGCGTTTCGAAATCCGCAAAGCTCGGACGCACGTTGGAGGGCAGCGTCTTGCGCGCGAATTCCAGCGCAATCTTCGGGTTGTAGCCGCGCAGGCAGGCCAGCAGCGCGGTCTTGACCGCCTCGTAGATGCGCCCGTCCTGATCGGCACGCGCTTCCATCGCCGCCGACAACGGCGCCACGAAGCCATACGCCAGCAGGATGCCGAGGAAGGTACCGACCAGTGCGGCACCGACGTGGTGGCCGATCTCTTCGATCGGGCCACCGATCGAGCCCATGGTGATCACGATGCCGAGCACGGCGGCCACGATACCGAAGCCGGGCAGGCCGTCGGAGACCTTGCTCAAGGCATGCGAGGGCGCCATCGCCTCGTGGTGGTGCTTTTCCAGTTCCAGTTCGAGCAGCGGCTCCAGCTCGTGCGGCTCGATATTGCTGCCGATCATCAGGCGCAGGCAGTCGGTGATGAAGTCCAGCAGGTGATGGTCGGCCACCACCTTGGGATAGTTGCCGAAGATGGTGCTGTCCTGCGGTTTTTCGACGTGATCTTCCAGGGCCATGAAGCCGTCGCGGCGGGCCTTGTTCAACAGTTCGTAGACCAGGCTCAGGGTGTCCTTGTAGTCCTCGGACTTGTACTGCGGGCCCTTGAACACGCCCAGGACACTACTGAAGGTTTCCTTGACGATCTTGCCCGGCGTGCTGACCAGAAACGCGCCCAACGCCGCGCCGCCGATGATCAACAGCTCGTACGGCTGCCACAACGCGCCCAGCTTTCCGTGCGACAGCACATAGCCGCCGAGGACACTGACGATGACGACGATGAAGCCGATGATGATGAGCATGGCGCAGCCAAAAGCAAACAGGGTTGCTATTGTTTCGGCGCGCGCGGCGGATTCTTGAAGTGCACGGCGTGAAGGTGTGCGCTGTAACTGAACGATCGGGTGGTGCGATGACGGCTTCACATAGGGCGATCAGCGGCATCGCGCTTACTGCGGCAAGGCGTTCACCGCAGTGGGGCTTGTGATGAAAAGGTCTGCCTGGTTGGGCTTGCGATCTGCATCGATTGCTGTGCGCGTCGAGACAGCGCATTGCAGCAAGCGGCCTCTGCATTGGCGGTGGCACCAGCATCGGCGGACTTGATGCGCAGGTTGCGCTCGGCAGCAAACTTCAGCGTCTGCACCACGTCCCGGATGACCCGCCGCCGAGCGTCGAGCGTCATTGTCGTGGCAGTTTCTAGCACTACAGCGAGCAATGGTGTGGGCAGTAAGAGCGGATAACAGAACGTAGCGAGCGGCCGTCAGGTGGGTGCGGACGGCGCACAGGAACCGAAATGAACCGTGCATGCCGATCCGAGCGCCGACCGCGCCCGCCTGACGATTGCGCTGTAGTTCTGTGAGTCGCTCTGAGTGGGTCGCCACTGCTTTCTGGGCGGCCTCGCCAGGTCAGGCCGGTTGCGCCTCGGCACCGTCGCGTTGCAGCGGGTTCGGCAGTGCGTGGCCATCTTCGGTGAAGCCCAGCGAGACCGAGTTGAGGCAATGCCGTTCGCCGGTCGGCGGCGGGCCGTCGGGGAACACGTGGCCGAGGTGGCTGTCGCAGCGCGCGCAGACGATCTCGGTGCGGATCATGCCGTAGCTGATGTCGCGGATCTCGCGCACATGGGCGGCGTCGTACGGGGCGAAGAAGCTCGGCCAGCCGGTGCCGGATTCGAACTTTGCGCTGGAACGGAACAGCGGCAGCCCGCACAGGCGGCAGGTGTAGACGCCCTCCAGCTTGTTGTCCAGGAACACCCCGCAGAACGGCGCCTCGGTGCCGTGCTGCAGCAGCACGCGCTGTTCCTCGTCGCTGAGCCCGGCGATCAGGGCATCGCACTGGGCGGGGGAGGGCGGTGTCAGATCGAACTGGCTCATGAAGGCTCTCGCATGCGCGCGCTGGCGGTGTGCCGCGTCTGCACCCGTGATGTGGGCGTTGGCGGCGTGGTTCAAGCTTGCGGGGACGAAGCCCCTCTCCCGCGCTACGCGCCACCGGAGACGAGTAAGCCCCTCTCCCTCCGGGAGAGGGGTTGGGGTGAGGGTACGGGGCGAAGCCACATCGGGTAGGTGAGAACACGAGGCTTCGCACGTACCCTCATCCGGCGCTGCGCGCCACCTTCTCCCGATGGGAGAAGGGACTCTTCGCACTGCAATCACCTCGCGAACGCGTTCATCCCCTAGCCAATCCCATGCATTGCCGCGACACATCGGCGCCCCCACCCAATCAGTACCCCTCAAACCAGTCACGGTGCCCGTCATGGCGATCCATTCTTCAACGCGCGGCCTGCTGCTGTGCGGCCTGCTGGCGATTGCCGGCGCGGCGCTGGCGCAATCGGCCACTACCACGCGCTCGTCCAACACCTTGCAGCCGATCACCACGCCGGCTCCGGCTCAGCCCACGCTGACCGCGCCGCGCGCAGTGCAACCAGCGCCAGGCACCAGTCCGGTGCCGTCTCAGCTCGGTCAGCGCCCGTCCGCGCCGACCATCCCCACCCGTGGCCCGGCACAGACACCGGTGGCTCTGGCCGGTAGCCAGGTGTTGCCTGCCAGCGCGCCGATGGTCTACGACCGCAATGGCCGCTTGCTGCAAGGCATGCAGCCAGCCGGCGCCAACCGGGTGCTGGACACCAAGACCGGGCGTTATTACGACGCGGTTCCTGCCGGCGACGGCATGCGCGTGGTGCGCTGACATCCGGCAGCAGTCGATGTCTGATCCGCAGCAATCAGATCGGTCTCCATCCAACCGCCGTCCCAAGCTTCGCTGCGTCGCCGACCACGAATCCCCAATCCCCAATCCCCGCCTCAATCCGCAATCGGCAACGCCAACGTCTCCTTGACCTCTTCCATCACGATGTAGCTCTTGGACTCGCGTACATGCGGCAAGGTCAACAAGGTGCTGCCGAGCAGCTTGCGATAGGACGCCATCTCGCTGATGCGCGCCTTGAGCAGGTAATCGAAATCGCCCGAGACCAGATGGCATTCCAGCACGTTGGGCAGCTTGAGCGCGGCGCGGCGGAACTCTTCGAAGATGTCGCCGGACTTGTAGGCCAGGCTGATCTCCACGAATACCAGCAGGCTGGCCTTGAGCATGTGCGGGTCCAGCCGCGCGTAATAGCCGGTGATGGCGCCATCGCGCTCCAGCCGGCGTACCCGTTCGGTGCAGGGCGTGGTCGACAAGCCCACCCGTTCGCCCAGGTCGGTGAAGGAAATCCGCCCCTCCTGCTGCAGGATGCGCAGAATCTTGCGGTCGATCTTGTCCAGCTCGCGCACACGGGTGGCCATGAGGTCTGTCTCCCTACAGATTTGGCAGGAAATTTCACTGCGAAGTAGCGCCGATTCCAGAAACGGCACTGCCTGGCTCGCAATATACTGCGTCTAACTGTCTCCCTCGGCGCGTGGTTGTGGGGGAATACCCTTTCCAGGAGAACGACATGCGGGTGCTCATTCTCGGTAGCGGCGTCATCGGCACCACCACCGCCTGGTATCTGGCGCAGTCCGGCTGCGAGGTCACCGTGGTGGACCGCCAGCCGGCCTCGGCGCTGGAAACCAGCTACGGCAACGCGGGCCAGCTGTCGTTCGGCTACACCTCGCCCTGGGCCGCCCCTGGCGTGCCGGGCAAGGCGATGAAGTGGTTGTTCGCCCAGCACGCGCCGTTGTCGATCCGGCCCACCCGCGATCTGCGCCAGCTGGCCTGGCTGACCCAGATGCTGCGCAACTGCACCGCCGAGCGCTATGCGGTGAACAAGGCGCGCATGGTGCGCATGTCCGACTACAGTCGTGATTGCCTCAATGAACTGCGCGCCAGCACCGGGCTGGAATTCGAAGGCCGCCAACTCGGCACCACCCAGTTGTTCCGCACCCAGCAACAGCTGGATGCCGCCGCGCAGGACATCGAAGTGCTGGCCCAGTACGGCGTGCCGTACGAGTTGCTGACACCCGCGCAGATCGCCCAATTCGAACCCGGCCTGGCCGGTGGCGGTGCGCAGATGGCCGGTGCACTGCGCCTGCCCGAAGACCAGACCGGCGACTGCCGGCTGTTCACCCAGCGCCTGGCTGCGCTGGCCGCGCAATCCGGTGTGCAATTCCGCTACGGGCAGCAGATCGAGCATCTGCAGCACGACGGCCGCACCGTCACCGGCGTGCAGATCGATGGCCGTCTCGAAACCGCCGACCGCTATGTGCTGGCGCTGGGCAGTTATTCGGCCGACCTGCTGCTCTCGCTCGGCATGCATCTGCCGGTGTATCCGCTCAAGGGCTATTCGCTGACCATCCCTATTGTCGACGCGCAGCGCGCGCCAACCTCCACGGTGCTGGACGAGAGCTACAAGATCGCCATCACCCGCTTCGACGAGCGCATCCGCGTCGGCGGCATGGCCGAGGTGGCCGGGTTCGATCTGTCGTTGAATCCGCGCCGCCGCGCCACCCTGGAAATGGTGGTCAACGACCTGTTCCCGGGTGGCGGCGATCTGGCCAGGGCCGAGTTCTGGACCGGCCTGCGCCCGGCCACGCCCGATGGCACCCCGGTGGTCGGTGCCACGCCGTATTCCAACCTGTTCCTCAACACCGGCCACGGCACCCTGGGCTGGACCATGGCCTGCGGCTCAGGCCGCTATCTGGCCGACCTGATGCAGGGCCGCAGCCCCGACATCGATACCGAAGGCCTGGATGTGTTCCGTTACCTCTCGCCACGCAGCGCCCGCGCGCAGCAGGAGGCCGCGTAGTGCGTCCTGCGCAAGCGTTGATCGATCTGGATGCATTGCGTCACAACTACCGCCTGGCCAAGCGCCTGGGCGGCAGCAAGGCCCTCGCGGTGGTCAAGGCCGATGCTTACGGGCACGGCGCGGTGCGCTGCGCGCAGGCGTTGGAGCCCGAAGCCGACGGCTTTGCGGTTGCCTGCATCGAAGAGGCCCTGGAGCTGCGCCAGGCCGGTATCCGCGCGCCGATTTTGCTGCTGGAAGGTTTTTTCGAACACGACGAACTGCGCCTGATCGCCGAGCACGATCTGTGGACGGTGGCAGCCACCACGCAGCAGGTGCGCGCGCTGGCCGACTTTCAGAGCCCACGCCCGTTACGGGTGTGGTTGAAGCTGGACAGCGGCATGCATCGGCTGGGCTTGTCGCCGGAAGATTTTCGCGCCGCCTGGTTGCGCTTGCGCGGGCTGCCGCAGATCGCCTCGCTGGTGCTGATGACCCACCTGGCGCGCGCCGATGAACTGGACTGCAGCCGCACCGACGAACAGGCGGTGGCCTTCGCGCTCACCGCCGGCGGCATGCGCGCGGAAACCAGTCTGCGCAATTCGCCCGGCCTGCTCGGCTGGCCGGCGCTGCGCAACGATTGGTCGCGCCCCGGGCTGATGCTGTACGGGGCAAACCCGTTCCCGCAGGAAACCGAGAGCACCGCGCAACTACGCCCGGTGATGACGCTGCGTTCGCGCATCATCTCCGTGCGGGAGCTGCCGGCCGGCGAGCCGGTGGGCTACGGCGCCCGCTTCGTTGCGCAACGGCCCACGCGCGTGGGTGTGGTGGCGATGGGATATGCCGACGGCTATCCGCAGTTCGCACCCAATGGCACGCCGGTGCTGGTGGATGGGCAGGTCTGCCCGTTGATCGGTCGCGTCTCGATGGACATGCTCACCGTAGATCTCACCGAGCATCCGCAGGCGGAGATCGGCGCGCCAGTGCAGCTGTGGGGCGATGCGCCGCGGGTCTCCCCGTTGGCCACGCAGTGCAATGTCAGCGCATATCAGCTGTTGTGTGGACTCAAGCGCGTGCCGCGGACGTATGTGGGTGAGGCGGCGGTGGGCGATGAAGTGACCCGGTAAGTTGCATCCCTTCTCCCATCGGGAGAAGGTGGCGCGCAGCGCCGGATGAGGGTACGAGCGAAGCCTCGTGCAGTCGGAACAACACGAGGGCTTCGCCCCCGTACCTCACCCCAACCCCTCTCGCCCCGCAGGAGAGGGGCTCAAGCGGAGCTCACACCCCAGCCGTACTCCGATCGCCACGAAACTGCTTGCGCACCCAGTCGTCGATCATGGCTTTTTCGAAGCGCAACGGGTCGCTGTCGGTCAGGCGTGGGCCGCTCATCAAAAACGCCGAATCCACCAGCTTGCGCTCGCCCTGATCGATCACCTCGCCATTGGCGCCGGTCAGCGTGTAGCTGAAGCTCAACCGCGGCGGGTAGATGTCCTTGACGATACGCACGTCCTGCATGCGCGGGCCGTGCCAGGGCTCGTACTGGCCGGCGCGGCGGATGTCGGTGATGGTCACGCTCAGGTGTTGGCCGTCGGGAAGCCGGCGGGCGGCGCTCTGCTGGAAATGGGTCGCCAGTTGGGTCACCCAGTCGCCGCGCTGCGCCTCCCAGCGGTTGCCGCTGAAGCGCATTTCGGCAAACTGCGCCGGGTCGGTCCAGCGCACATCCACGTTTCCTTCGCTGCTCAGCGCACGTGGCGCTTGAGGGTCGGTGACATTACGCACGCGGGCCTGCACACCGGTCGCCGCGAGCAGTCCTGCCAGCAACAGGCTGGCGCCGTAAAGGCTGGAACGTTTCATGGAAAGTCTCCAAGCGGAAGGTACATGGCGTACCGGGCGTTCCAGCAGTGTGGGGGTGCGCTGGATCGCCCGCAACGCGGCAGCAACCGGGCATGCATCGGTGTTGCCGCGCGGTTAATCCACGACCGCGCCGCCATGACGGCGGGTTCACTGCGCCTGCGCCCGCGCTTCACGGAGCGGACCGGATGATCGCCAGCATGGACACCCACTCTTTCCGCACAAAGTCAGCTTCCTCGGCGCCGGCACACATGCCGTCGGACGTGCGCCTGCAGTTCATCGACTGGGCAAAGCAGCATGGCCACAACCCGTCCACAGGTGCCGCCGCGTTCGTCGCGTTGCAAAGCGATGTGGATCTGGATCTGGCAACCCGCGGGATGCGTCTGGAGCCGGGTGCCGACCCACGGGATGCACTGCGTGAGCATCTGGCTGCACTGGCGCGGCAGGGCGATGTGGCGGTGCAGTTCCCGCCGGTCTATGCCTACACCTCGGCCAATGGGCTCGACTACCGTTACTCGTTGATGCTGGTCATTGCCGAGGATTGCGTCGAGTGGACCGGGCGGGTCTGGCAGGATCTGGATTACCAGGGAATGCTCACCGGTCGCGGCCAGGGCCCGCGTGCCAATTACACCCAACTGGCGCGCATGGCGCTGGAACACGAGCTGGATCAGGAGCGTCCGCGTTATGTCCAGGCCTGAACTCGAATTGCAGCTTCCGCTCGACGCCCAGGTCGCCAGCGGCGTGGACGGTTTCAGCCTGCGCTGTCGCAGCGAATGCGCCGAGCTGGGGCTATCGCGCGTGCGCTTGCTGTTGCTGGATGCCGACCATGCGCGCTCGACCGCCTGGCGCGAAGAAGCCCAACGCTGGATGGATGAGCAGTTGCGGCGCGAAGGGCAATGGGTCCTGCGCGGCATGATTGCCGGCATCGTGTTGCTGGCCGCCGCTATCGCGCTGTCTGCGGCCTTGCTGTGGTGAGGCGATTCGGGATTGTGGGTGAACCGTGAATCCGGTCAGTTGCCCGTGCACCCCCTGACGACATCGGGCGTGTTTTCATCTGCCCGTCATTCGCATCGGCATCACCCGTGGACCCCGATTTGAGCACTTCCAGTCCCAGCCCTGAATTGGCCGCCGGCCTGCCTGCCGCCATCGCCGAGCCGTTCCTGGATCCTGCGATGTACCACGAGATCTTCCATAACGTGGACGCGGGGTTCTGCGTCATCGACATGGTGTTCGATGGCGACAAAGCCGTCGATTACGTGATTCGCTCGACCAATGGCGCGTTCGAGCGCTACACCGGTCTGACCAACGCGGTGAATGTCTCCGTGCGCGGCATGCTCGCCGAGCATGAGCAGGAGTGGTTCGACCGCTACGGGCACGTTGCCCGCACCGGCAACCGTATCCATTTCGAAATGCAGGCCAAGGCGTTGCGGCGCTGGTATTCGGTGGACGCGTTCCGGGTCGGGCAACCGGAGCAGGCGCGGGTGGCGGTGCTGTTCATGGACATCACCGAACGCAAGCGCGTCGAGCGCGAGCTGGCCGAGAGCGAGGCGCGCTTCAGCGCACTGGCCGATGGCTTGCCGATGCCGGTCTGGGTGCTGGACGCGCAGGGTGTGGTGCGTTTCGTCAACAGCGCTTACGGCGAATTTTTCGGCATCGATATTTCCAGCGGCACGGTCTCGGCGTGGAGCGAATTGCTGCATCCGGACGATCTGTCGATCTTCCAGTTCGAACTGGCCGCTTCCCTGGAAGAACAGCGCGCGTTGCATGCGCTGGTACGTGCGCGCCGCCACGATGGCCAGTGGCGCTGGATCGAAATGGCCGCCACGCCGCGGTATTCGGCCGATGGTCGCTTTATCGGTCTTGCCGGCAGCAGTCCGGATGTCACCGAACAGCGCGAAATCGAATTGGCGCGCGAACAACTGCTCGAGTCCGAGCGCACTGCGCGCAACGAGGCCGAGAGCATGGCGCGGTTCAAGGACGAGTTCCTGGCCACGCTGTCGCACGAATTGCGCACGCCATTGACCACGATTCTGGGCTGGAGCGAACTGCTGCTGCAGCGGGTCGAAGAAGGCCAGCCCACCTACAAGGGCCTGTCGGTGATCGCCAGCAGCGCACGCGCGCAAAAGCGGCTGATCTCGGACATGCTCGATCTCAGCAGCATGCTGCTGGGCAAGGTGCAGCTGGAGGTCGAATCGCTGGATCTGGCCGAGCAGGTGCACGAAGCGCTGACTACCCAGGAACTGGCTGCCGAAGGCAAGGACCAAGTCCTGGAGGTGCACGTGCCGGCCACTCCGTGCCTGGTACTCGGCGATGCCACGCGGCTGCAGCAGGTGTTGTGGAATCTGCTCTCCAACGCGATCAAGTTCACGCCGGCACACGGCCGCATCGACGTCACCATCGAGCGCGACGACGGCCATCTGCTGGTGTCGGTACGCGACTCCGGCGACGGTATCGCCGCCGAATTCCTGCCGCATCTGTTCGGGCGCTTCCGCCAGGCAGACGGCACCACCACGCGCCAGCACGGCGGTCTGGGCCTGGGCCTGGCGATCGTGCAGCAATTGGTGGAAATGCATGGCGGCCAGGTGGGCGCCACCAGTGGCGGGCGCGGCAAGGGCGCCACGTTTACCGTGCGCCTGCCCGAGCACATTCCCGATCAGGCCAAACGGCCGCGGCGCGAGCTGCGTCGGCGGCTGATGTCCGAGCAGATCATCGAAGCACGTGCGCTCAATGGCCTGCGTCTGCTGGCAGTGGAAGATCAGCCGGACATGCTCGATTACCTGCGCCGCCTGCTGGAAGAGCAGGGCGCCGAAGTGGTCACCGCCGGCAGCGCTACCGATGCACTGGCGCTGATCGATCATCGCGGTTACGCACGCTTCGATCTGATGCTCACCGACATCGGCATGCCGGGCATGGATGGCTACGGACTGATCCGCACCGTGCGCGAAAACCTGGGGCTGGACGCCAGTGCATTGCCGGCGGTGGCAGTGACCGCACTGGCACGCGACGACGATCGCAAGCGCGCGCTGGACTCCGGTTTCCAGGAGCATCTGGCCAAGCCCTACAGCGTTGCGCAACTTGTCACCGCTGTGCGCGCGGCGCGCGAATCGGTGGATTGACCCACGCGCGGCATCCACGTCGCGCGATCATGCGTAGCCAGGCAATTGCATAAGCAAGACGCTGTTTTGTGCGTCTTTCACAGCCAGTGGCCTAGCGTGGCAACTTCTTCTTCGGAGATGCCACGATGTCCAAATACGCCCCGCACGTTTATTCGGAACAGGTACAGATCGCAACGCTCGAACACTGGGTGTCGCTGCTCGGTGGTCAGGAGCGTGTGCAGATCGAACTGGACGATGGCAGCACCATCAGCGGCACGGTTGCCGTGCGCCCGACCATCCAGACCTATCTGGACGCTCAGCAGCGCGAAGGCATCAACGGCCAATTGCGCCTGGATCATCTGGATGCAGCGCAGGAACCGCAGTGGATCTGGATGGATCGCATCGTGGCGGTGCACCCGCTCCCAGTGGGCGCCGCTCCGCAACCTACGCCCTGAAACGCCTGCATTGACGATGTGTTTACTTCTCAACGTGGTGTTGACGGCATGATGGCCGATTGTCGCAACTGTTCAGGATTGCCCTCGCAATGAATGCACCCTCGTTGAAGCTCGCTCGTTGGCCGCTGTCGTTACTGACTGTCGCCGTTCTCGCCGCCTGCGGCGATACCGCCACGCTTGCCATCGAACAGGGAACCGGACCCAACCCGCAATTGCCCGAGCCGGTCAAACGCCTGATCCCCACGGTCAAGGTGGCGCCGGTCAAACGCTGGACCGAGAATGCCAAGCCGATCGCTGCCGACGATCTGCAGGTCGCCGCGTTCGCGCGCGATCTCGACCACCCACGTTGGGTTTATGTGCTGCCAAATGGCGATGTGCTGGTGGCCGAAACTGCAGAACCGCCCAAGCCGGACGATGCCGAAGGTGGTGGCGGGATCCGCAAGAAAGTGCAGGGCGCGATGATGAGCAAGGCCGGCGCCGTGGTGCCCAGCGCCAATCGCATCACGCTGCTGCGCGACGTCGATGGCGACGGTGTGGCCGAGGTGCGCACGCAATTTGTCAGCGGCCTGTTTTCGCCGTTCGGCATGGCCTTGGTCGGCGATCGTTTCTATGTCGCCAATGCCGACGCGCTGGTGAGCTTTCCGTACAAGGCCGGCGACACGCATATCACCGCCAAGCCGACCTTCGTGGCCAATCTGCCTGGCGGTCTGAATCACCATTGGACCAAGTCGCTGCTGGCCAGCGCTGATGGCAGCAAGCTGTATGTGGGCGTGGGCTCCAACAGCAATGTGGCCGAAAACGGCATGGAAGCCGAGCTCAACCGCGCGGCGATTCTGGAGATCGACCCGGCCACCGGCAGCAGCCGCGTGTTCGCCAGCGGCCTGCGCAATCCGGTCGGCACCGCGTGGGAGCCGCAGAGCAAATCGCTGTGGGTGGTGGTGAACGAGCGCGATGAAATCGGCAGCGATCTGGTGCCTGATTATCTGACCTCGGTGCGCGATGGCGGCTTCTACGGCTGGCCTTACAGCTATTACGGCCAGCACGTGGACGAGCGGGTCAAGCCGCAGAATGCCGAACTGGTGGCCAAGGCGATCAAGCCCGATTACGCACTCGGGCCGCATACCGCCTCGCTCGGTCTGAGCTTTGCCAGCGGTACGTTGCTCCCCGAGCGCTTCCGCCAGGGCGCTTTCATCGGCCAGCATGGCTCATGGAATCGCGATCCGCCCAGCGGCTACAAGGTGCTGTTCGTGCCGTTCGTCGACGGCAAGCCCAACGGCACGCCGATCACCGTGCTGGACGGTTTTCTCGACGCCGAAGGCAATGCACAGGGCCGTCCGGTCGGCGTGGCGCCCGACAATAGCGGCGCGCTGCTGGTGGCCGACGATGTGGGCAATGTGATCTGGCGGGTGACTCCGAAGGCACGCTGATCCCAATGCGCTGATCCAGGCGTTCAAACAAAAAACCGGGCCCGGGCCCGGTTTTTTCATGCGCGTTCTCACTCAAACACAATCAGGTCGCTTAAGCGCAATTAGCGCGGCGCCTCCGGAGACGCACTGAAGCGACGCGCGTAGCCACGCTCCTCGGTGATCCGGCTGATGTCATCGTCGGCCATTTCCGGTGCGCCATAGACCGCATAGGCCAAGCTGCCATCGTCGCGTTCGCCCACCTGATGCAGGCGATAACGCGGCCGGCCGGCGCCGGTGTTTTCGGGGTAATGCAACGGTGGCGGGGTGTCGTCCAGATCCATTTCGCTGTTGTCGACAACTCCACCTACGAACAAGGCTCGCATCGCGTCTCTCCGGTGTGGGCGTGCTTTCAGCCTAGGCGGGCAGATGTTGCGTACGCATCAATAGTCCGTATAGACATTGGAAGGCATGCCGCTGCTAGGTCACGCAATTGGAATCGGCTTGGAGTGGCTGACAGAACTATTTCACGTTGGTCGATTGCAAAGCGGAGGATTTGGCCTTCCCTGCAGAGCGGCTGATCTGCGGGTTTGCTGCAGAGCCCTTGCCGGCCCACCATCGCGGGACACGCCGCAAGTACGTCCATGTAGGCTCTTACGCGGCATCCATGCCGCGTAAGGTCCCGCGACGGTGGGCGGGCAAGGACCAGTGGAGATGGTCGGTGTGCATGTTTTCAAGCAACCAACAAACTTTCTGGTGCGGTGTCCTCGCCGCTTGCGGGACCGTGTGGCGGCATGGATGCCGCTACCGAGCCTACATGGACGTACTTGCGGCGTGTCCCGCGAGCGGTGAGGACACCGCGCATTCGACCACCAGGCTTGATCAAGCGGCGGCGCCGGGTAGCCGGCAGCGGTCCCTTACAATGGCCGCCTGTTTCCCGACCCGATGATCCGATGGCTGGCCCGCACGACGCCCCGCTTCAAACCCTGTTCCTGCCCTTCGCCCAGGGTGTGCTGCCGTGGCCCAACGGCCCGGTGTTGTTCCTGCGCGCGCGTGATGGCTTTGCGCTGAGTGAGCATGCCGCCGCCGATACGCTGACCTGCGAGCAGAGCTTTCGGCCGTTCGCCGAGGCGCTGGAGCGTAGCGGCTGGAACGTGCGCGAAGAGAGCGAGATCGAAGCCGACAGCACGCGCTACGCACTGGTGCTGGTGCTGCCGCCGCGTCAGCGCGAAGAAGCGCGTGCGTTGTTTGCGCGCGCCGTGGCGCTGACCGCGCCGGGTGGCCGCGTGGTGGCCTGCCAGTCCAACAACGAGGGCGCGCGCTCGGGCGAAGCCGATCTGCGCCAGCTCACCGGCCTGGCCGGGAGTTTGACCAAGCACCATTGCCGCACCTACTGGAGCGCCCCGCTGCCTGCCGACACCGATGTGGCGCTGCAGGCGCGCTGGGCCGCGCTGGATGCGCCGCGCAAGATTCTGGACGGGCGCTTCGTCAGCCGCCCGGGCGTGTTCGCCTGGGACCGCATCGATCCTGCCTCTGCGCTGTTGGTCGAGCATCTGCCGCCCACGCTGGCCGGGCACGGCGCCGATCTGGGTGCGGGCTTTGGCTATCTGTCGGCCGAAGTGCTGGCGCGCTGCCCCAAGGTCACCGCGCTGGATCTGTACGAGGCCGAGGCGCGCGCACTCACTCTGGCGCAGCGCAATCTGCAGGGCATCGCGCATCCGGCGCAGCTGCAGTACCACTGGCACGACGTCACCGCCGGCCTGGTGGCGCAGTACGACTTCATCGTCAGCAATCCGCCGTTCCATACGCCCTCGCGTGCCGATCGCCCGGATATCGGGCAGCGCTTCATTTCGGTGGCCGCGCAGGCGCTGCGCCCGGGCGGGCAGTTGTTGCTGGTCGCCAACCGGCATCTGCCTTACGAATACGTGCTCAACGAAAGCTTCGGGCAGGTACGCGTGGCCGCCGAACGCCACGGTTTCAAGCTGATTTCTGCCATCCGCGGCCGTGGAGCGCGCGCATGAAGCTGGTCAAGCACATCGCCAATCTCGGTTATGGCAGCCGCAAGCAGGTGACCCAGCTGTTTCGCCAGGGCGCGGTCACCGATGTCCAGGGCGAGGTGCTGTATGCCGACGACCAGGTGGAGCACGACGCGATCCGCATCGATGGCGAGCCGCTGGATCCGCCGCCGGGTTTCAGCCTGTTGCTGCACAAACCCAGCGGCTACACCTGCTCGACCAAGGACACCGGCCGGCTGATCTACGAGTTACTACCACTGCGCTTCCGTTCGCGCGCGCCGGTGCTGGCACCGGTGGGGCGGCTGGATCGCGAAACCAGCGGCATGCTGCTGATGACCGACGACGGCGCGCTGCTGCACCGGATCATTTCGCCCAAGTCCGCATTGGACAAGGTGTACGACGTCACCCTGACCGAAGACTTGCGTGGCGACGAAGCTGCGCTGTTTTCCAGCGGCACATTGCTGCTGGAGGGCGAAACCAAACCATTGCTGCCGGCCGAACTGGATGTACTCGGGCCACGCGAAGCGCGCCTGACCTTGCACGAGGGGCGCTACCACCAGGTGCGGCGCATGTTTGCCGCCGCCGGCAATCATGTGGTGGCGCTGCACCGCAGCCGCATTGGCGGGCTGTCGCTGGAAGGCCTGCCGTCCGGGCAATGGCGCACGCTGGAAGCGCCCGATCTTGAGGTGTTGTTCGGCCGCAGCGAGCAGGCATGATCCATCCGCCAAAGGTCCCGCAAACAGTGAGAACACCGCGCCGCCAAGGTGTTCGTGTGCTGATGGGAACCAGGAAGACGGCCGCGCTCGCCTGGCGGTGCACGTCATTTTGTCGCCCCGCTCCAAGTAGCTGACCTGCGCCAGACTTTAGACGTACTGCATCTTGCGCGACATGCCGCCATCGACGACGAAATCCTGGCCGGTCACAAAGCCGGACAGCTGCGGCGACAGCAGATACACCGCCAGCTGCGCGATGTCTTCCGGCGTGCCCACCCGGCCGGCCGGGTGTTGTGCATGGTCGCGACGCGACAGTTTGGGCATGCGCCTGCGCTGCGGTGCACGCCAGGCATCGGTGCTGATCCAGCCCGGGCTGATGCTGTTGACGCGCACTTGCGGGCCTTCGCTCAGCGCCAATGCGTGGGTGAAGGCCACCAGGCCGCCCTTGGCGGCGGCATAGGCTTCGCTATGCGGCTCCGATTGCCAGGCGCGGGTGGAGGCGATATTGACGATCGCGCCGCCGCCCTCGGCTTGCGCCAGTGCGGGCAAGGCCTGCTTGCTGCACAAAAATGCGCCATGCAGGCTCGCCAGCCGGCGATTCCACTCGTCCCACTCCAGTTGCGGCAATGGCGCGACATGCGGATCGGCCACGCCTGCGTTGTTGACCAGGCCATCGAGGCGACCGAAGCGTTTCAGTGCGGCGGCGATCAAGCGTGTTGCCTGGGGTTTGCGCGCCGCATCGCAACGGACGAAGGCGCTGCGTTGCGGCAGTGCCCATTCGTGCAGACAGGCCTTGCCGGCCTCCGCATCCAGATCGCCGATCACCACGCTGCCGCCTGCGCCCAGCACCGCCTGTGCAATGCCGCGGCCGATGCCTTGCGCGCCACCGGTGATCACTACCACGCGGTCCTGCAGCGGGGACGGGTTCCATGCGGAAACAGCCGGAATCAAGGGCATCGGAGCATCGCGTCAGTGAGTTGGTCGGCACTGTAACGCGTGCGTTGTGGTTGCCGCAGCAAGACGTGCGCGGGGTCTGTCGCTGCATCGGCGGCGCCCGCCTGCGTGGGCCTTGTCTCGGCTGATCAGTGCGTCGATGCGTTCAACAGACGTTCCCAGCCGTCCTGGCCCAGGCGTTCCAGCGTCTCGATATTGCGCTCGACGATTACGTCCGGGTCGGGGAAGGCGGCCACCGCACGCTCCACGCTGTCTTCGCGCAGCAGGTGCAAGGTGGGGAAGGGCGAGCGGTTGGTGAAGTTGGCCACATCGTCCACGGCCGCGCCTGCGAACTGATAGTCCGGATGGAAGCTGGCCACCTGCAACACGCCATCCAGATCCAGCGCTTCCACGGCCGCATCGGCGTTGTCGAGGAAGTCGTTGTAGTCCAGGAAATCGGTGAGCACGTCCGGGTGCACGATCAAGGTTGTGTCGATCTGCTCGGCCGGGGTGTCGCGCAGCAACACCAGTTCTTCGGCCAGTTGTTCGAGCAGCGCTTCGGGCGTGCTGGCGTCGCTGAGGACCAGGCGCACCTGCTCCTTGACGTAGACCGCCTTGGCGAACGGGCACAGGTTCAAACCGATCACCGCGCGCTCGATCCACTGGCGGGTGGCGGTCAACGGGTCAAGCGTGGAAGGCGTGGACGTCATCGTGGCGGCGGCGGGATGGAGCGCCAGTGTATGCGATCGGTGTTTTCGCGGCCGCGCGCGGATGATGTTCGACCAGAATGCCAAGGATGCGGCGTTGCGCGGGCGTGGATCGGTCAATGGCGCCTGCGCCGCGCAGACCTGATCGAGCAGTGCAGGGTCGGCGGGCCGGATGCCGGGCGACCATGCGACGACCGCAGCTACCGCATCGGGCTGTTGCGCCGCAAGCCATAACCCCAGCGTGCCGCCCATGGACGAGCCGACGATCGCCACGCGTTCGCCCATCCGCTGCGCCTGCGCAAACGCCTCCAGAGCAGAGGCCTGCAACGCGGCAGGCGTGAGTCCTTGCATCGCATCGACTGCGCTGCATCCATGCCCAGGCCAACGATGCACGTACAGGTTGGCGCCCAACGCATCGGCCATCTGTTCGGGCAGTGCGCCGGCCTCGCCCGGGCTGGCGGTGAAGCCGTGCAGGTACAGCAGCGCCAGCGGCGTGCGTGTCTGCGCCGCATGTTGCCAGTGGCAGCGTGCGGCGTTGCCAGGCTTGAGGTCAGTGCTGTCGATGGTTAGCTCAGTCGCGGAAATTATCGAACTGCAGCGGAAGCTCGAAATCGGCCTTCTTCAGCAGCGCCATCGCATCTTGCAGATCGTCGCGCTTCTTGCCGCTCACACGCAGCTTGTCGCCATTGATCTGCGCTTCCACCTTGAGCTTGGCTTCCTTCAATTTGGCCACCAGCTGCTTGGCCTGCTTCTGCTCGATGCCCTGCTTGACGGTGACCTTCTGGCGCGCACCGGCCAGATTGGTTTCCATATCGCCGAACTCCAGGCAACGCACGTCGATGCCGCGGGCCAGCAGGCGTGCGCGCAGGATGTCGGTCATCTGCTTGACCTGGAAATCGCTGGGCGCGGACTGGTTGATCACCTTGTCGTCTTCCAGCTCGAACCTGGCTTCCACGCCCTTGAAATCGAAGCGCGTATCCAGCTCGCGATTGGCCTGATCCACCGCATTGGTCAGTTCGTGCTTGTCGACTTCGGAGATCACGTCGAAGGAAGGCATGCAAAGCTCCTGCTATCTGAAAACAGACGCCATTCTAGGGCATCGCGTCGTGCGTACTGTCGAGGCGGATGTTGGCGGTCGGTGCGCAGGCGCAGCGATAATGCGCCATGCCCAACACCCGTTCTCCGCTTCCCGCCATCGCCTGGATGGTGGCCGCCGTGGCCTGCTTCTCGCTGATGGATGCGGGCATGAAGCTGCTGTCTGCGCATTACCCACCGCTGCAGGTCACCTTGTTGCGTGGCGCCGCATCGCTGCCGTTCGTGCTGGTGTGGGTGTTCGCCACCGCCGGGCCGCGTTCGATCGTGCCGGTGCGCTGGGGGCTGCATCTGCTGCGCGGGGTGCTGGGCATGGTGATGATCGGCTGCTTCGTCTACGGCTTGAAGCGCATGCCGTTGTCCACCGCCTACACGTTGTATTTCGTCGCCCCGTTGCTGGTGGCGGCGCTGTCGGTGCCATTGCTGGGCGAGCATGTGGGCCCGCGACGCTGGACCGCCATTGGTATTGGCCTGGTCGGGGTCATCGTGGTGCTGCGCCCCGGGGTGGACGGGCTGATCTCGCTGCCCGGCCTGATGGTGCTGCTGGCGGCCACTGCCTACGCCATCGCGGCCATCACCGTGAGCTTGCTGACGCGTACCGATACCCCGCAGGCGATGGTGGTGTGGTTTTTGCTGTTCATGGCGATCGGTGCCGGCCTGCTGGCCATTCCCGGCTGGGTGCCGTTGCGGGGCGAGCACGCCTGGTTGATCGCCGGTATGGGCCTGGCCGGCGCGCTGGGGCAGATTGCGCTGACCCAGGCCTTCCTGCGCGGCGAGGCCTCGATGATCGCGCCGCTGGAATACACCGGCCTGGTCTGGGTGATCGGCTGGGATTGGCTGCTGTGGCAGACCCTGCCAGACAACTGGATCTGGACCGGCGCCGGCATCATCGTCGCCAGCGGGCTGTATTTGCTGCGCCGGGAGCGGATTCGGAAGGCCGACAGGCCGCCATCGTTGGATAGGCCGTGATTGGGGGATTGGGGATTGGGGATTCGCTAGAGCAACGGCAAGGCGCTTTGGCTGTTACGAATCCCTAATCCCGGATCCCCACTCCCTACCTTAGAACTCAATGGAATATCGTCCGCAAACATTGACTGGTAGGCTTCACGGCCCCCCAATCGGCCACGCGCGGTGATCCAGTTTCAGCGCCTGCACAAGTCTTATTCCGTTGACGGTCGCCAGATCGTGGCGCTGCACCCGCTCGATCTGCGGATCGGCCCCGGCGAAGTGTTCGGCATCATCGGCCATTCCGGCGCCGGCAAATCCACGTTGATCCGGCTGATCAACCGGCTGGAAGAACCCAGCGGCGGGCGCCTGCTGATCGGCGACGAGGACGTCACCGCGCTGGACAGCCAGGGCCTGCGCACGCTGCGCCGGCGTATCGGCATGATCTTCCAGCACTTCAACCTGCTGTCTTCGCGCACCGTGGCCGGCAATGTGGCGTTTCCGCTGGAACTGGCCGGCACCCCGCGCGCGGAGGTCGATGCGCGTGTGGCCGAGTTGCTGGCGCGGGTGGGGCTGGAACAGCACGCCAACAAGTACCCGGCGCAGTTGTCCGGCGGGCAGAAGCAGCGCGTGGGCATTGCGCGCGCGCTGGCCACCCGGCCGCAGATCCTGCTGTGCGACGAGGCCACCAGCGCGCTGGATCCGCAGACCACCGCCTCGGTGCTGCAACTGCTGGCGCAGATCAACCGCGAGCTGGGCCTGACCATCGTGTTGATCACCCATGAGATGGACGTGATCCGCCGCGTCTGCGACCGCGTGGCAGTGCTGGACGCCGGCAAGCTGGTCGAAACCGGGCCGGTGACCGAGGTGTTTCTGCATCCGCAGCATGCCACCACCCGGCGCTTCGTCTCCGAAGCCGAGCACGTGGACGAAGCCGAGCTGCATCGCGACTTCGCCGCGGTGGGCGGGCGCATCGTGCGGCTGACCTTCCTGGGCAACGGCACCTATGAACCGGTGCTTGGCCGCATCGCGCGCGAGACCGGCGTTGACTACAACATCCTGTCCGGGCGCGTGGACCGCATCAAGGACACCCCGTACGGCCAGCTCATCGTCGCCTTGACCGGCGGCGACCATAACGCGGCACGTGCCGGCTTCGTCGCAGCCGGTGTGCAAGTGGAGGATCTGCGCGTATGACTCTGTTGATCGCCGCTGCCGATGGGTTCTTCCGCAATCTCGATGCCGGCAAGTGGGGCGATATCGGCCAGGCCACGCTCGACACCTTGCTGATGCTGGCCGGCGCGCTGCCGCTGACGTTGTTGATCGGCCTGCCGCTGGGCGTGGCGCTGTTCCTGTGCGGCGCGCCCCAACTACGCCGCCGCCCGGTGCTGTACGGCGCACTCGCGGCGCTGATCAATCTGCTGCGCTCGGTGCCTTTCATCATCCTGATGATTGCGATGATTCCGCTCACGCTAATGCTGATGGGCACCTCGCTGGGCGTGCGCGGCGCGATCCTGCCGTTGGTGGTCGGCGCTGCACCGTTCTACGCGCGGCTGGTGGAAACCGCCTTGCGCGAGGTGGACCGCGGCATTATCGAAGCCAGCCAGGCGATGGGCGCCACCACGTGGCAGCTGGTGTTGCGCGTGCTGCTGCCCGAAGCGCGCCCGGGCCTGATCGCCGGCGCCACCGTGACCACCATCGCGCTGATCGGCTTCACTGCGATGGGCGGTGCGATCGGCTCCGGCGGCCTGGGCGATGTGGCCTATCGCGAAGGCTATTTGCGCTCGCATTCGGATGTCGCGCTGGTCACCGTGATCGCCTTGCTCGTGCTGGTGCAGCTGCTGCAGATGCTGGGCGACCGGCTGGTGGCGCGTTACAGCCGGCGCTGAGGTCGGCTGCGACCGGGTGCCGCGTGGCGCGGAGGGTCACGCACGAAACATGGGCTTGCGAATCGCCGCTGCACCCGCGGTCTGCTAGGTTTACCTCTTGCGGCAGTGCCGCATTCCTCCTCCCACGGATCCCTACATGAGCACATTCGCGTTTCGTTCCCTCCTGGCTGCGGCCACGCTGGCGTTGGCCTCCTGCGGCGGTAACGGTGGCAGCAGCGGCGGTGACACGCTGACCGTGGCCGCCACCGCAGTGCCGCATGCCGAGATCCTGGAGGTGGTCGAACCGCTGCTGGCCAAGCAGGGCGTCAAGCTGGACGTGCGCGTGTTCAACGACTACGTGCAGCCCAACGACCAGGTCGTACAGAAGCAGATCGACGTCAATTACTTCCAGACCGAGCCCTATCTGGACGCCTACAACCGCGACCGCAAGAGCCAGCTGGTGACCGTGGTCGGCGTGCATATCGAACCGTTCGGTGCGTATTCGCGCCGGTTCAAGACGCTGGCCGAACTGCCCACCGGCGCGGACGTGGTGATTCCCAACGACCCGAGCAACAACAGCCGCGCGCTGATCCTGCTCGACAAGGCCGGCGTGATCAAACTGAAGGATCCGAGCAACGCCCTGTCCAGCCAGCGCGACATCGTCGAGAACCCCAAGCAGCTGAAGTTCCGCGAGCTCGATTCGGCAATGCTGCCGCGCGTGCTCGATCAAGTCGATTTGGCGCTGATCAACACCAACTACGCACTCGACGCCGGGCTCAATCCGACCCGCGACGCGCTGGCGATCGAAAGCAAGGACTCGCCGTACGTGAACTTCCTGGTGGCCCGCCCGGACAACAAGGACGATGCGCGCGTGCAGAAACTCGCCAAGGCCTTGACCAGCCCGGAAGTGAAGGCCTTCATCGAGCAGAAGTACAAAGGCGCGGTGTTGCCGGCGTTTTAAGAGCGGTCATCAACACGGCTGTGCAGTGGCCAGGCGGGTGCGATCGGTAGCCGTCGCGGCATACATTTCTCGTGCACTGCGGTTCTGAGCGCGCCGTCCACCTCCGCCTGACGTGCGCCCCGCGACTTTTGCTAACCACTGTTCGCCGCAACTGAGCATCTGATGCCACTTCTCCTCGCTATTCCGCTGGCCGTGATCATCGCTCTGGCGGTGTTCGCGGTGCTGTTTCCGTTGTCGCTGGTGCAGCGCTTCCGTGTCGGTACTGCGCGGCGACAGGCCCGTAGCTGGTTGTTGATGATCAATCTGGCCTCGGCTGCGCTCTCCAACGTGTTGTTCGTCATTTTCGCGCTGGTTGCTGCGGCGTTCTGGCCCGGCGCGATCAGCCACGCCGCATTCGGCTGGGCCTGCGGGCTGGCCTTGGGTCTGCTGGCATTGCGGTTGACCCGCTTCGAACGTACCCAGCAGGGCCTGTTTTACCGGCCCAATCTGTGGCTGGTGCTCGCAGTGACGGCGTTGGTGGTGGTACGCGTCATCGCCGGCATGGTGCAGGGCTGGCGCAGCGCCTGGCAGGGCGTGGCCTGGCCCACGGAAGGCTGGCTCAGTCATGCCAGTCTGCTGGGCGCGGCCGGCGTATTGCTTGGTTATGCGCTCGCGTATGCCACCTTGCTGTGGTGGCGTTGGCGCAGTGCGCGCCTGCGCGGTAGCGTTTACTGGCGGTGATCCTTAAATTGAAGCCTTACCAACGCACAATTCCGAAATAACTGGCGTTTCTACAAACCTCGACTTTCAAGAAGTGCTCAGATTGTATATCACTAGGTACCATTTATCCGGTCAGGATGAGTAGTACTAAGGTGTAACCACTGTTACTGCCAGCCCTCTCGGTGCTGGCAGTAACAATTTCAAGTATGCCTAATTAATTAAATGCTTCCGCAGCTTTGAGCATCTGCGCGTCTGCTGGTGCTATGCGAATGGCACTTAGGCAATCTGGAGAGGTTTCCGGGAACGAGAACTCCATCTTCTCCTGGATTTTAACAACGGCTAAAGTTAATGTTTCTGAACTACTCTGTCCTCTCGGAATATTTGAAATCAGATAATTTGGGTATTGGCTCTTAAAGTCCTGGCGAGAGACGCAGGAACCTTCCAGACTGAGTAAGACTGATTCGATATTTTTTTATCGGCTGATATTGATATGGAAGAGTCCTTGGCAGTCAGATGATCGCCTATTTTTAATATTCCTCCGCTAACTTTATACGTTCCTTCGTTTTTCAGGCTCGGCATCGAAATTCTGGCTCCAGGCCATGAATTAATAAATTCAGAGGGTGATTTTTTGAGATTTCTCGAAATTTCTTCGGCTAGTTCAAACGTACGAGCAGCATCCGCTGCTGTCGCTGCTGTCGCTGCTGTCGCTGCTGTCGCTGTTGAAATCTTAGTTGCATATAATGAAGGTGCAATCAGAGCAGCAAGCAGCGTTATTGTAAGGCGGGAATATGATGATCTGTTAAGGAAGTTTGTCATACTGCTCTCCATAATATACGTTATAGTTCTGTCCTGTGGTTGAGGTTACGTTGTTCGCGCAGAAAGATTTTCCAACGTTTGATGCGACATTAGGTCCTCCAGCATAGTAAACCCCAAAAAGCTGATCGGGATTTGATGCTGCAAGCTTAATGTCTATGCTATTTTGAGTGGAACTCCATATTTCATTCCTTGCAACTATCTTATTTGTTACGGCAAGTCCTTCCATCTTGCATGCTTCATCTATATATGCTTACCGAGTCGTTTTGGCAAACGAATAATTGAATTTCACATGGCCAAATTCATGGGCTAGGGCTGAGACTGTAAAATACATGCCCGGCATATCTTGACTCGCGCAGCTATAATTTCGGATATATACAACTTTATTTGGCATGTCCGTATAGCTGGCCGAGCCGTAAGCGATCTTGAAAGTGGTGCTGCTGTTTATCTGTCCAGTAAGTGTCGTTGATTGGGAAGTTATAAAGTCAATGCAGGTTCCAAGTCCTGTGGTAGGGACGGTTGTCTGAGCCTGAGCTCCAAAGGAAACGAGTGCAGGAAGAAATATCGCTGCCGCATGGCATCTTATTCTCATGGTATATCCATATTTAATTGAAGAAGTCGCGCTGATTTCTACGCGATCTACCCCCCGCAACGAAATCCTAAACGTAAAATTCCCTTCGAACTGAGGTTTTGATCAAAAAACAGGCCCTTGCGGGCCTGTTTGGTGAGGTGCTTAGTCAATCGGTGTGCTTAGAAGCGCGCGCCGACACCGAAGCCGACGGTCCACGGATCCAGTTCCAGCTCGCTGCCGGTGCCCTGGCCGCCTTCGCGCAGTTCCGGACGCGAACGCATGTAGCGGGCGTCGGCACGTGCAAACCAGGTGGAGTTGATGTTCATGTCCACGCCGACGGTGCCGATGACACCCTTGGCGGTGTCCAGGCCCACGTGCTGGCCGCTGGCCGAGGCCGCGTCGATCTTCTCGTTGCTGAAGTTCGACTCGTAGTAGCCCACGCCCACGAACGGACGGAACACGTTATCGGCCTGACCGAAGTGGTACTGGCCGCTGATGGCGATCGGCTGCTGCTCGACGGTACCGACCTTGCCCACGCCATCGGCGTTGACGCGGTGGTTGAACTTGTCGGCTGCGCCCCACAGTTCAACGGCCCAGTTGTCGTTGATGTAGTAGCTGGCGCTCAGCGTCGGCGCCGGGCCCCCATCGACGTCCAGGCCCGGAGCCGGGTCGTTCTTCGGCTTGATCAGGGCCACACCGCCGACCACTGCCCAATGCTTGCCAGAGGCGCTATCGGCGCTGGTGGAAGCCGAGGAGGTGTCACCGGTGTAGGTGGTGTCTTGTGCAAATGCAGACGGCGCAAACGCAAGTGCGGATACGGCAGCCAGGCTCAGGATGGAAATGGAACGCATTGGGGGTCTCCTCGTGTTCTTGTTGGGCCCGTGGAGTGGGCCGCGCCAAAGCTATTCCTGAAAATCTGAATCCACGCCCACCCGCAGCTCGCTAAAATTTCGTTTGTTCAGCAAGTTTCCGAAGAAGGCCGTGGTTGCGACATGCAAGCTGAAAAAGACATTCACCCAGGTGCGGTCGCCGTGACGAAAAACGACGTGTTGCAAGGCCTGCCAGCGCACATTCCCGGCGATTGCCGTGTCTTGGTGCTCGGTTCGATGCCTGGCAACGCCTCGCTGGACGCGGCGATGTACTACGCGCACCCACGCAATCGGTTCTGGCCGTTGATGCAGGTTTTGCTGGGTATCGATGCAAGCGTTGCGTATGCCGAACGTCTGGAGGCGTTGGCGCACTGCGGCGTCGGTTTGTGGGATGTGATCGGCCAATGCGAACGGCGCGGGAGCCTGGATACGGCCATCGTCGCTAGCAGCATCGTGGTCAATCCGTTGGCGGCGCGCATGGCAACGCTGCCGCAACTGCGCGCGGTGGCCTGCAATGGTGCCGCTGCGGCGCAGGCATGGCGTCGGCACGTGCAGCCGCTGTTGCCAACGCAGTTGCAGGCAGTGCCGGTCTGGGCGTTGCCGTCCACCAGCCCGGCCAACGCAGCGTGGTCGTTGCAACGTTTGTGCGACGCCTGGCAGCCGTTGCGCGATGCCTTGGACTAGCGACATTGGCCAGGCATGCATCGACGTCGTGATCGAAGACATGCCCATGATCGAGACACGAGCGAGGCGCATGGTGCCGGTCGAGCGATGTGCACGCGTTTTAGCCGCTTGAACCAACGCGCATACCAACTGCGGCGCCGATTTGACCGGCTGCGGCACCGCTATCAGCCATAAGTCATGCCAGCGTCCGGCACAGGCACGCGTCCGGCACGCGCGGGCATGCTGCACCCAATGCACAACGGAGCAGCGCGATGACGAGCAAGCACGGATTGATGATGGCGCTAGGGCTGCTAGCAGGCATGTTCGGTGTCGTGGACGCGGCAGCGGCCGAGGACCTGCACTGCGAGGTCAGCAGCGACTACGACCTTACGCTCAACCCACGCAGCCTGATCCTGATCCGCGAATCGGGCACGCCGCAGCGGCTGGTGATGCGCCAGGGCGCGTTGTTCGTTGACGACGGCTGGGTTGACTTGAGCTCGGACGATCGCGCCCGCTTGACCCAGTTCGAGCGCCAGACCCGCGACGTGGTACCGCTGGCGCAAGACGTCGGGCGCGAAGCGGCCGACATCGCCGTCACCGCGCTGGGCGAGGTGGCGGCCGGCTTCAGCCGCACCCCGGAGGCCACGCGCACCCAGATGGCAAACGTGCGCGAGAAGATCGATACGCGCTTGAAGCAGAGCTTCAGCAAAAGCCAGCTCACCACGATCGACATCGATGACGACATCGGCGCCATGGTGGCCGAGCTGCTGCCGCAACTGATCGGCGATGTCGTCGCCGGAGCGGTGCAGTCGGCATTGACCGGTAACGATGTGCAGCTGCGGTCGCTGGACGGCGTGGAAGCGCGCATCGAGCGCCTGATCGAGCCGCAGGCGCGTGCGTTGCGGCCGCGCGCGCAGCAGTTGTGCGAGCGGGTGGAAGCGCTCGATGGCTTGGACAATGCGCTGGCGTATCGTTTGCCCTCGGGCGAGCCACTGCAACTGTTGCGGGTGGATCGACGCGCCTCGAAATGATCCAGCGCGTGCGTGCGCAAACGCTGCATCCCACCCGGCGTGCGACTTTTTCCACGGCAATGGTTGGCGCTGCGGCCCGCAGCCGGCCACAATAGGGGTTTCCCCATTCTGTTGCCGGAGTTCCCCGTATGGCCGAAATCAAGGAAGCACTTGTCCCCGATATCGGTGACTACAGCGATGTCCCGGTAATCGAAGTGCTGGTATCGGTCGGCGATACGGTCAGCAAGGACCAGAGCCTGGTCACGCTGGAATCGGACAAGGCCACGATGGAAGTGCCCTCGTCGGTGTCCGGCGTGGTCAAGGAGATCAAGGTCAAGGTCGGCGATTCGCTGTCGCAAGGCGCGCTGGTCGCGTTGATCGAAGTGGCCGATGCCGGTGCCGAAACCGCGGCTGCCCCCGCTCCGGCGGCTGCGCCCGCTGCTCCGGCCAAGGCCGCGCCTGCTGCCGCCCCGGCGCCTGCCGCCAAGGCCGAGCCGGCCGCGCCTGCCGCATCCTCGGAAGGCGGCCTGGTCGAGGCGCTTGTGCCCGATATCGGCGACTACACCGACATCCCGGTGATCGAAGTGCTGGTCGCCGTCGGCGATACCGTCGCCAAGGACCAGAGCCTGGTCACGCTGGAGTCGGACAAGGCCACGATGGAAGTGCCGTCCTCGGCCGCCGGCGTGGTCAAGGAACTCAAGGTCAAGGTCGGCGACACGCTCTCGCAGGGCAATGTGGTCGCCATCATCGCTGCCAGCGATGGCGATGCCGGTGCGGCGCAGTCCCCGGCCAAGCCCACCACCGATACCGCCGAAACCGCGGGCAAGGTCGAACCGGTCGCGGTGTCTGCTGTGCCGGACAAGCTGGCCCAGCGCGAGATCGCGCAGGTACAGGGCGCGCGCTCCAGCGAGGCTTCGCAGCCTGCACAGGGCGGCCAGCCATCGGCCGGCAACCCGAGCAGCCCGCCGGTGACCTTCGACGCCGACAGCGTGCTGCCGTCCAAGGTGGCCTACGCCAGCCCGGTGGTGCGCGTGTTCGCACGCGAGCTGGGCGTGGATCTGAACCAGCTCAAGGGCAGCGAAAAGGGCGGCCGCATCACCCGCGAAGACGTGCAGCGCTTCGTGAAGGCCGCACTTAGTGGCGGCGCGCCTGCCGCAGCCGGTGCTGCGCCGGCCGGTGGTGGCAATGGGTTGAACCTGCTGGCCTGGCCGAAGGTGGACTTCAGCAAGTTCGGCGAGACCGAAACCCAGCCGCTGTCCCGCATCAAGAAGATTTCCGGTGCCAACCTGGCACGCAACTGGGCGATGATTCCGCACGTTACCCAGTTCGAATCGGCCGACATCACCGACCTGGAAGCCTTGCGCGTGGCGCTCAACAAGGAAAACGAGAAGGCAGGCATCAAGCTGACCATGCTCGCGTTCCTGGTCAAGGCCAGCGCCGCGGGTCTGAAGAAATTCCCCGAGTTCAACGCCTCGCTCGATGCGGCCGGCGAAAATCTCACGCTGAAGAAGTACATCAACATCGGCTTTGCCGCCGACACCCCGAACGGCCTGGTCGTGCCGGTGATCCGCGATGTTGACAAGAAGGGCGTGCTGCAGATTGCCCAGGAAAGCGGCGAGCTGGCCAAGAAGGCGCGCGACGGCAAGCTCGGCCCGGCCGACATGAGCGGCGGATGCTTTTCGATCAGCTCGCTCGGCGGCATCGGTGGTACGGCGTTCACGCCGATCATCAATGCGCCGGAAGTGGCGATCCTGGGCGTGTCCAAGTCGGCGATGCAGCCGGTGTGGAATGGCAAGGAGTTCGCGCCCAAGTTGATGCTGCCGCTGTCGTTGAGCTACGACCACCGCGTCATCGATGGCGCGCTGGCTGCACGCTTCACCACCTACCTCAGCCAGGTGCTGGCCGACATGCGACGCGTCCTGCTGTGAGAGCAGCGCTGCTGACGCTCGCCCTGCTGGGCGTGCTGCCGTGCACGGCTGCGGCGGCACGCGAGTGCGAGAGCACGCTCGGGCGCGGCTGGCCGCCGGCGGTGGGCAACTACGGCACCGCGGTCACCACGCTGCTCGATGCTGGCGGCAAGCCAAGCTTGTCGTTGCTCACGCTGCCCACCCGCGGCGTGGAAAGCGGCGTCTCGCTGCTGCCGGGCAAGGACGGCGCAACCGACTGGACCCTGCGCCATAGCCGCGCCGACGAGCGCGTCTACAGCTGGGTCAGCCAGAGCGATCGCGGCAGCGTGCAGTTCCGTACCGAGCAGATCCCGGAAACGGTGGAGATTCCGATTCCGGCAGCGTTGGCAAAGCGACTGGTCAGCAACTGGACCGCCGCATTGACCCAGCTCGCACCGACCGGACGCACCGCGCCGGTGAGCGAGGGCGAGGTGCTGTCGTTCCAGGTCGATGGCGTGCGTTACAGCGGCGCGCGTCCGGGCTGCGGCGCCGGCGAGTTGCTGGTGCAGCAGGCCGCGTTGCTGATCGAAGCCAGCGAAGGCAAGGAAAAGAAGCGCGACAAGCGCTGGACCCAAATCGAATCGTCGCTGGATGAACTCCAGCAGACGCTTGCCGGCACGGCCGGTTGAGCCACAGGAGAAGCAAATGGCGGTCATTGAAATCAAGGTTCCAGACATCGGCGATTACAGCGATGTCCCCGTCATCGAAGTGCTGGTCGCCGTCGGCGACAGCGTGGTCAAGGATCAAGGCCTGGTAACGCTGGAGTCGGACAAGGCCACGCTGGAAGTGCCGTCCTCGGCTGCGGGCGTGGTCAAGGAGCTCAAGATCAAGGTCGGCGACAACCTGTCCGAAGGGGCGGTCGTGCTGCTGCTGGAAACCGAAGGCGAGGCCGCCGCACCGGCTGCGCCCGCCAAGGCCGACACCAAGCCTGCGCCGGCTGCTGCTGCACCGGCCGCCGCGCCGGGCAGCAAGCCGCCGGTGACGCCGTCGCATCGTGCCCCGGCCGAACCGGCGCCGTCCAAGCCGGCGCTGGCCAGTGGCAAGCCGGCCGATATCGAATGCAAGATGGTGGTGCTCGGCGCCGGCCCCGGCGGCTACACAGCCGCGTTCCGCGCCGCCGACCTCGGCCTGGACACCGTGCTGATCGAGCGCTACGCCAGTCTTGGCGGGGTCTGCCTCAACGTTGGCTGCATCCCGTCCAAGGCGCTGCTGCATGCCGCTGCGGTGATCGATGAAGTGGCCCATGCCGGCGATTTCGGCGTGGACTTCGGCCAGCCCAAGATCACCCTGGACAAACTGCGCGAGTACAAGGAAAAAGTGGTCGGCAAGCTCACCGGCGGCCTGGCCAGCATGGCCAAGCAACGCAAGGTGCGCACCGTCACCGGTGTGGCCAGCTTCGTCTCGCCCAACGAGCTGGAGATCGTCGGCGACGACGGCAAGACCCAGCTGCTGCGCTTCGAGCACTGCATCATCGCGGCCGGCTCGCAGGCGGTGAAGTTGCCGAACTTCCCGTGGGACGACAAGCGCGTGATGGACTCCACCGACGCGCTGGAGCTGCACGACATCCCCAAGACCCTGCTGGTGGTCGGCGGCGGCATCATCGGCCTGGAAATGGCCACGGTGTACAGCGCGCTGGGCAGCAAGGTCACCGTGGTCGAGTTCATGGACCAGCTGATGCCGGGCGCCGACAAGGACCTGGTCAAGCCGCTGGCCGACCGCTTGAAGAAGCAGGGCGTGGAGGTCCATCTCAAGACCAAGGCCACCGACGTCAAGGCCGACGCCAGCGGCATCACGGTGTCGTTCGAAGCCGCGACCGAAGGCGAAAAGCCGGGTCTGCAGGCAACCGCCTACGATCGCGTGCTGGTCGCTGTGGGCCGCACGCCCAATGGCAAGAAGATCGGCGCCGACAAGGCCGGCGTCACCGTCACCGAGCGCGGCTTCATCCCGGCCGATCGGCAGATGCGCACCAACGTGCCGCATATCTTCGCCATCGGCGACATCGTCGGTAACCCGATGCTGGCGCATAAGGCCACCCACGAAGGCAAGCTGGCCGCCGAAGTGGCTGCCGGCGAGAAGAAGGAATGGGTGGCGCGGGTGATTCCGTCGGTCGCCTACACCAACCCGGAAATCGCTTGGGTCGGCGTGACCGAAACCGAAGCCAAGGCCAAGGGCCTGAAGGTCGGCGTGGCCAAGTTCCCGTGGGCCGCCAGTGGCCGCGCAATCGGCATCGGCCGCACCGAGGGCTTCACCAAGCTGATCTTCGATGAAGAAACGCACCGGGTGATCGGTGGTGCCATCGTCGGCGTGCATGCCGGTGACCTGCTGGCCGAAATTGGTCTTGCCATCGAGATGGGTGCGGAAGCCGAAGACATCGGCCACACCATCCACGCGCATCCGACCCTGAGCGAATCGGTCGGCATGGCCGCCGAAGTCTACGACGGCACCATCACCGACCTGTACATCCCGAAGAAGAAGTAAGCCGCGCACACGCGGCACTGCCAACGACGCCCCGCCTTGCGCGGGGCGTCGTCGTTTAGGCATGCTGCCAGGACGGGCTGCACGGTATGCCAAGGGATTGCAGCCGATACATGGAGAGACACTGCATGCGCTACGGAATGCTGGGAATGGTGATGCTGTGCAGCATCGCGGCGGTGTCTGCCGCCCGCGCGCAAGAACCGGAAGATCCTCAATTGGCCGCTGCGTTGGCGAAGTGCCCGGGGGCCGAAACGTTCGGTCGTGCGCAACGGCAGGCAAAAGCGCGTGCCGAGGCAGCGCATGCATCCGGACTCGCAACGCCTTCCGATCCGGCGCTACGCGCGCGTCTGCTGGAGATGGAGCGCGCCGACCAACTGGTCCGCAATGGCGATTGGTCGCAAGCGGCCGTGACCAAGATGGCCGCTGTGGATGCCGCGCATCTACCGCAGATTCGCCGTATCGTTGCCGAGCACGAAGGCCTGCCGAGCGCGGCCCAGGTGGGGCGCGATGGTGTCGCTGCAGCCTGGCTGCTGGTGCAGCATGCCGATGCCGATCCTGCGTTTCAGGAGCAGGTATTGAGCACGCTGGCACAACACGTTACGCGCGGCGAAATTCCGGCACGCTCTCTGGTGCTGTTGACCGACCGCGTCCTTGTCGGCAACGGCAAGCCGCAACGCTACGGCACTCAGCTGGCCGCACAGCAGGGCCGCTGGGTGCCCAAGCCCATCGAGGATCCGGATCGCGTAGATGTGCGCCGTGCGGCTGTGGGCGAAATGCCGCTGGCCGATTACATCTGCGTGGCCGCGCAGCTCTTTCCGGCGCCATAAAAGGCCTCCACACCAAAGCCCCAAAAACGCAAAGGCCCGCAAAAAGCGGGCCTTTTGGGTTCAACGGTGGGTGTAACTCAGAACGCGAACGTCACGCCTGCAACCGGGCCCTTGAACTCCTGCTTCAGGCCGATCAGGCCATCGCTGCCGCGCTGGTCGACATCGAGCTTGAACCAGTCGTAGCCGGCGAACAGGCCGAAGTTCTTGGTGAAGCGGTATTCGGCAATCGCGTTGGCGCGGCTCAGGTCGCCCTTGTAATCGTCGAAGTTGCCCCAGCTGGTGTTGAGGTACTGACCCTGCACATTGAACAGCCAATGCTCGCTCGGCCGCGCGGTGAAGCGGATACCGACCACCGGCGCAACGCCGTCGGCCTTCTCGTCGAGCACGTCGCCGCTGAACACGCTGCCCAGATCGGCATAGGCGTTGGCTTCGACCTTGGCGTATTCGGCACCGAGCTGCAGGCCCAGGCTGAATTCCGGCGAATCGATGACCGAGTAGTCGTACACCAGGGTGGCGACCTGGTACTTCAGCTCACCCTTGATGAAGCTGCCCGTCGGCACGGTGATGCCGCCGCCGCTCAGATCCTGGGTCAGGGTCTCGCGGCGATCCTTGTCGTACTTGAAGTAATCGAAGATCAGGCGCTGACGGGTGCTGATGCGGAACACGCCATCGATGCGCGGCTCCCATTCCTTGCCGCCGAGCTTGAAATCTTCGTTGACCGACACGTTGTTGCCTGCCACCAGCGTGTTGCCGCGGATGGTGTTGTCGTTGTCGACGTTCATCGCACCGAGACGAATCTGGAAGCGGTCATCGGTGTCTTCGGCATGTGCAGGCGCGGCGTAGGCGGCAGCCAGTACGCACGGAATGACCAGTGCGAGAAGGTGTTTCATGGGGAGCTCCGTAGTTCTTAGAAAGGCAGGCAACCGACCTGTGGCGCGCACTATCGATAAAACGGCGTCGTTCACAAGTGAACGAGCTGTCGATTCGATGTGAAGGCCGAAATAGCAATCGGACAAAACAGTTCGCTTTGGCAAGCCGGCTTTTTGTTCTGCGATGCGCAATCGAGGTGCGGATTACGAAGCGACGCGGCGGATGCAGCGCAACAGACGTGCCGATTGGACCGCCGATGGGAAGGTCGCAGGGTGCGACAAAATGCGTAAAAAGCAGGAGCCCCGGTCTCCCAGGGCTCCTAGACGCAGCCTGCGGCAGTACCTTTCGACGAGGATGTGCAGGCCTCGTAGGTTATGACCGTCTGTTTGTGGCAAAGTTCCCACCCGTTGCCGCAGCACCTGTATGGTGCGCCGCAGCAGCCAGTGACTTCTGCCGGTTGTCTCGCAATTTGTCCCATTGCTATACTTTCGCGGCTCGACGAGGCGCATCTGCGCTTCCCACTCATTCTCACGCAAGGTAACCGTAGTGCTGAACTCCGTTGACGCGGGTCGGCGGTTGATGCTGCGCGCTGCGGTATATCCGCTTGCCGCTGTAGCTATAACCAGTCTGGGGTTGCTGTTGGTCGGTCCCCGTTACGCTGCCGGCCTGGCGTTGACCGGATTTGCGACGGTACTGGGCGGCTGGGTCGCAGCACGGACCGCGCTAGGGGGCGGGATCCAGGCGGCAGGTATTGCCATGGTCCGGTTGATCCTGGCGATGGTGTTGAAGTGGGTATTGGTTTTCGTGGCGCTGGCGCTTGGCTTCGGCCTGTGGCGGCTGCCTCCTCTGGCTTTGTTGGCGGGTATCGCCATCGGGCTGATTTTTCAGGTTCTGGCTCTGGCCAGGCGTTGATTCGAACTTAAAGGGCTCCGGACACATGGCGGGCGAGGCAGCAACACCTACCTCCTATATCCAGCATCACTTGCAGAACCTGATCTATCCGGTTCGCGAGGGTGGCGGTACGTTTTGGACCATTCACGTCGACACCCTGGTCATGGCCGTGTTGATGGGCCTGGTGATGGTCATCGGCTTCTGGACGGCGACCCGCAATGCCACCGCCGGCGTGCCCGGCAAGTGGCAGGCGTTCGTAGAAATCTGCCTGGAGTTCGTCGACCGGCAGGCCAAGGACACCTACCACGGCACCAGCAAGCTGGTGACGCCGATCGCGATCACGATCTTCTTCTGGATCCTGTTGATGAATCTCATCAAGATGATCCCGGCCGACTTCATCGCCATCCCGCTGGGCTGGGCAGGCATCCACGCCTGGAAGCCGGTGCCGACCGCCGACGTCAATGCCACCTTGGGCATGTCGATCAGCGTGTTCTTCCTGATGATCTTCTTCTCGCTGCGCTCCAAGGGCGTGGGCGGCATGACCAAGGAATTCCTGACGGCGCCGTTCGGCAAGTGGATGATGCCGTTCAACCTGCTTTTGAACATCGTCGAGTGGCTGAGCAAGCCGATTTCGTTGGCGATGCGACTGTTCGGCAACATGTTCGGCGGCGAGATCGTCTTCCTGCTGATCTGGGTGCTGGGCGGTGCGGGCATCGCCGGCATGGTTGCTGGCGGCGTATTCGGCCTCGGCTGGATGCTGTTCCACCTGTTGGTGATTCCGCTGCAGGCCTTCATTTTCATGATGCTGTCGATCGTGTATCTGAGCCTTGCCGAAGACAGTCACTGAGTTCGCTGCACCCTTCATCTGCTTCATCCCGATTCATCCATCACCCTTAGAAACTTTCGTTCGGAGATCACCATGTACCTCGCCGTCCTGACCAACCTCGCTCAAGTCCAGAGCTCCACCGTCCTCGCCGTCGGCATCATGATCGGCCTGGCCGCGCTGGGTGCCGGCCTCGGTCTGGCCATCATGTCTGGCAAGTTCCTGGAATCTGCCGCGCGCCAGCCGGAACTGATCCCGGTGCTGCAGGTTCGCATGTTCATCACCGCCGGCCTGATCGACGCCGCGTTCATCATCAGCGTCGCTGTCGGCCTGCTGTTCGCCTTCGCCAATCCGTTGGTCGGTGAGTTCGTCAAGCGTCTGCCGCAGGTCGCCGGCTGATCCAGCGGTAGCACCGTGTGGAGGCAACCGCGTGCGGTTGTCTCCGCGGATGAAGGTCGGAAAGCGTCGCCATGCGGCGGCGCTTTCACCCCTAAAGAGCGATTGAGCGACCCATGGACATCACCCTTACCATCTTTGCCCAGGCGCTGGCCTTCGCCGGTCTGATCTGGATCGTCGCGACCAAAATCTGGCCGCCGCTGCTGCAGGCGATCGAAGAGCGTCAGCAAAAGATCGCTGAAGGTCTGGCTGCGGCCGATCGCAGTCAGAAGGATCTGGCGCAGGCGCAGGAAAAGGTCAACGAAGCACTGAAGGACGCACGCACCAAGGCCAACGAGATCATTGATCAGGCCCATGCGCGCGCCAACCAGATCATCGAAGCGGCCAAGCACGAGGCAATTGCCGAAGCCAACCGTCAGAAGGATCTGGCGCAGACCGAAATCGACGCATCTGCCACCCGTGCCCGCGAAGAACTGCGCAAGCAGATCTCGGTGCTGGCGGTCAGCGGTGCCGAGAAGCTGCTCAAGCGCGAAATCGATGCCAACGCCCACAAGGCGCTGCTCGACGAGCTGGCGGCGGAGATTTAATCGATGAGCCAGGCCCTCACACTTGCCCGTCCCTACGGCCGTGCCGCGTTTGCGATCGCGCGTGAGGGCGGTACCTTCGCACTCTGGTCCGATGCGCTGGCGTTCTCGGCGCAGGTGGCCGGCGACCCGCGCGTGGCTGCATTGCTGCTCAACCCGGCCTTGCGCCAGGAACAGGCAGTGACGTTGCTGGCGCCGCCAACGGCGAGCGAAGACTATCTGCGTTTTCTTGGCCTGCTGGCCGATGCGCAGCGTTTGTCGGTGCTGCCGGAAATCGCAGGCTTGTACGAACAGCTGCGCGCCGAGGCCGAACATGTCGTCAAGGCGACGGTGACCTCGGCAACTGAAATGACCGCGACCGAGCTGGACACGATCGCTGCTGCGCTGAAGAAGCGTTTTGGCCGCGAGGTGGACATCACCACCGCGGTGGATGCTTCGTTGATCGGCGGCGCGGTGATCGACACCGGCGACGTGGTCATCGACGGCTCGCTGAAGGGCAAGCTCGCGCGTCTGCAAAGCTCGCTCGCCCACTGAATTCACATAAACGCATGGCCCTCGCGGCCGGCACCTAGGACTGAACGATGGCAACCACGCTCAACCCCTCCGAAATCAGCGACCTGATCAAGACCCGCATCGAGACGGTCAAGCTGTCCGCGGAGTCGCGCAACGAAGGCTCCGTGACCAGCGTGTCCGACGGCATCGTGCGCATCTTCGGCCTGGCCGACGTGATGCAGGGCGAAATGATCGAACTGCCCAACAACACCTTCGCGCTTGCGCTGAACCTGGAGCGTGATTCGGTCGGCGCCGTGGTGCTGGGCGATTACGAGAACCTGCGCGAAGGCGACGTGGCCAAGACCACCGGCCGCATCCTGGAAGTGCCGGTGGGTCCGGAGCTGCTCGGTCGCGTGGTCAACGCGCTCGGCGAGCCGATCGACGGCAAGGGTCCGCTCGGCGCGACCCAAACCGCACCGGTGGAGCGTGTTGCGCCGGGCGTGATCTGGCGTAAGTCGGTCGACCAGCCGGTGCAGACCGGTTACAAGTCGGTCGATGCGATGATCCCGATCGGCCGCGGCCAGCGCGAGCTGGTCATCGGCGACCGCCAGACCGGCAAGACCGCGCTGGCGATCGATGCGGTGATCAACCAGAAGGGCACCGGCATCAAGTGCGTGTACGTGGCGATCGGCCAGAAGGCCTCGACCGTTGCCAACATCGTGCGCAAGCTCGAAGAGAACGGCGCGCTGGCACACACCGTGGTGGTGGCGGCGACCGCGTCCGAATCGGCCGCGATGCAGTACATCAGCCCGTATGCCGGCTGCACCATGGGCGAGTACTTCATGGACCGCGGCGAAGACGCGCTGATCGTGTACGACGATCTGTCCAAGCAGGCCGTGGCCTACCGCCAGATCTCGCTGCTGCTCAAGCGCCCGCCGGGTCGCGAAGCCTATCCGGGCGACGTGTTCTATCTGCATAGCCGTCTGCTCGAGCGCGCTGCGCGCGTGTCCGAGGAATATGTGGAGAAGTTCACCAACGGTGCGGTGACTGGCAAGACTGGTTCGTTGACCGCACTGCCGATCATCGAAACGCAGGCTGGCGACGTCTCCGCATTCGTGCCGACCAACGTGATTTCGATCACCGACGGCCAGATCTTCCTGGAAACCGACCTGTTCAACGCCGGTATCCGTCCGGCCGTGAACGCCGGTATCTCGGTGTCGCGCGTCGGTGGTGCGGCCCAGACCAAGATCATCAAGAAGCTGTCCGGCGGCATCCGTATCTCGCTGGCGCAGTACCGTGAGCTGGCTGCGTTCGCGCAGTTTGCCTCGGATCTGGACGAAGCCACCCGCAAGCAGCTCGAGCGCGGTCAGCGCGTCACCGAGCTGATGAAGCAGAAGCAGTACGCGCCGATGTCCATCGCCAACCAGGCGCTGTCGATCTATGCCGTCAACGAGGGCTACCTCGATGAAGTGCCGGTCAACAAGCTGCTGGCGTTCGAAGAAGGCCTGCACGCCCACTTCGCCAACACCCAGGGTGAGCTGATCTCCAAGATCAACACCACCGGCGGTTGGGACAACGACATCGAAGCCGGCTTCAAGAAGGGCATCGAAGAGTTCAAGACCACGGGCAGCTGGTAAATCCAGCTGCGGGAATCGGGAATAGAGAATAGGGAATCGTCAAAGCGGGTTGGCTGTGCCAATTCCCGACTCACGATTCCCCATTCCCCACTAAGCGAGCGAAGCGAGCGAGTATGGCAGGCGGACGCGAAATCAAAACCAAGATCAAGAGCGTGCAGAACACCCGCAAGGTGACGCGCGCGCTCGAAATGGTCTCGGCCTCCAAGATCCGCAAGGCGCAGGACCGCATGAAGACCTCGCGCCCCTACGCGCAGGCCATGAAGCAGGTGATCGGGCATCTGGCGCAGGCCAGCACCGACTATCAGCATCCGTTCCTGATGGAGCGTGCGCAGGTCAAGCGGGTCGGCTACATCGTGATCTCTTCCGACCGCGGCCTGGCCGGCGGTCTGAACAACAACCTGTTTCGCAAGATGCTGGGCGAAGTGCGCCCGTGGCAGGAGCAGGGCGCCGAGATCGACGTGGTGACCATCGGTCAGAAGGCCTCGGCGTTCTTCCGTCGCATCAAGGTCAACATGGTCGGCAGCGTCACCCATCTGGGCGACAGCCCGCACATCGAGCAGTTGATCGGTGTGATCAAGGTGATGCTGGATGCCTTCACCGAAGGCAAGGTCGATCGCGTGTATCTGGTCTACAACCGCTTCGTGAACACGATGACGCAGAAGGCCAGCTTCGATCAGCTGCTGCCGCTGCCGGCCGCCGAACACAAGGTGGCCCATCACGATTGGGATTACCTGTACGAGCCCGATGCCGCAAGCGTGCTGGAGCACGTGATGACGCGCTACATCGAGTCGCTGGTGTACCAGGCCGTGCTGGAAAACGTGGCCTCCGAACATGCCGCGCGCATGGTGGCGATGAAGGCCGCCAGCGACAATGCCAACAAGATGATCGGCACCTTGCAACTGGTCTACAACAAGGCGCGTCAGGCGGCGATCACCCAGGAAATTTCGGAAATCGTCAGCGGCGCGGCCGCCGTATAGCCGGGAATAGGGAATGGAGAATCGGGAATGGTCGAAGCAGCAGCACTTGATCTTCCCATTCCCTATTCCCGTTTCCCTATTCCCGACACCAGAATCGAACAGACATTAGTGGAGTTATCCAAATGAGTCAGGGCAAGATCGTTCAGATCATCGGCGCGGTCGTCGACGTCGAATTCCAGCGCCATGAAGTGCCGAAGGTCTATCACGCGTTGAAGGTCGAAGGCACCGAAATCACCCTGGAAGTGCAGCAGCAGCTCGGCGATGGCGTGGTGCGCACGATTGCGCTCGGCTCCACCGACGGCCTAAAGCGCAACCTGCTGGCCACCAACACCGAGCGCGCCATTTCGGTGCCGGTCGGCGCCGGGACGCTGGGCCGCATCATGGACGTGCTGGGTCGCCCGATCGACGAAGCTGGCGAGGTGCAGGCGTCGGACCATTGGGAAATCCATCGCGCTGCGCCGTCGTATGAAGACCAGTCCTCCAGCACCGAGTTGCTGGAAACCGGCATCAAGGTCATCGACCTGATGTGCCCGTTCGCCAAGGGCGGCAAGGTCGGCCTGTTCGGCGGCGCCGGCGTCGGCAAGACCGTCAACATGATGGAACTGATCAACAACATCGCCAAGGCGCACTCGGGTCTGTCCGTGTTTGCCGGCGTGGGCGAGCGTACCCGTGAGGGCAACGACTTCTACCACGAGATGAAAGACTCCAACGTGCTGGACAAGGTCGCGATGGTGTACGGCCAGATGAACGAGCCGCCGGGCAACCGTCTGCGCGTTGCGCTGACCGGCCTGACCATGGCCGAGTACTTCCGTGACGAGAAGGACGAGAACGGCAAGGGCAAGGACGTGCTGCTGTTCGTGGACAACATCTACCGCTACACGCTGGCCGGTACCGAAGTGTCCGCGCTGCTCGGCCGCATGCCGTCGGCAGTGGGCTACCAGCCGACCCTGGCCGAGGAAATGGGCGTGCTGCAGGAGCGCATCACCTCGACCAAGAGCGGTTCGATCACCTCGATCCAGGCCGTGTACGTGCCTGCGGACGACCTGACCGACCCGTCGCCGGCGACCACCTTCGCCCACCTGGATTCGACCGTCACGCTGAGCCGTAACATCGCCTCGCTGGGTATCTACCCGGCCGTGGATCCGCTGGATTCCACCAGCCGCCAGATGGACCCGCTGGTGATCGGCCACGAGCATTACGACACCGCCCAGCGCGTGCAGCAGACCTTGCAGAAATACAAGGAACTGAAGGACATCATCGCGATCCTGGGCATGGACGAGCTGAGCGAAGAAGACAAGCAGTCGGTATCGCGCGCACGCAAGATCGAGCGCTTCTTCAGCCAGCCGTTCCACGTGGCCGAAGTGTTCACCGGCTCGCCGGGCAAGTACGTCTCGCTGAAGGACACCATCCGCGGCTTCAAGGCGATCTGCGACGGCGAATACGACCACCTGCCGGAGCAGGCGTTCTACATGGTCGGCAGCATCGAAGAAGCCGTCGAGAAAGCCAACAAGATGAGCGCCAAGGCCTGATGCGATCCCAGCCGCTGTGCGGCTGGAATCGGGAATCGGGAATCGGGAATCGATCGTAAAGGCGGGTTGTAGGCGAGTCGGAAATGTGGGAACCAGGAAGCGTACGCAGCCAGCGGCTCTTCCCATTCCCGATTCCCGATTCCCGATTCCCCGCCTCACAGAGTGAGGCACCATGAGCACTATCCGTTGCGACATCGTCAGCGCCGAGAAGGAAATCTTCCACGGTGAGGCGACGCTGGTCGTGGCCACCGGCGAGTTGGGCGAGCTGGGCATTGCGCCCAAGCACGCGCCGCTGATCACGCGCCTGAAGCCGGGCAAGGTGGTGGTCACCACCGCCAGCGGCGAGCAGTTGGACTTCGCCATTTCCGGCGGCATCCTGGAAGTGCAGCCGCAGGTGGTGACCGTGCTGGTCGACACCGCGGTGCGGGCCCAGGACATCGATGAAGCCGCGGTACGCAAGGTGAAGGAAGAGGCCGAACGTCTGCTGGCCAACCGTGGCGACGCGGTGGATGTGGCGGAAGCGCAGCGTCGGTTGGCCGAGGCGACCGTGCAGTTGCAGGCGCTGGAGCGCTTGCGTCGTACGCTGAAGCACTAAGCGCACGATGGCGTGCGCCTTCGCGGCGCGTGCAAGCGTGATAACAGATGTACAGCCACACGCATGTGTGGCACTGGAAACGCCGACCATCGTGTCGGCGTTTTCGTTTTTGGAGATGCGCCTGCGTGGCGCGGTCCACCTGCACCGGGGGAGCAGGCACACTGCGTGCCTTGCGCGATGCCGCCTTCTGCAGGCGGCGCGGCCTCTCACCCATGCACGTTGAGGAACACCCAATGACCCGCACGATCGATGGCTTTAGCAGTTACGCGCTGACCGGCCTGCTGGCCGTCGCACTGCTGGGCTGCGCACTGCCGGCGCGTAGCCAGCCGCCGCTGGATCCGTTGCTGGATCGCATCGTGCAGCGCAATGCGATCGGCGATGCGGTGGCGCTGAGCAAGTGGGACAGCGGCAAGCCGGTGCTGGATCAGACCCGCGAGGCGGCGGTGCTGCAGAGCGTGCGCGATCAGGCCGCTGCGCACGGGCTGGATGCCGAGGATGCGGCGCGGTTCTTTGCAGCGCAGATCGAGGCCAACAAGGCAGTGCAGTACGCACTGTTGAATCACTGGCGCGAACGCGGACGCGCGCCGGACACCGCACGTCCGGATCTGGCGACGTTGCGTGTGCGTCTGGATCAGCTGCAAGGACAATTGCTCGATGCATTGGCCGACGTTGCACCCTTGCGCGCAGCGCCCGGGTGCCCGGCCAGCACCGCGCGCGCAGCAGCGCATTACGCCGCGCAATGGCAACTGGATGCGCTGCATCGCGCCGCACTGGTACGCAGCCTGGGCGACTTCTGCCGCTAAACCCCGTACCGCCACCAGCACTCAAGCACCGATCGTCCCCTCAGGAGGGTGACGCTCTACCGAGCACGCGATCAGCGATGCGCTAAACGTGTATTGGCTGATCTGCACCTGGCGGCGACATGGATCGCGTTTTCTTCAGCCGAAAGCAGCAGCGTCTTCGGTCACTGCGTTAGTGTCAGTGCGCTCGCTCAGCGATACACCACATGCCGGCCAAGAAAAAACGACACGATCGCCAACCCGCCTTCCACCAGCGGTTTGGCCAGCCAGGCCTGACGCAGGCCGACCAGATCCACCGTCGCCGACAGCAGCCAGGTGCTGATCAGTGTGAGCACCAGCCACATTACCGCAAAGCGGCGGAAGCGCTGCCAGCCCAGACGTGCACCACCTTCCTGGGCGAAGGTGTAGCGGCCGTTGAGCCAGAAGCCAAGCACTGCACCGCTGATGCGCCCGAGCAGATTGGCAGGCACTGTCGGCATGCCCGCCGCCGTGGCGGCAATGAAGATGCCGCAATCCACAGCCAATTGCAGGGCGCCAATCAGGGTGAACTGGCTGCCTTGGCGGAACAGACTCATGCGGGCCGGGTGATCGTGAGAGGGCGCTCATGCTAACGGCAGCGGCGCTTAAAAATCGTAATCACCAAAAGACGGCGATGCGGTAACGACGCGCTGCCGAGACAGCGACTAGAATTTGTCCATCTTACGTTTTGGAACGCTTCGATGACTTTGCCCCTGCACGTCGTGATCCTGGCCGCGGGAGAGGGCAAGCGCATGCGCTCGTCCCTGCCCAAGGTGCTGCAGCCGCTTGCCGGCCAGCCGATGCTGGCGCACGTGATCGCCACTGCGCGGCAGTTGCAGCCAGCCGCGATCCATGTGGTGCACGGGCACGGTGGTGAGCAGGTGCAGGCGGCGTTCGCTGCGCAAAGCGATCTGCATTGGGCCGAGCAACGTCAGCAACTGGGCACCGGGCATGCGGTGCAGCAGGCGATGCATGCGATTCCGGACGCAGCCACGGTGCTGGTGTTGTACGGCGATGTGCCGCTGATCCAGTCCAACGACTTGCTGCAACTGCTGCACGCACCCGGGCGCATGGCGGTGCTGGTGGCCGATGTGCCCAATCCCACCGGTTACGGCCGCATCCTGCGCGATGCCGAAGGCAAGGTCGCCGCGATCGTCGAGCAGAAGGATGCCAACGACGAGCAGCGCCGCATCCGCACCATCAACACCGGCATCCTCACCGCCGAGTCCACGGCGCTGCGTCGTTGGCTGAGTGGTTTGTCGAACCAGAATGCGCAGGGCGAGTTCTACCTCACCGATGTGTTTGCCAGCGCCGCGGCCGATTTCACCCCGGCCGACATGGTGCATGTGAGTGATCCGCAGGATGTGGAAGGTGCCAACGACCTGTGGCAACTCGCGCAGCTCGAGCGCGCCTGGCAGACACGTGCGGCACGTGCGCTGTGCCTGCGCGGCGTGCGCATGGCCGACCCGGCGCGCGTGGAGCAACGCGGCACGGTGACAGTAGGCAATGACGTGCAACTGGATATCGATGTGATTCTGGAAGGCGAGGTGACGCTGGGCGATGGCGTGGTGATCGGCCCGTTCGTACGGCTGCGCGATGTCACGCTCGGCGCCGGTACGCAGGTACGCGCGCACTGCGATCTGGAAGGCGTGGTGACCGAGGGCGCAGCGATGATCGGCCCGTTCGCGCGGCTACGTCCCGGCACCGTGCTTGCCGATGGCGTGCATATCGGAAATTTCGTCGAGACCAAAAAGGTCACGATGGGTGTGGGCAGCAAGGCCAACCATCTGACCTATCTGGGCGATGCGGTGATCGGCAGCAAGGTCAACATCGGCGCCGGCACCATCACCTGCAACTACGACGGCGTGAACAAGTCGCAGACCACCATCGGCGATGGCGCCTTCGTCGGCTCCAACAGCGCGTTGGTGGCACCGATCGTCATCGGTGCCATGGCCAACATTGGCGCGGGCTCGGTGATCACCCGTGATGCGCCTGCCGGCCAGCTCAGCGTGGCGCGTGCGCGTCAGACCGTGATCGAAGGCTGGGAGCGTCCGACCAAGAAATAGCGGTGGGTGCATGCGGCTTGGTCGTACTGCACCGCATGCTGCACCTGTGCTGTGCAGTGACGACACTGGCAGACCACGCACGTCGCCAACGATTACGAGGTGCCCAATGCAAACGCGACGCTACGCACTGCTATTGATGGTGTTCTTGGCAGCGCTGCTACCAGGGGCGGTATCTGCACAGACCTTTCGGCTGTATCTGGCGCCAGATGGCAACGACGCCGTTGCGGGCACCAGTGCCTCGACGGCGTTGCGTAGTTTGAGTGCCGCCCAACAACGCTTGCTCGAACGGCGCCCCACCGGCGCGGTAGATGTGGTGATTGCCGCAGGCACGTATCTGCGGCAGTCGGTGCAATGGACATTCACCAACGGCGCGTCCATTCGCTTCATCGCAGCATCCGATGCCGCCACGCCACCGTGGTTCGATGGACGCGGTGGCGCTACCTGGTTCACGCTGAAGGGCGGCGGCAATGCCGCCACGCGGCTGACCTTTACCGGTTTGAAAGTCAGCAATTACTGGATGGCAATGGACCTGGGCAGCAGCAAACGCAGCCAGGATGGCAACAGCGGCAACGTGATCCGCAATATGAGCTTCGAGCGGATCGGTGGCATCCATGGCAGCAGCAGCGAGGCTGCGTACTCGTTCGCAGCAATTCGTTTGCAGAATTCGCGCGACAACCGCATCGAACGCAATCGCTTCGTGTCGATCGAAAACGACACCAAGACCTCAGGGTTCATCCATGCGCTGTATCTGGCGCGTCACTCCTCCGGTAACCGCATCGAAGGCAATACGTTTACCGACGTCAACGGCGATGCGGTACGCACCCGCGATGCCTCGGACAACACCTATGTCGGTGCCAACCGCTTCGTCCGGGCCGGCAAGTACGCGGCGTTTTCGGACTGGATCAAGCCTGAAGGCGAGTGTCCCTCGCAAGGCGGGCAGTTCTTCGACAACACGGTGGGTGCTGGCTATTACGGCGCGATCGACGCCACGCGAACGACGGGTGCAGACGATGCCTGTGGTGCGTTGAAGAAACCGCGAATCGAGGAGCGTGGCACGCTTCGCGGCGGGTGAAGCCGTTATCAAACGGTTGTTCGCTACAGCTTGCAGCGAACTAACCGGCCGCCGCAGACGGCAGCAACAAGGTGACGCATAACCCGCCGTGTTCGCGATTGTGCAGCGAGATGCGTCCGCCGTGGGCTTCGGCGATCTCGCGGGTGAGCGCAAGTCCGAGCCCGGTGCCGTTGCGCTTGGTCGAGTAGAACGGCATCAGTGCGTTATGCAGTACGGCCTCGTTCATGCCGTTGCCGCGGTCCAGCACCTCGATACGCAGCCATTGCGGCACGCGGGTGACGCGTACGGCGACATCGCTGTTGGGCGGCTGCGCCTCGCTGCAGGCCTCGTGTGCATTTTTGAGCAGGTTGAGCAATGCCTGCTCGATCTGCGCCGCATCGATGCGGCTGGAGACATCCGCCAGCGCGCCTTGCAGCTGGAAGGGGATCTGTTGCCGCAAACGCTCCAGAAACGGCGCCCATTCGATGGTCTGCAGCTGCGGCTGCGGCAACTTGGCAAAGCGTGCGTAGCCGCGGATGAAGCCTTCCAGATGGCGTGCGCGCTCTTCGATGGTTTCGAACACGATGCCGAGCCGGTCGGTACGTTCGCGACGCAGCAGCTCGGCGCCGGAATGTGCCAACGAGGCGATCGGTGCAAGCGAATTGTTCAACTCGTGGCTGATCACGCGGATCACCTTCTTCCAGGTCTGCACTTCCTGGCGGCGCAATTCGTTGGTCAAGGTGCGGATCAGCAACAGCTCGTGGCCGCGTCCGTTGAGATGAAAACTGCGGCGGGAGAGGTGATAGATCTGCTCGTCGTCTTCGTCATCGCCGTCTTCGCGTACTGCGAACAGACAATCGCCTCCACGTGCCAACGCATCGCGCAATTCGTTCGGCATGCGGCCGAGCACATCGTCCAGATGCTGGCCTTCGAGTTTGCGGCCGTCATGCAGCAGCTTGCGCGCAGCGTTGTTGGAAAAACCAATGCGGCGCACACCATCGCCACCGGCCACCACCAGCAACATCGCCACCGGGGTGTTCTGCAACATGGTGTCGAGCATCAATTCACGCTGTACCAGATTGCGCCGTTGCGCGCGCAGCACCTCGCCCAGTTCTGCATGCGCCTGCACCAGCTGCGCCAGTTCGTCGGTGCCGCGCCAGTACACGCCGAAGTTGTATTCGCCATCGCGGTAGCTGCTGGTGGTGCCGGCCAGTGCACGGAACAGCGAGCGCATCGGCGCTGTGGCGCGACTGAGGCTGAACCACATTGCCGACAACAGGACCACTGCCGATAACACCGCCACTTCCCAGCCACGGTCCAGCCAGTACGCCGTGAACCAGGGCAGCGCGGCCGCCAGCGCCAGCACCGGCAACAGCCGCAAAAACAGCGAGAAAGTGAAGGAACGCTGCCACATGCCGGGGATCATTCCGAAGTAATGCCGTAGCGGTCCATGCGCCGATACAGGGCCTGTCTGCTCAGGCCCAGCTCGGCGGCGGCCTGAGCGATGACACCGTGTGCGCGCGCCAGTGCCTGTTCGATGCGGGCACGATCCGGTTCGCCTGCCGCCGGCCACCGGGCGCGGTGCGGCTGCGCGTGGCAAGTTCAGATCGCTGGCCTCGATGCGCACACCTTGCGCGAGCAGGGACGCACGTTGCAGCACGTTGCGCAGCTCGCGCACGTTGCCGGGCCAGGCATGCCGCTGCAGCGCATCGCGCGCCTGCGTGGACAGCGGTTTATCGCCGGCCAGAAAGTGCTCGGCCAATGGCCCGATATCGCCGGGGCGTTCGGCCAGTGCAGGCAGCGCGATTTCCACCGTGTTGAGGCGGTAATACAGATCCTCGCGGAAGCTGCCCTCGCGGATCATCGTTTGCAGATCGGCATTGGTGGCGCTGATCACGCGCACCTTGGCGTGGCGTTCGCGATTGGAGCCCAGGCGCTCGTAGCGACCGGTTTCCAGCACGCGCAGCAGCTTCATCTGACCTGCCAGCGGCAGGTTGCCGATTTCGTCGAGAAACAGCGTGCCGCCATCGGCCGCTTCGAACTTGCCTTCGCGCGCCTTGTTCGCGCCGGTGTAGGCACCAGCCTCGGCACCGAACAATTCTGCTTCGATCAATTCACCGGGCAGTGCGCCACAGTTGAGCGCGATGAACGGGCCGTTCTTTGCCGGCGAGTTGGCCTGGATGATCTCGGCGATCTTCTCCTTGCCGCTGCCGTTGGGGCCGGTGATCAGCACCGGCAGGTCCGAGCGTGCGACCTGGCAGGCGAGCGCGATCGCGCGTTCGCTGGCCGGGTCGGCGAACACCGCGCCGCGCAGGTCGTAACGTTGGGTCAGCTGCTCGCGACCGCGCCGCTCGCGTTCGCGGCGGCGTTCCAGTTCGCGGCGTGCTTCGGAAAGTTCAAGTAGATTGTTGACCGTGGTCAGCAGCTTGGTGTCGTCCCATGGCTTGGCGATATAGTCCGCCGCACCGGCCTTGACCAGGCCTACCGCGCTGCCCAGATGGGTCCAGGCGGTGAGCAGGATCACCGGCAGATCCGGGTGGCGCTGGCGGATCTGCGCGAACAACGCTTCGCCTTCTTCGCCGGAGGTGGTGTCGGCGGTGAAGTTCATGTCCTGGATCACCAGATCGAACCCTTGCTCATCCAGCAGTGCCAATCCGGCCTGCGGCGAATGCGCATGCCGCGCGTCGATGTCGTGCAACGAAAACAGCACCTCCAGCGCAGTGGCCACAGCGGTGTTGTCGTCGATGATCAGGATTTGCGGCATCGCGTTGCTCGATGATGGGCCGGGTGGGAAGGACTATCAGAACAGGATTCGGTGCGTGGCGGAACTGTGCGAGCAACGGAGTGCGTGTGCCTGACAGACCTCAGCCAGACGGGGCTGATTCCGGCAATGCAGTGATCGTCTGATCAGTGCAATGACGTTGGCAACACAGATACGTCGATGCCGACCTCAAGCGCATGTCCTGGCGCCATGTCGGACCTCAGGGCGAGGCAGGAGCCTGTGACGCAGGCGCCTTGGGTAGAGAGGGCGGTGGTGGCGGAATCAGCGTTGCATAGGCGACCGCTGTCCATGTCACGCTGCGTGATGTCATCTGGCAGGATCTGCGCAACATCGCTGCGTTCTGCGCGCCAGCGGGTCGACATAGCGACCGCTGACGCACCATCATCCCCTCACGCGCTACGCGTGGCCACCGCTGGCGGCACCATCGCGGCGCGACGTGCAGGCCAGAACACGGCCAGCTGACCCAGTGCCCACAACAACAATGCGCCGATCGGCAAGTACATGACAGGCAAGCGTGGCAGCTCGTAGCGCGCCATCAGCCAGAGGTTGATCGAGTAGGCCATCAACATGCCGAGCACGATGCCGATTGAGGCTAACAGGAAGTTCTCGATCTGGAAGTAGCGCAGGATCTGTCCGCGTGTGGCACCCAGTGCGCGGCGGATGCCGATCTGCTTGGTGCGTTGCTGTACCCAGAAACTTGCCAAGCCAACGATGCCCAGCGCGGTGACGATCAGCAGGGCAATACTCATTGTGACCAGTAGCCAGGACATAGCGCGATCCTGGCGATAGTAGTCGCGACGCATGTCTTCCAGCGTCTTCTGCTCCTGGATGATGCGGCTTGTGCTGTTCTTCTCCAGAATTGCAACCGCTTGACGCAGTACCTCCTGCCGTCGTTCTGGATCCGTCCGTAGCAGGTAGCGATGCCCGTCCTTATAGGAGATTTTGATGGGAGACAGCATCGAGTCGTCATAGACGGCATCACCGCCGAAGTCGTTGACACGTGCGAAGTGCTCCACGATGCCGACGATCTTGCTCGGCGTGTCTCCGGTGTAGATGGATTTGCCCAAAGCCGATTGCCCTGGAAACAACTTTTCTGCTGCGCTCTTGCTAAGAATGACGCTGGGAACCTTAGCCTTGTCATCATCATTCCAGCTGAATTCACCTTCGGTGAAACGTCGTCCCTGCACCAATCTCAAGCCGAGCGTATCGAGCGTCTGAGCATCGCCATTGTAAGAGTTGACGTCGAGGGTCGAGACCCGTTGATCAGCGGTCAATTTGAGGCCTGTGACCCATAAGCTATCGCCAAAAGGGACCTGGCTGACAGAGGAGGCGAACTTGACGCCGGGGATCCTGCGTAGCGCAGCCAGGTCCGTTTCGGTCAGTGCATTTGCGTTCTCGTCGAGCCCGATGCCGGCGATACTGATGCTGACGATCTCATTTTCGGCCAAACCACTGGGACGTTGTATGCGCTCCAGTCGGTTACCGATGAGGAAGAGCGCATTCGAAACGATGGCGCAGCTGAGCGCAACCTCTAGGACGATCAGCGCGGCGGCCGTCTTATGGCGCCGCAGCGTGGACAGGATGGGGCGGATTTCCATGGAAGGTTTCCTTGATGGTTGCTGGCTGCGGCCGGCGGCGTAAAACGCGCTCGGCCGAAGGCATCACTGAGACTTGAGTTGGATGGCAGGAGCGACCTGACAGGCACGCCACGCCGGCAGCATTCCCGCCAGTACGCTCGCCAGCAAGGCCAGTAGGAATGTGGTGAGCAACATGGCCGGATCCAGGTGGGCAAGATCTGCGTAGCTGGTCGGCTGTTGTCGCATTCCCCAAAGTCCAAGACCGGCCAGGCCGAGACCGAGAATCCCGCCGGTCAATCCGATCGCTCCTGCCTCCACCAATGCCTGTGTGAAAATGCTGCGCTTGGTGGCACCCAGAGCCCTGCGTACCCCGATTTCTCCACTGCGCCGCATGAACTTGGCCAGCATCAGGCCCACGGTGTTGACAAGGCAGACCAACAGGAAGCCGAATGCCAGCCAGGTCTGCAGGCGGACATCGCTCGGTACCACTTTCTTGAAGTCCAGCCATTCCATCAGACTACGTAACTGCACATTGGTAGGTCGCTCAAAGCGTCCTGCTCGCCGTTGCAGCTCCGAGTAGTTCTCCAGATATTGCAGATACGCGGCAGCCTTCTGCGGCGTTTCCAGCTGTACCCAGTACTGGATCCAGACACAGGGCTCATTGATGTCGTCCCCACTTACGCTACCTCCCGCCCCCCAGCAGGAACGCGAGCCGCTCGTCGCGAACTTCTGTTCGATCGCCGTGCTGAAAGGGATGAAGATCTGCTCCAGTTTGGCGTAGCCACCGTTGTTGAGGTCATAAAATTTCGGCGTGAGACGCCAGTCGCGCAGAACACCGACGATGCGTAAGTCTTTGTGATCCACACGCACGGTGCGTCCCACGCTGTTTTCGCCATTGAAGAGTTTTTTGTTCAGCGCTTCGGACAGAACCGTCACGCGCGCACGGTTGCTGTCATCGCTCGTTGACCAAGCGCCCCCATAGAGAAAAGGGGTGTCGAACATCGGGAAAAAGTCGGTTGACGTATAGCGTGCGTCAAGCGAGAACGGGCGCAGGGAAGCGTTGTCTGGCTCCACAGCGACGTTGCCGCCACTCATCATCGCCTGGCGATCGGCGCGTTTCTCGCGCAACAGGGCCTCGGCATCGAAGCGGGTCAGTTGCTCAAGTGCTTCCGTACTGCGGTGATCACGTGAGCGGGCATCCAATTGCGGGATGAAAATTGTTTGGCTTCGGCCGGGCAACGGATCACCAGACAGAACATAGAACACCGTCAACGTGGTCATGCTGGCGCCGATGCCGAGTGCGATCGCCAGCACCATCAGCGCGGTGAGTATCTTGTTGCGGCGGAAGCTGCGCACCGCCAGAGTGAAGTAATAGCCGAACATGAAAGTCTTCCTTTAGTCGGCCAGGGTGGGCGCTGTCACGGGCGCACGCATCAGGCTGGGATTGCGTTCCAGATCGGTGGCCTGGCCGTCGACAATATGTACATTGCGCTGCGCGCGTGCGGCCAGTTCCGGATCATGGGTGACCATCACGATGGTGGTGCCCTGGCTGTTGATCTCTTCCAACAGTTCCATCACCCCGCGTGCCATCTGCGAGTCGAGGTTGCCGGTGGGTTCGTCGGCCAGCAGCAGACGCGGGCTGCCGGCCAATGCGCGCGCGATCGCGGCGCGCTGCTGCTGACCACCCGACAACTCGGTGGGGTAGTGCTTCAGGCGCGAGCCCAGGCCGACCTTGGTCAAGGCTTCTTCGATGCGCTGTTTACGCTCGGCCGCCGCCATGCCGCGATAACGCAACGGTACATCGACGTTGTCGAACAGGTTGAGGTCGGGGATCAGATTGAAGCCCTGGAAGATGAAGCCGATCTTCTGATTGCGCAGGCGCGAACGCGCGTCGTCGGACAGGTGGCTGACGTCTTCGCCATCGAGCAGGTACCGCCCGCTGGTGAAGGTTTCCAGCAGCCCGGCCAGGTTGAGGAAGGTGGTCTTGCCCGAGCCGGAGGGGCCGGTGACCGCGACGAATTCGCCTTCGCGCACATGCAGGTCCAGCGAGCGCAGCGCGTGCGTTTCCACCTGTTCGGTGCGGAAGACCTTGGAGACCGATTGCATCTTGAGCATTGCCGAGTCCTTTGCGAAAAGTGGTGTGTGCGAAAGAGATTTAGAGTGGCTAACAAACCGCAGTAAGTTTGCTGGCCGCTCTTAGTGAACAGTGACGCGTGGCGCATCGCCGAAGTTATCTGCACCGGACACCACCACGCGGTCGCCCGCCTGCAGCCCGGAGAGCACCTGCACTTCGCCGAGGCTGCTGACGCCCATGCGCACCGGGCGGCGCACCGCGGTGTTGCCGTCCATCACATAGGCGTAGCTGCCGCCGGATTGTTCGACGAACGGGCCGCGCTCGACCTTGAGCACGTTGCGGCGGGTGTCCATCACCACGCGCGCGCTCATGCGCTGGCTCTGGCGCAAGCCCGGCGGCTGCTTGTCGGCAAAGCGGATGCGCGCGGTGACTTCGCCGTTGACCACTTCCGGCGACACCGCCGAGATGGCGCCGGGGAACGGTTCGCCGCTGCCGCTGGTGAGCTGCGCCGGCATGCCGATCGCCAGATCGCGCGCGAAGCTCTCCGGCACCTTGATCTCGACTTCGAACTTGGACAGATCCACCACGCCCAGGATCGGCGCATTCGCCACGACCTGGGTGTGCTGCACCGCCTGCACCTGGCCGACCTGGCCGTCGAACGGCGACAACAACGTGAGTGCATCGACCTGGCGCTGCACCTCGGCCACCACCGCGCGTTGGCGGTCGGCGAGCAGGCGCTTGTTGCGCGAATCCAGATCCGCGCCCTGGCTCTTCAGCGATGCATCGCGCTGCGCGTGCTGCAGGTCGATATCGGTCTTCTTCAAGGTGTCCTGCGCCTTGGCCAGTTCCACCTGCGGCACGGCGCCGCCATCGTAGCCGCGCTGATAGCGCTCCAGGTCGCGTGCGGCGGCCTGCTTGTCGATCTTGGCCTGGTCGGTGAGCTTGCTGGCGTTGGCACGGGCCAGCGTGGCATCCAGCCCGGCGCGGCTGGATTCGGCTTCCAGACCGGCCAGCGTGGCCTGCTCCTGCGCCAGCTTGCTGCGTAGCTCCGGGCTGTCGATGCGCGCCAGCTCCTGGCCCTGCTTGACCACATCGCCGGCCACCACGCTCAGCGTCACCGTGCCGGCCGAGATGGCGTACAGCACCGGGCTGTTGGCGGCGATGACGCGGCCGTCTGCGGCGATGTCGCGCACCAGATCCCCCTGGCTGACGGTAGCGATGCGCACCCGGCTGGCATCGAACGAGCGGCTGCCGGCACTCCACGCGGTGACCGCCCAGCCAATGCCGGCCAACACGGCGACCGCAGCGATGCCGGGCCACAGCCAACGGCGCCACGGCGCGCGCTGGGCGGATGTACGGAGAACCTGGTCCTGGGCAGAGGTATCGCGAATCATGATCGGCTGGCTCGATGGCGTCACTGCGATAAAGCAGAACCTGTGCCAATTGCCAAGTGGTTGAAAGTAAAAGTCTTTGTGTTCGGGTCGCAGGTGTCCGCAGTGTCCGCGGACACCAACGCGGACACGCTGTCCGGGCACGGTCATGCAGCGGGCAAGAGCGGACACGCTAAAATGCGCGCCTTCGTCTTCAAGGGTTGTCCTATGTGCGGCATTGTCGGAGCGATCGCCGGGCGCGATGTGGTCCCGGTCCTGATCGAAGGACTCAAGCGTCTTGAGTACCGTGGCTACGATTCCTCCGGCATTGCGGTACTCGATGGCGCGCAGCTGCGCCGCGTGCGTCGCACCGGGCGCGTGGTGGAGATGGCGCAGGCAGCGCAGGCCGAGCAGTTCGGCGCGACGCTGGGCATCGGCCACACCCGCTGGGCCACCCATGGCGGCGTCACCGAGGCCAACGCGCACCCGCATATCAGCGCCGGCGTGGCGCTGGTGCACAACGGCATCATCGAAAACCACGAGCAGCAGCGCGAGAAGCTGCGCGCGCTCGGCTACACCTTCGAGTCGCAGACCGATACCGAAGTCATCGCGCATCTGATCCATCACCATCTGGGCAGCGCAGGCGATCTGCTGATCGCGCTGCAGCGCACGGTCAAGGAACTCACCGGTGCTTACGCGCTGGCGGTGATGAGCCAGGCCGAGCCGGAGCGCTTCGTGTGCGCGCGTATGGGCTGCCCGTTGCTGATCGGCGTGGGCGAGGGCGAGAACTTCGTCGCCTCCGATGTCTCGGCGATCGTGCAGGCCACCCGCCAGGTGATCTTCCTGGAAGAGGGCGATACGGCCGAACTGCGCCGCGACGGCGTGCGTATCTTCGATGGCAACGACGCGCCGGTCGAACGCCCGCTGCATCTGTCGGATGTGTCGCTGGCATCGCTGGAGCTCGGTCCGTTCCGGCATTTCATGCAGAAGGAAATCCACGAGCAGCCGCGCGCGCTGGCCGACACCATCGAGGCGGCGATCGATGCCAAGGGATTTCCTGCCTCTCTGTTCGGCGCGAATGCCGAAGCGGTGTTGCGCGACATCGAAGGCGTGCAGATCCTGGCCTGCGGCACCAGCTACTACGCCGGCATGACCGCGCGTTACTGGATCGAAGCCATCGCCGGGTTGCCGTGCAGCGTGGAAATCGCCAGCGAATACCGCTACCGCGCCGCCTACGCCAACCCCAAGCATCTGATCGTCACCATCTCGCAGTCCGGCGAAACGCTGGACACGATGGAGGCGCTGAAATACGCCAGATCGCTGGGACATCTGCACACGCTGTCGATCTGCAACGTGCCCGAAAGCGCGATCCCGCGCGCCAGCGAACTGGTCTGCTACACGCGCGCCGGCGCCGAGATCGGCGTGGCCTCGACCAAGGCATTCACCACGCAGCTGGCGGTGTTGTTCCAGCTCACCATGGTGCTGGGCAAATTGCAGGGCCGCATCAGCGAGGCAGATGAAGCCGATTATCTGGAGCAGCTGCGCTTTCTGCCCGGCAGCGTGCAGCACGCCTTGAATCTGGAGCCGCAGATCATGGCCTGGGCCGAGCGCTTTTCGGTCAAGGAAAACGCGCTGTTTCTCGGCCGTGGCCTGCATTACCCGATCGCGCTGGAAGGCGCGCTCAAGCTCAAGGAAATCTCCTATATCCACGCCGAAGCGTATCCGGCCGGCGAGTTGAAGCACGGCCCGCTGGCACTGGTGGATGCGGCGATGCCGGTGGTGGTGATCGCACCCAACGACCGCTTGCTGGAAAAGGTCAAATCCAACATGCAGGAAGTGCGCGCGCGTGGTGGCGAGCTGTTCGTGTTTGCCGACCAGGACAGCCACTTCAGCGAGTCCGAAGGCGTGCACGTGATCCGCACTCCGCGCCACGCCGGCGTGCTGTCGCCGGTGATCCACACCATCCCGGTGCAACTGTTGGCGTATCACACCGCGCTGGCACGCGGCACCGACGTGGACAAGCCGCGGAATCTGGCCAAGTCGGTGACGGTGGAGTAAGCGCGGTTGATCGAAAGGCTGCGCTCACTGCAAGAAGGGCGCAGCCGGCGCTGGGAATCCTGCCGGCGATTGTTCGCCCGATGGTGTTATCCCATCGGCGATGTCAGCGCAACGCGCCTATTGCGGCGGCTGCGCGATGAAGCCGATACGCTGCGACCCGATGGGCGCAGCGTATCGGTAGCTGCGTTGGCTACGGCACGATCAGATTGCCGTTTTCCGGGCGAGGCTCATTCATGATCACCGGCGCCGGTTGCCCGCTCGCGGTGCGATTTCCGCGGACCAACGCATCCTTCACGTTTCCGTTCTGGATGCGGACTTCCGGGGTGGTGTTGTTCTCGACCAGCGAGTTTTTACCCGATCCCACAAGCCCACGCTTCCGGTCGCACCTGCAGCGAAGCGATTATTGCGAATGATGCCGGTGCTGGTGACGGCATCGGTGTACCAGGCATTTTCCCGCTTGCCTTCGCTGATCATGAGATTGCTTCCCTGCAGGTTGAATACTGCCGTCTGGCCACCGATCGAGGACGGGTTGGCAACCGCATCTGCAGTAATTTCATTATTGAGCATCTGCGAATGCCAGCCTGCCAGTAGCGAGTTGGCATCGGTATAAAACCCGGTGGGCTGCACGATTCCAGCACCAAAGCGATGCAGCCGGTTGTATGCATGGATGACGTCGGCGGATGGAAAGAAGTTGGTGATCGGGCCGGCGCCACCATGGTCGTTATTGACGAACAACATCCGCCCGTTGGTGGTCACGATGGTGACGATGGAGCTCTGATCGGGCGGGATGTCCCATGCGCGGTCCAGGTTCACGCGGTTGCCCAGCGGCGATGTATTGCCCATCAGGTAACGCATCTGGCCGGCACCCTTGCCGGAAACGATCATCACCGAGTTGCCATCGGGATCGCACAGATACGGAACGTCTTTTGCATTGTTGGCCAACGTCAGCGTCGTCCCCGAACTGGCAGCGACCTTGCCGAGATAGTTGCCGATTCCCTCGTCCATCGTCAGCTGCCAGGTTTGCTGCGCATCCTGCGGATACTGGCTGGCATTGTCTGCGTAGTACACATCACGACTGGGCGCCGCGAAACCCAGTTCCGAGGGCGTTTGATGATAAGGCGCACCGGCGGACAGATGCCGGTTGTGCGTGATGAGCGCGTTCTGCACATCGTGATTGAACGTCAGTGCCAGCTCGTGCCAACGCAGTGTGTTGTTTTGCACGGTGGCGCCGTAGACATGTTTATCCATGGTGATCGGCTTGCTGGCAGTGATATCGTTTCCGCTGATTTGCAGGTTGGAGATAGTGCTTGCCTGGATGCCGGTCGTGAGCGGCCCGCTGGCCGTGCGGTCGGTTTGCTTGCCGAGGGTGAGCCGGACATCGCGCACGAACGGCACAGAACGCAGATCCAGCAACGACATATGCTCGAACACGATGCCGAAACCTTCGCGCATCATCGGTGCTTCGACGGCCAGGTCGCGCACGCCGAACAGGTTGGCGGCCCAGCTGATCGGCTGGCCGCACTTGGTTGGCGTGGCGGCGTGTAATAGACGCCGTTGCCCTTGAACAAGGTGGTGTTGTTGGCGGTTGGGAAGGACAGCACCGTGGCATCTTTGCCCGCGCCGGCGATCACCACGTGGTTGGGAATCGTCTGATTGAATCCTTGTGCGTATTGCTGCGACAAGGTGTATCTGCCGGCGGGAATCGACACAACACCGCCATTGGCCGCGCAGGCGAATGCGGCGGAAAAACTCGCATCGTCCGGTGCGCCGTTGCCGATCGCCGGGGCCACCCTGCACTGGATGTTCGGCCAGTTGGTCGGATAGGCAATGCTGACGGTGGTGATGGTGCGACGTGGGGCGGTGCGATCTGCGCCGACGCCGAAATTCTGATAGCGGCTCCATGCGCTGGGACCGCCGGAACCATTGTGCAAATACAGCTCGTAGTCGCCTTCGGGCATGTCGGCCGGAATGGCGAAGCTCTGTGCATACATGCCTTCTTTGGGGTTCGATTCGTCGGCGATCACGATGCGCTGCACGGCGCCATTCTGGACCAGCGCAAGCCGCACCGGCTGGCTCGATGCCGACATGCTGCCCAAGGCGGTGCCGAACACATTGAGCCTGCCACGCGGCGATGCACCGCCGCCGACATTGCCCTGCACGAACCAGATATCCGGCGCATTCACCAGCGTCGTCGCCCCCGCACCGCTGCCGGTGACGATCTGATACGCATAGACGCCGCGCGCACTATCGGGAAGCTGAAACTTGAGCGATTGCTCGGTGGCCTGCGTCGGTGTCACGCTGCTCCAGCCGTTGTTGGTGCTGTCTGTCGCCTCCAACGGACTGCCCACCGCGCCATCGTCGAGCCGCGTGAGGCGCACCGTGGCGCTGGGGCCGATGTTGCCACCGCTGACTACCACCGTCTCGTTGCGGTCGACCGGCTGCGATGCCCAGAACGTCATCGCCGTGCCGGCTGGCACCTCTGTCGGACCTGGATACGCCGCGGACGCAGGACCGATCGCGGTGGTTTTGCTGTTGCTTGCAGGTGTGCGCGTCTCCAGCGGGCTGCCAGGCCGTGCAGAGGCGTGGCCATCGCTACTGGACAGCCACAGCGTGGATGCCAGGAATAGTGAAACGACTGACGTTTTTACACCCATGTCGGATGACTCCTGTTACAGAAGCACAAGGCTTCCGGGAATTGCGGGAGCGTGCCAAACCACTGCGCATTGATCCCGCTGGGAAGTTCTGCGACCGCCGATGCAGCACGGCAAGGGCTGGGCGTCATGCATGTGCATCGCGCCTCCACGACCGCAGAACCTGGATGTCCAGCGGCATCGGGCGCGCCGGGCAGCGGCCATCCTAGAGAGGCACACGCGTTTGAATGCGAACATGGATCACACAGTCGCGTTCGTTTGATGCCAATGTCTCGCTGCGCGAGGCAAGTCACTTTTTCGGACAAGTCGTGCTGTTGCGCGCTTTCGTCGACATGCCGAGCATCGACACAGTGAGGTGTCTCGGATCCACCCGGCCGTTGCGATAGACATGCGGCTTCGATGCCGCTGGCATGTGGCCACGCACCATGCCGCCATCTGCGCTCGTCGGCACGGGTCGCATTAGCGCTCGACACCCGGCACTGCCAACCGTTTGGCCCGGAATATGCTTCTGTCTTGGCGAGGGTCCCACCACGTAGGAGGACGTATGCACGAGTCTTTCAAACAGGGCGCGCCGGCCGAGTTGTGGCAGGCGTTGGTACGTGAGGCAGGGCAGCGCATCGCGCGGCCGCTGGACGAGTCGCGCGAGCATTATCTGGTGTTCGTGTTGCTGCGTTTCCAGCGCGATGCGCATCTGCTTTCGCGCACGCAGGCATTGGCGTGGTTGCACGCGCAGGAACAGATCGGCAGTCTGCGTGCCGATCTGTTGCGCGATGTGGGCGACGGTTGTTTGCTGATTGCCGGGCTATTTCCTGGCGTGGCGCAGCGTCGCCGGCTCAGCGTGGACTACTTCATCGACCTAGGGCGCGGTGCCTATTCCGATGTGGCCGATACCCGTTGCAGCGATGCCAGCCTGTTCGCACAACTGTCCGACAGCTATCGCGAGTTGGTCCACACGCTTGCCGCACTGCGCCCGCCGCGCGAGTGGCAGCGCAGTACTGGCGGACTGTTGCATGCATAGATAACCGCCACTTCCAGGGCGGTCCCTACAGATGTGGGGACCGCCCCGACTGCCAAGTGCGCGTGATGCGCCCACACTATGTTCGCAAGTGAGCGTTCGAGCCGACTGCGGATCGTTGTCTGATGGACCAAGCACTGTGCTGTTGGCCGCTGTCCGCGCGGTCTGACAGTGTCTTGTCGCATTGCGTGGGGGACACGCAATGCGACGCCATTTCCAGTGGAAGGACTCTATGAAAGCATTGATTGCAGTGGCGATCTCGGCACTGAGCGGCGTTGCGATGGCTGGCGATGTTCCGCCCGGTTATGCGGGGGTGGGCGGCATGACCTTGCAAGAAATCGACCCGGCCATCTACGCCTACCACTACGACCACGGGTTCGTGGGCGAAGACGCGATGGGATGGGATCCTGCGCTGCAGTTCGCCTGGTCGCGCATCGCCGCGGCCAAGGTCTGCGGCCAGCAGCCGGTCGAGCAGGAGGCCATCGTTGCCAAGCTGGTGGCGCAGTACGGCCAGGATGCGGTCGTACATCAGATCAACGGCATCGAATTTCATGAAGTACAGATGCGTGCTTCCAGCGCGTTCTGCACGGCCACGCGTGGGGCAGAGGCGGTGGCGGTGGTGCCTGCATTTGCCACTGGCGATTTTTCGACAGCGACGGCCTATGCCGCCGCTGCGGCTGCCGGCACGGTGTTGGTCGCTGCAACAGAAGAGCAGCCCGCTTCACAAACGCAAGGTGATGCCCTCATCGCATCGTCGGCGGATTGGGCGTTGCAGCTTCCGTTGCATGCCAGCATGCGTGTTGGTTCCAACGGCCTACCCAATGGCGACGAAATGTTGCGCGTGGTGCGGCGCGGACACACTGGGGCGGTGGTGGGATTGCAGATCGCCACCAGCCTGTTCGCGCGCGGCATCGCAGTGTCGTCCTTTGGTAAGGGCCAGCTGAAAGGCGAGAAGATGGAGGCCGTAGGGAATCCGGGATATCAATTGCAGCGCGATGCGGTCAATGCGCGTCTGAAGAGCTACTTCACCGGGCATCCGGCAGCACTGCCGGTGGATCCGTTCCCGCTGCAGGTGCTGATGTCCGACTGGCTGCTTGTCTACCAGAGCCTGGCCGATACCACGTCGCCCTACGAGCTGCGCTATGCAGTGACGATTGGCGGTGAGCGTTCCGGCCTTCTGAAGCGCAAGGCAAGCCCGGTCAATCTGGACTGTGCACCGACACCGCGTACCGCCTCGCTGGAGCAGTGGGAAGCCAACGACTACGCGCTGGTGAAAGAGGCTGCTCGGGCGTACAGCGAGGAATGTGCCGCAAAATTTGCCGAGCAGTTGCCGCAATGGTTTCCGGACAGAGAGGCTGTTGCCGCTTCCAACTGATGCAGTGCGCCGCGCTGGATGGCGGCTGCCTCTGAGCGCATCGGGTTCGTTCAAAGGTGCTGGTAGTGTTCTTTGCTGCCGCACGTTGCTCGAACGGGCCGTTTTGTAACAACTGCCGATAGCTCGCACGCATAAAAAATGCCCGGGAATTCCCGGGCATTTTTGTTCTGCGTTAGGCCAGGGGCGTATTGGAAATGATCTCTACCCAATAGCCGTCCGGGTCCTTGATGAAGGCCAGGTGCTTCATGCGGCCATCTTCCAGGCGCTTCTGGTACGGCACGTCGAGGGCGTCGAAGCGGGCGCAGGCGGCGTGGATGTCGGGCACCGAGATGCAGATGTGGCCGAAGCCGCGCGGCTCGCTGTTGCCGTCGTGGTAGACCGGGCCGTCCTGGGTTTCGGTGCCGTGGTTGTGTGTGAGTTCCAGTACGCCCGGGATGCCGGCCATCCACAGACGACGTTCGGTATCTTCTTCGGGGATTGCGGTGTCTTGCGGCAACAAGGCGAGAAAGTACAGGCTGAACTTCGCATCGGCAAAATCGCGCGCATCCAGCAGGCGGAAGCCGAGCACACGGGTGTAGAAATCCAGCGAACTCTGGGCATCCTTGACGCGCAGCATGGTGTGGTTGAACACGAAGCCGCCGGTCTCGGCGGGCGCGGCGCTGGCGCCGGGAACGTGTTGCAGATCGGTCAAAGGCATTGCGGTCTCCTTGATGGAATGGGGGGAGCAGGTCTGACTGCGTTGGGCGCCGATGTTAGCGAGGCAATGGTTGTCGGTATGTCTGTATTGCGGGAGGCGGTGATCCGACTGCGCCGCTTTCTGGTTGATCGCGGCAGAGAGCATGACCTGCACGGCTCAAGGTAGTGGCATGGGCCCGACTCCGACTCCGAACGGTCGGGCCCATGCGCACAGCGGCTGTCTCAGAACCAGATGCGCACGCCGGCAACGAAGCGGCTGTCGCGCGCCGGTTCGTCTTCGATCGCGGCGCGTCTGGCGGTGTCACCGAAGCTGCGGCTGTGTACCCAGCCGATGTAGGGCGCGAAACGGCGGGTGATTTCGTAGCGCAGCCGTAGGCCAAATTCGGCCTGCTCCACTCCGTTGTCAATGTTGCGCCGGTCATCGTCGGTCAGGGCGATACTGACTTCCACGCGTGGTTGCAGGATCAGCCGGTTGGTCAGCAGCACCTCGTACTCGCCTTCCAGTCGCAGTGCGGCACGGCCGCCGCTGCCGATGTAGAGCGTGGCTTCGGTCTCGAACTTGTACGGTGCCAGTCCCTGCACGCCGAAGGCGGCCCAGCTGCGATGTGCGCCCGCGCCGATGTCCTGACGTGTGCCAACCAGTACATCCCACCATGGCGAGATGGCGTGACCGTAGAACGCCTCCAACGAGGCGTCCTGCGTGCGCCCGTCGTGCCGCTCGCCTTCGCTGCGCAGCCAGAGCCTGTCGATGTCGCCGCCGATCCAGGCGCGTGCTTCCCAATCCTGACCACTGCCGCGGTTGGTATTGGACGCTTCCAGTCGATCGAGCAACACGTAGTGATTGATGCCTGCCGTGTGCATCGCATGGTGCTGCAGAGGTGCAAATGCCGCAGCGATCTCCTCGGCAGTGGGCTTGGGGATAGGCTCGCGCGGCAGTGCGCTGGTGGTAGGCGATGCCGGCGTTTGGGTCGCCGCTTCGGTGTGCAGTGCGTGCTGCATGTTGGTGTGATCCATCGGCCCATGCTGCGCTGGTCCATGTTGCATCGGGGCGTGCTGCATCGACGCGTGGTCCATCGACGCATGGTCCATTGCCCCATGGTCCATGTCCGTCTGGGGCTGCTGGCTGTGGCCCGGTTGTGGCTTCGTAGAGGCCTGGTGTGCGGCATGCTTGACGTCGGCGTGCTGCATGCCTGCGTGATGCATCGATGTCGGCGATGCCGAAACGTCGGCTTGCACCGGGCGTTGCGCAGGCGTGCTGTCGGCAGCGTTTGCCGATAGCGATGGCGATGGCGATGGCGATGGCGATGCAGCGCCAGTGTGCTGCAGATGCGCGTGATCCATCTGCATCGCATGTGCGGTCTCCTGCGCAGATGGCGGCGATACATCTGTCGCGGTGGACGTCTGCGGCTGGGCAGCCGTTGCGTGGTCGGCCAACTGCAGTGCATGCGTGCCATCGGCATGCGCGGATGAATCCATCGCCTCAGGCACATGCTCCTGTGCGGTAGCCGATGCGCTCAGCAGCAGTGCGAGCAGCACCACGTCTTGCGTACGAAGCGCGCTCATGCTTCCACCCGCACTTCGCGCATCATGCCCGCTTCCATGTGGTAGAGCAGATGGCAATGGTAGGCCCAGCGGCCCAGCGCATCGGCGCGCACGCGGTATGTGCGGCGGGTGCCTGGCGGCATGTCGATGGTGTGCTTGCGTAGCTGGAAATTGCCGTCGGCATCTTCCAGGTCGCTCCACATGCCGTGCAGATGGATGGGGTGCTGCATCATGGTGTCGTTGACCAGCACGATGCGCAGCCGCTCGCCGTACTGCAGCCGCAAGGGCTCTGCCGAAGCAAAGGCGATGCCGTCGAAGGACCAGGCGAATTTTTCCATATGCCCGGTCAGATGCAGCTCGATCTCGCGCCCGGGCTCGCGTCCATCCGGATCGTCGAACACGCTGTGCAGGTCGGCGTAGCACAGCACGCGGCGGCCGTTGTCGCGCAGGCCAACGCCGGGGTCGTCCAGGCGTGGCGCAGTGGCATTGCTGCGCATGTCGATCAGCGGATTACCGTCTTCGCTGGCGGGGTGGTGCGGTGCTTTGTTCTGCGCAGTCTGGTTCGCATGCCCGTGCATGTGTGTTGCCGCCATCGGCATTGCCATCGCGTGCGCTGCGTGTGGATCGCCCTGCATCGCATCACCGCCGTGCATGGCGTGATCTGCATGCGCCATGCCATCGCCATTGCCCATATCCTGCATGGTCAGGATCGCGCGCGGATCCAATGCAGGAATCGGCGCCTGCAAGCCATGCCGCACCGCCAGCGTGCCGCAGGCAAATCCGGTGCGACCCATGTCCTGCGCGAACAACGTAAATGCGTCCTGCCCGATGGGTTCGACGATCACGTCGAAGGTTTCTGCAGCAGCAATGCGCAGCTCGTCCACGCTCACCGGGTGCACGTATTGGCCATCGGCGGCCACCACGGTCATGCGCAGGCCGGGGATGCGGATGTCGAAATAGGTCATCGACGAGCCGTTGATGAAACGCAGCAGTACCTTCTCGCCGGGCTTGAACACCCCGGTCCAGTTGCCGGCCGGGGCGACGCCGTTGAGCAGGTAGGTGTAGGTATTGGCGTTGACATCGGACAGGTCGGTCGGGGTCATGCGCATGCGTCCCCACATGCCGCGATCGGCCAGCGTTGCGCGCATGCCGTCTTCGCGCGCATCGCGCAGGAAATCGCCCACGGTGCGCTGTGCGTAATTGTCGTGGCTGGGCATCTGCTTGAGCCGGCGGAACAGCGCGGCCGGCTCCAGATCTGTCCAGTCCGAGAGCAGCACCACATGTTCGCGATCATGCCGATACGGCGGCGGTGTCAGCGGGTCGATGACGATGGCGCCGTACAAGCCGGCCTGCTCCTGAAACATCGAATGGCTGTGGTACCAGTAAGTGCCGGACTGGCGCAGCGCAAAGCGGTAGTGATACTCCTGGCCCGGCGCGATGCTGTCAAAGCTCATGCCCGGCACGCCATCCATATTGGCCGGCAGCAACAGGCCGTGCCAATGCACCGAAGTGGGTTGGTCGGCTAGCGCGTTGCGTACGCGCACGCTCACCATGTCGCCCTCGCGCCAGCGCAGCGTGGGCGCGGGCAGGCTCTGGTTGACGGTGATGGCGGTGCGCGCGCGCCCGGTGAGGTTGACCGGCATGCGGCCGATCTGCAGTGATTGGCTGCTGCCGCGCAGGACCGGCGTGTTCACCGGGTTGGACGCACGCGCATCGCTGCGCCACAGGCCGGTGGTGGCGGCAACACCGCCCAGGGTGATGCCCTGCACGAAGCGGCGTCGGCTCAGGCCGCCGTTGGAGGGTGGATCGAAAGAATTGGGATCGAAAGACATGACATCTCCGCTGCGGCCCACCGATGAAGGCGGACGCATCGCATCGCTTAGAAACCCCGCGCAGCAAGCACGCGGGCCCGATGACGGCGCAAGCCGTCAGCGCTCAGGCGATGGGAGGTCGAACCGGTTGCTCGGGCAACGGGCTGCTGCGTCCTTCGGCCAGGTTGGCCGGCAACGCCGAGTGACCGAGCAGACCTGCGGGCACCGCAGGCAGGGTCAGCAGGGCGAGGCTGCAGTGCTGCAGGCAGTCGCAGCTACCCAGCTTGCAGCAATCGGCTGCGTGCGCATGCTTGTCGTTGTCGTGGGTAGGCACGGCGGCAGTCGGCTGCATGTCGGCATGGCACGGCATTGCGGCCGGCATGGAAGCCTGCGCAGCTGACGCAGCCTGCGCCATCGCACCCGAGGCCATCGCCGGCATCGCCATGCCCACCGATGCCCACGCGCCGGTGGCCGTATTGGCAACCAGGCACAGGCACAGCAGCAGGCGGAGCAGGCAACGCAGCACAGGCGGTCAGGGCAGGCGAACAGGTGCGATCAGCATAGCATCGGCTCCCAGCTGTCCGCCCGATGACCCGCCGGCCGTGGCCGCGTGCCTGGCAGCGGTAGAATTGGGGCTTCCTTCGCCGCACAGTCCTGCCATGTCGCAGCGCCAGTGGGTGGCCGCCGCCATCCAGAAGATCGAAGCCGATTTCAACCGTTCGGCAGACACCCACCTGATTCCGATGGACCTGCCGGGCTATCCGGGCATCGACCTGTATTTCAAGGACGAGTCCAGCCACCCCACCGGCAGCCTCAAGCATCGGCTGGCGCGCTCGCTGTTTCTGTACGCGCTGACCAACGGCTGGCTGCGTGCGGGGCGGCCGGTGATCGAGGCCTCCAGTGGCTCGACTGCGATTTCCGAAGCGTATTTCGCACGCTTGCTGGGTGTGCCCTTCATCGCGGTGATGCCGGCCTCGACCTCGCCGGAAAAGATCGCCGCGATTCAATTTCATGGCGGCCGCTGCCATCTGGTCGAGCGTGCCTGCGATCTGGACAGCGCCTCGCACCAGCTCGCGCGCGAGACCGGCGGGCACTTCATGGACCAGTTCACCTACGCCGAGCGCGCCACCGACTGGCGCGCCAACAACAACATCGCCGAATCGATCTTCAAGCAACTGGCCGACGAACCGCACCCGATTCCCGAGTGGATCGTGTGCAGCCCCGGCACCGGCGGCACCAGCGCCACGCTTGGCCGTTACGTGCGCTACCGGCGCCACGCCACCCGCATCCTGTGCGTGGACCCGGAGGTGTCGGTGTTCTTCGACGGCTATTGCCGCGCGGTGGACGGGCAGTGCCCCAAGGAGCTGGCCATCACCGGCGGCTCGCGCATCGAGGGCATCGGCCGCCCGCGGGTGGAGTCCAGCTTCATCGCCAGCTGCGTGGACATGATGATCAAGGTGCCCGACGCCTTGAGCCTGGCGGCGATGCGCCACGTCAGCGCCACGCTCGGCCGCCGCGTCGGCGGCTCCACCGGCACCAATTTCGTCGGTGTGCTGCAGGCGGCCCAGCGCATGCGCGAGGCCGGCCGTAGCGGCTCCATCGTCACCATCCTGTGCGATGCCGGCGAGCGTTATGCGCACAGCTATTACGACCCGGCCTGGTACGTGGCGCGCGACATCGACGTTACCGACAGCGATGCGGCCATTGCCATCGCAGTCAGCGGCGGCGACTTGCCCACGCTGCCTTGTGCGGCGCTGGAATGACCGCCATATCCTTCTGAGCCGTTATCAGAACTGCTGCGCATCGCGAAGTTTTGCTAGCCACACGTGTTGATTCTTGATCCAGTCACCCGTCATCCAGTCCACCGCCGGAGCGCTCCATGACCAACCCGCTGCTCGACCTGTCCGGACTGCCGTCCTTCGATGCGATCCGCCCCGAACACGTGGGTCCGGCAATCGATCGCCTGCTGGCCGATGCCGAGGCTGTGGTGAAAACGGCCGAACAGGTCAGCCCGGTCAGCTGGGACAGCTTCGTGGTGCCCCTGGACGATGCCACCGAGCGGTTGTGGCGCGCGTGGGGGCAGGTGGGCCATCTGCAGGCGGTGGTCAACACGCCGGAACTGCGCGAGGCCTACAACAGCAATCTGCCCAAGTTAAGCCGCTTCGGCAGCGCGCTGGCGCAGAACCTGGCGTTGTACGCGCAATACAAGGCGCTCGCGGAATCACCGGAAGCGGCGCACTACGACGCGGCACGTCGCAAGGTGCTGGAAAACGCGCTGCGCGATTTCCGCCTCGGCGGTGCCGAGCTGGATGACGCGTCCAAGGCGCGCTTTGCGCAAGTGCAGGAAGAGTTGTCCGCGCTGGCCGCCAAGTTTTCGCAGAACGTGCTCGATGCCACCGATGCATGGTCGTACGTGAGCGAAGACGAAAGCGAGCTGTCCGGCCTGCCGGTCGAAGTGGTCGCCGCCGCGCGCGCTGCTGCCGAAAAAGACGGCGTGCCAGGCTGGAAACTCACCTTGCAGATGCCCTGCTATCTGCCGGTGCAAACCGATGCGGACCATCGCGAACTGCGCGCGCGGCTGTATCGCGCCAATGCCGAGCGCGCCTCCGAATTCGGCGATGCTGCGCTGGACAACAGCGCCAATATCGATCGCATTCTCGCCTTGCGCGCCGAGCTGGCGCAGCTGCTCGGGTTTGCCAGCTACGCGGAGTATTCGGTCGCCACCAAGATGGCGCAAAGCCCTGATGAAGTGATGGGCTTCCTGCGCGATCTGGCGGTGCGCGCCAAACCGTATGCGCAGCGCGATCGTGCCGAACTCGAAGCCTTTGCGCGCGACGAACTTGGCCTGGACGAATTGCAGGCCTGGGACCTGGCCTACGCCAGCGAAAAACTCAAGCAGGCGCGTTACAGCTTCTCCGAGCAGGAAGTGAAGCAGTATTTCACCGAGCCCAAGGTGCTGGCCGGCCTGTTCGATGTCATCCACAGCCTGTACGGGCTCACCGTCAAGCCCGATAGCGCGCCGGTCTGGCATGAGGATGTGCGTTTCTATCGGTTGGAAGATGCGCAGGGCGAGCTGGTTGGGCAGTTCTATCTGGATCTGTACGCACGCGAAGGCAAGCGCGGCGGTGCGTGGATGGACGATTGCCGCAATCGCCGCGACACCGCCAACGGCGTGCAGACCCCGCTGGTGTATCTGGTGTGCAACTTCGGCCGCGGCAGTGGCGATACGCCGGCCACGTTCCGGCATGGCGAAGTCACCACGCTGTTCCATGAAATGGGCCACGGCCTGCATCAGTTGCTCACGCGCATCGGCGAGCTGGGTGTGGCCGGCATCAACGGCGTGGAGTGGGATGCGGTGGAACTGCCGAGCCAGTTCATGGAGAACTTCTGCTGGGAATGGGAGCGCGTGCAGGCGATGACCGCGCATGTGCGCACCGGCGAGCCGTTGCCGCGCAATCTGTTCGAGCGGCTGCTAGCCGCACGCAATTTCCAGAGCGGCATGTTCACCGTGCGCCAGCTGGAATTTGCGCTGTTCGACATGCAGCTGCACAGCAGCTTCGACCCGCTGCAGGACAGTGTGCTGCAACTGATCGAGCGCGTGCGCGACGAAGTGGCGGTCAATCGCCCGCCGGCGTGGAATCGTTTCCCGCATCAGTTCAGCCACATCTTTGCCGGTGGCTACGCGGCTGGCTACTACAGCTACAAGTGGGCCGAAGTGCTCAGCGCTGACGCCTACGCCGCCTTCGAAGAAGCACCCGAGCAGGTTGCCGATACCGGCGCGCGCTTCCGCCATGAAGTGTTGTCGCGTGGAGGCAGCCGTAGTGCGGCCGATAACTTCCGTGCCTTCCGTGGGCGTGCGCCGAGCATCGATGCGCTGTTGCGGCATAACGGCATGGCGGGCTGATCGCAGGCGTTTACGTTGTTTCGCCAACACGTTGTCAGCTGCGCGGCGCACCGCATCCGGATGCGGTGCATTGGCGTGCGCAAAGGTCTAGCGGACGCAGTGCATCGGACATCGTGTGTCCTTGAGTTCGAGCGCGTCCCATCGTGCTGCAGGACCAGGCACCCGCTCGCTCAGGTGCCCTCTACATCTTCAGGATTCTGCAAGTCGCGGCACTGGGCATGGCGTTCGCCCACCTGCGCCAGTGCGCCAGGAAATCCCAGGGCATAGGCATCCAGGTCGATCCAGGCAGGGTTGAGCGTCTCCACCAACTGCCGCCGCCAGGCATGCGGCCAGGCGCGAAGTTGCTTGGCGCGGGCCTGGGCAGCTGCCAGATCGGTGCAGGCCTCGAACCACACCAGCAGCAGCGGCATCACGCGCTCCCTGGGCAAGCTGGCTTCCTGCTGCGCGATGATGCGCCGGCGCGTGTCGCTGATTGCGCCCAGACCACTTGCCACGTCGATGTAAAACGCCTCCCGCCGCGCATGCGCCAGCAGGTAAACCACCGATGGGCCATGAAACAAGCTATCCCAGTCGGCATGCGCAAGCGCCGCGAATTCCGATCTCACCGGAGAGCGCGTGTCAGCCATCTTCGCTACCTCCATCTTCGCCATGCACCATGGGCCAACCCGAGCGCGACCGTCGCGATGTTGGCATAGTGCAATTGCAGGCTAGCAAAGACGCGGCGATCTCGCTCGATACGTAGTGGGATGCGCATTACCGCGGCCGTGCCTGGACCGAGCAGAGCGAGCGTGCCTACTGGCGCAAGTACCGGCCTGGCATGCCGCCGACTGCTTGCCGATGCGTGCCGTTGAGATGCCGAACAGGTCACGCGATCCTGTTCGGCTTCCGCCACGCCATCAATCGTCACACCCGGCCAAACACCAATGCGCCATTGGTGCCGCCGAAGCCGAAGCTGTTGGACATCACCGTGTTCAACGTTGCCTCACGCGTTTCGCGCAGGATCGGGAAGCCTTCGGCGCGCGGGTCGAGCTCGTCGATATGCGCCGAGCCGGCCATGAAACCGTCGCGCAGCATCAGCAGGCTGTAGATCGCCTCGTGCACGCTGGCCGCGCCCAACGAATGACCGGACAGCGCCTTGGTCGAGGACAACGGCGGTACGTTGTCGCCGAACACCTCGCGCACCGCGCCCAGTTCGGTGACATCGCCCAGCGGTGTTGAGGTGCCGTGGGTGTTGAGGTAATCGATCGGCTGGCTGAGGCCTTGCATCGCCATGTGCATGCAGCGCACCGCGCCTTCGCCGCTGGGCGCCACCATATCGGCGCCGTCGGAGGTCACGCCATAGCCGAGCAATTCGGCATGGATGCGTGCGCCACGGGCGATGGCGTGATCGTAGTCTTCCAGCACCAGCATGCCGCCGCCGCTGCTGATGACAAAGCCGTCGCGCTGCGCATCGTACGGGCGCGAGGCGACCGCAGGACGATCGTTGAAGCCGGTCGACAGCGCGCCCATCGCATCGAACATCACGCTCATGGTCCAGTGCAATTCTTCGCCGCCGCCGGCAAACATTACGTCTTGCGCGCCATGCCGGATCAGATCCGCAGCCGCGCCAATGCAATGCGCCGAGGTCGCGCAGGCAGCCGAGAGCGAGTAGCTCAGGCCGCGAATCTTGAACGCAGTGGCCAACGATGCAGACACCGCCGAACACATCGTGCGCGGCACCATGTACGGGCCGACCTTGCGCACGCCACGGTTGCGCAGCAGATCGGCAGTTTCCACCTGCCATTGGCTGGATCCGCCACCGGAGCCGGCAATCACGCCGGTACGTAATGCGCTGACCTGTTCGGCATCCAGCCCGGCATCGGCGATCGCATCGCGCATGGCCAGATACGCGTACGCCGAGGCATCGCCCATGAAGCGCTTGAGCTTGCGGTCGATCAGGCTGTCCAGGTCCAGCGCCACCGCGCCGCCCACCCGGCTGCGCAGGCCGGCGTCGGCGTGATCGGGCAATGCGGTGATGCCCGAGCGGCTCTCGCGCAGTGCAGTGGAGACGGTGTCCAGGTCATTGCCCAGACACGAGGTGATGCCCATTCCGGTGACGACGACACGGCGCATCAGAAATTCTCCGTTGAAGTGAACATGCCCACGCGCAGGTCTTTGGCAGTGTAGATCTCGCGCCCGTCCACCAGCATGCGCGCATCGGTCTGCGCCATCACCAGCTTGCGGTTGATCACGCGGCTGATATCGATCTCGTAGCTCACCAGTGTGGCGCTCGGCAGCACCTGGCCGGTGAACTTGACCTCGCCGCAACCCAGCGCGCGGCCGCGACCCGGCGCGCCGATCCAGGTGAGGAAGAAGCCGGTCAGCTGCCACATCGCATCCAGGCCCAGGCAGCCGGGCATCACCGGGTCGCCGATGAAGTGGCAACCGAAGAACCACAGGTCCGGGCGGACATCGAGTTCGGCGCGGATCACGCCCTTGCCATGTGCGCCGCCGGTGTCGTTGATCTCGGTGATGCGGTCGAACATCAGCATCGGGTCGTTGGGCAGGCGGGCACTGTCGGGTCCGAACAATTCCCCACGCGCGCTGGCCAGCAATTGGTCACGCGAGTACGCACTTTGACGAGTCATGACGAACGTTTCCTGCAAGAAGCGATAAGGCGAAGCCGGCAAGCGTGCATGAGGGCGCGCGGTTCAATCAAACGTTTTATCCGTACGCATGCGTGCTGTGTTCAACCGGTTGCGCGGTGCGGCAAGCGGTCTGTGCAGGCCGGATCAAGGCGTGAGACGCGGCTGATTTATCATGTGTCTACGCTTTTGGAGAGATGCCAGCTTGATGCGCAAGATCGTGCACGTGGACATGGATGCGTTCTACGCGTCCGTGGAGCAACGTGACGATCCATCGCTGCGCGGCAAGCCGGTGGTGGTGGCCTGGCGCGGTGCGCGCTCGGTGGTGTGCGCAGCCTCGTATGAGGCGCGTACCTTCGGTATTCGTTCGGCCATGCCGGCGATGCGTGCCGAGCGTCTATGCCCGGATGCGGTGTTCGTGCCGCCGGATTTTGCGCGTTACAAGGCGGTGTCGCGGCAGGTGCGCGAGATCTTCCATCGGCATACCGATCTGGTCGAGCCGCTATCGCTGGACGAAGCCTATCTGGATGTCACGCAAGCCAAGACCGGCATGCAACTGGCCACTGAAATCGCGCAACTGATCCGCACCCAGATCCGCGAGGAAACCCAGCTCACCGCATCGGCCGGCATCGCGCCGAACAAATTCCTGGCCAAGATCGCCTCGGACTGGCGCAAGCCCGACGGGCAGTTCGTCATCGCGCCCAGTCGTGTGGATGCGTTCCTGCTGCCGCTGCCGGTCAATCGTATTCCCGGCGTGGGCAAGGTGATGGACGGCAAGCTGGCCGCATTGGGGATTGTTACCGTCAGCGATCTGCGGCTGCGCCCCCTGGAAGAATTGCAGGCGCATTTCGGCAGCTTCGGGCAGAGCCTGTATCGCCGCGCGCGTGGCATCGACGAACGCCCGGTCGAACCGGATCAGGAGGTGCAATCGGTCTCCTCGGAAGACACCTTCAGCGAAGATATCGCGCTGGAGGCGCTGGATCCGCACATCCTGCGCCTGGCCGAAAAAACCTGGCTCGCCACGCGGCGCACCGAGCGTATCGGGCGCACGGTGGTGCTGAAATTGAAGACCTCGAACTTTCGCATTCTGACCCGCTCGTACACGCCGGAGCAGCCACCGGCCTCACTTGAGGCACTGGCGGAGATTGCATTGGCGCTGACCCGGCGCGTGGAGTTGCCTGCCGACACGCGCTATCGCCTGGTCGGTGTGGGTTTGAGCGGTTTCAGCGATGCGGAAGAGGGCGCGGTGCAGGGCGAGTTGTTCGGCGATGTGCCGCAGGCGCAGTGAGTGCAACGCGTCATGTCTGCAGTGCTTCGCCTTAGCGTATGGCATGCGACGATGACCGCAGCCGCGTCTGCATCGACGCCTGCATCGACGCAGCGTCGACACTCCGCATCGCGTCACGGTGACACGCTCTGAATCCTGCACTTCGTACACTGCGCCTCGCTCTCCCTACACAAGGCAGTCCGCATGTATCCGTATCCACTGGTGATTTTCGACCTGGATGGCACGCTGGTGGACAGCGCACCGAACATCGCCGAAGCGCTCAATGCCACCTTGCAGGAGCTTGGGCTGCAGCAGTTCAGCGAGGCGACGATCCGCAGCTGGATCGGCGAAGGCGTGCACGTGCTGCTTGCCACCGCGTTGCGCGAAGCCGGCGGCACGCACAATGCCGATACCGAAATGCCGGTGATGATGCGTCACTACGAAGCCTGCCTGCTGCACAACCCGCAGGTGTATCCCGGCGTTGCCGAGGCACTGGCCGGCTTGCGCGAGGCCGGCGCCACGCTGGCGTTGTGCACCAACAAGCCGTCGCGCTTTATCGCGCCGCTGCTGGAGCATCTGGGCATCGCGGCGCATTTCAGCACGGTGCTCGGTGGCGATTCGCTGCCGCAGCGCAAGCCCGATCCAGCGCCGCTGCTGCACCTGGCCAGGCAGTTCCGGCACACCCCGCAGCAGTGCCTGATGGTTGGCGATTCGGCCACCGATGCAGCCGCCGCAACTGCCGCTGCAATGCCGTTGGCGATGGTGCGTTACGGCTATCTGCGCGGCTTCGATGTACAGACCTCCGGCGCGGTTGCCATTGTCGATGACATGCGCGAACTGCTTGCGTTGAAGTAGCGCGCAGCAGCGCCACCGCAGATCGACCATTTGAGAATGAATCGCATCTGTGTAGAATGCGCGGACAATCTTGACTGCGTTGTAGCGCCTTGCACGTACCCAGTGCACGTTGCACGCATCACCCCCACCGTGTCACCTCAAGCCGTCGCCAGAGGTCTATCTCCTGTCGAGAGGTTTGAGAATGTCCGCATCACGCCGGTCATGGATGTCTGTGCCTGCACGTCGTCCCGTGTTGTCCCACCGTCAGCTGGTGCTGGCCATTGCCCTCGGTTGCGGCAGCTGCATTTGCAGCGCATCTGCCGAAGACGCTGTAGCCGATCCGCAATCGCTGGACACCGTGCACGTCACTGCCGCACAGATTGCACGCCAAGCACTGGGTTCGTCGGTGATCACGGCCGAAGACATCGAGCGGCGTCCGCCGGTCAACGATCTGTCGCAGCTGCTGCGCACCATGCCGGGCGTCAATCTCACCGGCAATAGTGCCTCTGGCCAGTACGGCAATAACCGCCAGATCGATCTGCGCGGCATGGGCCCGGAAAACACGCTGATTCTGGTCGATGGCAAGCCGGTGGGATCGCGCGATGCGGTGCGCATGGGCCGCAGCGGCGAGCGCAATACGCGTGGCGACACCAACTGGGTGCCGGCCGAAGCGGTGGAGCGCATCGAAGTGCTGCGCGGCCCGGCCGCTGCACGCTATGGCTCGGGTGCCTCCGGTGGCGTGGTCAACATCATCACCAAGAGGCCGACCGGCGATCTGACCGGCTCGATGACGGTGTTCGGTCTTGTGCCGCAGCACAGTGCCGAAGGCGGCGGCCAGCGTGCCGGCTTCCAGCTCAGCGGCCCGCTGTCCGACACGTTCTCGTTCCGTCTCTACGGCAACCTCAACAAAACCGATCCGGATTCGCTGGATCTCAATCGCCGCTTCGCCAACAACGCTGCCGCAGTGCCACCGGCCGGGCGCGAGGGCGTGCGCAACAAGGACATCAACGGCCTGCTGCGTTGGGACCCGATGGAAGGCCAGGTGGTCGAACTCGATGCCGGTTTCAGCCGCCAGGGCAATCTGTACGCGGGCGATCGCGCGGTCAGCGCCGACGGCTTGGCCGGCGCGGATCTCAGCGCCTTGTTCGGCAGCGAAACCAATACCATGATCCGCCGCACCGCATCGCTGACCCATCGCGGCACCTGGGCGCTGGGCACCTCGCGCCTCACCGCGGCCTATGAAGGCACCGACAACACCCGTCTCAACGAAGGCCTGGCCGGCGGGCCGGAAGGCTCCATCGCCGCCGGTCTGCTCAACTCCACCGCCACGCTCGATAACCTCAACATCGATGGCGAATTCAACATGCCGTTGCAGGCCTGGGCCGAACAGGTGCTCACGCTGGGCTTCGAGCGCCGCCAGAGCCGCCTCAGCGATGCGTATTCGATGTCGCAGGCCGTCACCGCCGGCGGTGGCTTCCCCGGCCTTGCCGCGGGCGCACGCAGTCCACGCAGCGAGGCCACGCTCAGCGCGGTCTATCTGGAAGACAACATCTACGCCACCGAGCGGCTGACGCTCACGCCGGGCCTGCGACTGGATCACCACAGCCAGTTCGGCAACAACCTCAGCCCCAGCCTCAACGTGCAGTACAAACTCACCGACGACTGGCTGCTCAAGGGCGGCATCGCGCGTGCGTTCAAGGCGCCCAACCTGTACCAGTCCAACGCCAATTATCTGTATTACACGCGCGGCAATGGCTGCCCGGTGCTGTTCCCCAATCTCGGCTCGGGCTGCTATATCCAGGGCAACGACAACCTCGATCCGGAGACCAGCATCAACAAGGAGATCGGCATCGAGTGGGCACCGCAGAGCGGTCACCACGCCTCGCTGACGTACTTCCATAACGCCTACGACGACAAGATCGTCGCCGGTATGACGCCGGTCAATATCACCGTCGACAGACGTGGGCAGGTGTTCCAGTGGACCAACGCATCGGAAGCGATCGTGCAGGGCGTGGAAGGCAATCTCACCTTGCCGCTGCTGGGCGAGCAGGGCCGCGAACTGAAGTGGAATACCAACGTCACCTACATGATCGAGAACAAGAACACCGCCACCGATCAGCCGCTGTCGGTGATCCCCGAATACACCGTCAACACCACGCTGGATTGGCAACCGACCCAGGCCTTGTCGCTGCTGCTCACCGGCACCTTCTACGGCAAGCAGGAATCGGCCACCCAATCGAGCACCAGCGGCGGCGCCATCGCTGCTGATACGCGCGACCCCTACGATCTGTGGGGCATCAGTGCGCGTTACCGCATCACCCGCAAGATCAGCGTGGGGATGGGCGTGGACAACCTATTCGATACGCGCCTGTTCCGCGAAGGCACCAACAACACCGGCGGTGCGGCGGGTGCGGCCACCTACAACGAACCGGGTCGCGCGTATTGGGCGAGCTTGAGTTTCGGCTTCTAAATGGCGATGCAGCGCCGCATACAAACGTGCGCGGCGCATGAGGAGAGCGTGCAGTGATGCGACATCATCGTTGGCGGCTTGCGTGCGCCGGTGTGCTGATGTGGATCGTCGGCATGACGCCATTGTTCGCACAGCCGGATCTGACCCACACGCTCGGCAGTACCGTCGCCGATCGTCCCAGCGCCTCGTATGTCTTCAGTGACTTGCGTCTGGACTCGGTCGATGGCCAACGCCGTTACCGCGTGCGGATTGCCACACCCAAGGCAGCAGCGCCCGCTGCGGGATATCCGGTGGTGTATCTGCTGGATGGCAATGCGGCATTGATGGAACTGGATGAGCGCCTGCTCGACAGCCTGTCCACGCACGGCGTTGCACCGGTGCTGGTGTTCATCGCCGACGACAGTGCGCTGCGCATCGATGCGGTGGGGCGCAGTCTGGATTACACGCCTGCGCGTTTTACCGATGGCCGTGTGGAAACCGATCCGCTGAATCCACAGCGCAGGACCGGCGGCGCGGCCGCATTCGCGCAACTGATCGCCACACGCATTCGCCCGCAGGTGGAAGCGCGCGTGTCGGTGGATCGTCAGCGGCAAACGCTATGGGGCCATTCGTATGGCGGGCTGTTCGTGCTGCAGATGTTGTTGACGCAGCCGCAGCTGTTTCAACACTACGTCGCGGTCGATCCCTCTCTGTGGTGGGGCGATGGGTTTATCGTCCAGCAGGCGCGGCGCGTGGTGGATCACGCACAAGCAGCTTCTGCAGACATGCAGCCATCGAAGCGTCGTTTGACGCTGATGGCAGGAGAGGGCAGGCCACCGGGACAAGATGCAACACCAGATCGTCCCGGGCGGCCACGTGCAGACCCACGCGCTGCACGGAATCTCGTCACGCTGTTGTCGTCGTTACCCGGCCTCACCGCCGAGTACCAACCGCTACCCGGCCTTAGCCATGGTCAGACGCTGGGTGCATCGCTTGCGCCAACGTTACGGGATGCAGCGACGCGTTGATGACGCCATCGAGCGATCGAAGATAGATCGCTCGAGAAATCAATAATCACGCTGCTGCCGAGCGCATCACTATCGCCCCGCGCGCACCGCTACTGCAACTCGGCACAGACGCTCAATCGTCGTGCGTCTCGCCTGTTGCCGCATCGTCATCGGCTGCCTCACGCATGTCGCCATGCGTATCGTCGTTATCGGCGCGCGCGTAGTGCACGGTCTCCACCGGCCCACCCACCGCGCGTCCACGCACCGGTAGCAGCGCGCTGGCCGCTTCGTACTCGGCCAGCAAGGCATTCCGCCGCGCTTCGGGCACCTCTTGCCAATGGCAGTCGGTCAACGCACCCTCGAGCGAATACAGCAGATTGAGGCTGGGCTTGAAGCCGGCGCGGCGCACTTTGACGAACGCGCCCACCGCCCCCACCGCCTGCAGATCCTCCTGCGTGCGCAAGCCGACCTGACGCAGCCACGCCGCACTTTTCGGGCCGATGTTGCGCAGCCGTTCGGTGGTCACGTCAGCGCGCCGACAAAGACTTGCGCAATGGCTTCCAGGCCGCGCTGATCGTCGGCATCGAAGCGATCCAGCTCCGGGCTGTCCAGATCCAGCACGCCGATCAGCGCATCGCCCTTGACCAGTGGAATCACCAGCTCCGAGCGCGACGCCGAGTCGCAGGCGATATGCCCTGGGAAGGCATCTACGTCGGCAATGCGCTGGCTCAGCCGGGTACTGGCGGCCGCGCCGCACACACCCTTGTCCAGCGGGATGCGCACGCAGGCCGGCAAGCCCTGAAACGGCCCCACCACCAGCTCGCGGCCGTCGTAAAAGTAGAAGCCGGCCCAGTTGAGCGACGGCAACGAATTGAAGATCAAGGCGGCCAGGTTGGCGGCATTGGCGATCCGATCCGGCTCGCCGTGCACCAGTGCCTGGGCCTGGGCGGTGAGCTGGGCGTATTGTTCCGGCTTGCTGCCGGTCAGCGAAGAAGTTGCGAACATGGTCGAAGTCTAGCAGCGGCCATCCGCAGGGTCGTTGCGACTCAGCGTTCCGTTCGGATCGGCACGCTATGCTGCGCGCCCTCACTGCAACCGCGGCGTGGCCGCAGGAACCAAACGCATGCAGCTTTCGGCGTTCTATGTCACCGGCACCGACACCGGCATCGGCAAGACCATGGGCAGCACCGCGTTGCTGCACGCATTGCGCGCACGCGGGCACACCGCCGTGGGCATGAAGCCCGTCGCCAGCGGCTGCGAGCAAACCGCGCACGGCTGGCGCAACGAGGACGCCCTGGCGCTGCAGGCCGCCAGCGACCCGCAACCCGACTACGCCACTCTCAATCCCTATGCCTTGCCGGCCCCGCTGGCGCCGGAGCTGGCCGCCGCCGATGTCGGCGTCACCTTGTCGCTGGAGCCGATCGCCCGCGCCTTCGCGCAATTGCGCGCGCAGGCCGAGGTGGTGGTGGTCGAAGGCGTCGGCGGCTGGGCTGCCCCGTTGAGCGCCGATCTGGACCAGGCCGATCTGGTCCGCAAGCTCAAGCTCCCCGTCATGCTGGTGGTCGGCGTGCGGCTGGGCTGCATCAATCACGCGCGCCTGACTGCCGCCGCCATCGCCGCCGATGGGCTGGACTGCATCGGCTGGATCGCCAACGAAATCGATCCGCAGATGGAGCGCATCGAAGAGAACATCGACATGCTGCGCCAGCGCCTGGCGATGCCGTGCTGGGGCCGGATCGCATGGCGTCCGGGTGCCGATGCTGCAACCCAGGCCAAGGGGCTGCAGCTGCCGCAGTGAGGTTGGGGCAATCAGGCGGGTAGCTATCTCAGGATGGCGAGAGAGAGCACGCCATCACAAGAAATGCGTTTCGTTTATTTCGGATATTCGGCATTTCGTTTATGCTGGACTCCGTTTCCGTTGCACCAGCGTGCTCACATGTCGAACATTGCTCCGTCCAAGATGGTCCTGCCTGTCGAGCGCGAGGTCGCCGCTGCAGTGCAAGGCCAACGCGCCTTGGCGGCCTACCTTGCCACCAGCTTCGAAACCCAGCGCATCCAGATCTTCGACGACCAGAACCAGGCCCATCAGGTGGAATTGCCCACCTCCGCACTGCGTCTGCTGATGGATATCCTGGCCGAGCTCGCCGATGGCAATGCGGTGCAGGTGGTGCCCATCCACGCCGAGTTGACCACCCAGGAAGCTGCCGATCTGCTGAACGTTTCCCGGCCGCATATGGTCAAGTTGATGGAAGAGGGCGCGCTGGCGTTCCACCGCACCGGCAGACATCGCCGCGTACGTTTTGCCGACCTGATGCAGTTCAAGCGCGAACGTGAGCGCGCCAGTGAGCAGGCCATGCAGGAACTGGCCACGCAGGCCCAGGAGCTGGCGCTGGGATATCAGTGAGGCATTCGCCATTCACCGCAGTCTACGATGCGTGCGTGCTTTACCCGGCGCCGCTCCGGGACTTGTTGATGTGGCTGGGACTATCGGGCAGGTTCCGTGCGCGCTGGAGCGTGCAAATCCACCAGGAATGGAAGCGCAATTTATTGCTCAACCGGCGCGACCTCACAGCAGAGCAGGTGGACCGTACCTCGGCGCTGATGGACCGAGCCATTCCGGATGCCCTGGTGACTGGCCACGAACCGTTGATAGCAGGGCTGCAGCTGCCCGATGCAGATGATCGCCACGTGCTGGCCGCTGCGATCCGCTGCAGCGCCAGCGTGATCGTCACCTTCAACCTGAAAGATTTCCCGTCCGCCACGCTCGCTCCCTTTGGGATCGAGGCGCAGCACCCGGACGAGTTCATTGAGAATCTGTTCGATCTGGACCAGGCGGCCGTTGTCTCTGCCGCTCAACGCCAGCGTGCACAGCTGACCAATCCAGGGATGGAAGTGGAGCGCTATCTGGAGGTGCTGCTACGGCAAGGACTCGTCCAGACCGTTAAAGCGTTGACCATTTACCGCACGGTTCTCTGACAGCCAGGTGGGCATCGCAAAGCGACACCGGCACGAAAAACCGTCGAGAGGCCGCGACTCTGTCTTGGTGACTGCATGGTCCGATGACTTGGGCTAAGCCAGCGATCAGACAATAAAAAGCCCGACAGAGGGAGGGATCTGTCGGGCCGGATTGCATGGGGGGAGGGACCCATGCAAAGACGCTGAATTTTGGTGGCGGTTACTTGCGCCGGGTGTTGCCTTTGCTCGCTTGCTCGTTGTTGGCGTCGAACTGCTGCTTGGCCAGTTGGCCGAGCGCATCGGAAGCCTTCAAGCCCAAGCCGACCACTTCCTGATTGACCGACGCCAGACGTTCCAGGTTGTCGCGGGCCAGTTGCAGCCCCTTCGGCCAGAGCGTCTGGTAGGCGCCCAGGTCGCGTGCCTGGGCAAACTCACCGAAGAAGCTGGTGGTCGCGCTCACGTTTTGCTCCAAGGTCTTGAGTTGCAGGCCAAACGCGTTTTCTGCGTGTTCCATCGCCAACTGGTTGGCGCGTGCCGCTGCGGAAGCAAAACTGCTGAAGCCGTTTTCGAACTGCGCCGACATTGCGAACCCCTTGGGGAATGCTGTGACCGTTTGTTGCGTTGCAGCATACGCGGATATTGTTGCGATGCAACACGTTTGCTGAAAATTTCCAAAACGGCTTCAAGAGGCTTTTGGGATCAACAAGTTATCCAGGCCGCAGAAACGGCAAAGCCGCCCAGTAGGCGGCCTTGCGTCACGCGATTGCGCCAGACGATCAGCCGCGATAACGGCAGCCGGACGTGCAGGTTTCGTGCACCACGATCTCGCTCAACTGCGGCAGCGCCGGCTTGAGCTGCTGCCAGATCCAGATCGCCAGACGCTCGCTGGTCGGGTTCTCCAATCCCTCGATGTCGTTGAGGTAGTGGTGGTCCAGGCGGTCGTAGATCGGCTTGAAGGCGGCCTTGATGTCGCCGAAATCCATGATCCAGCCGGTCTCGGCACCCGGCTCGCCGCTGACATGCAGCTCGATCCGGAAGGAATGCCCGTGCAAGCGGGCGCACTTGTGGCCGGGCGGCACATTGGGAAGCCGATGCGCGGCTTCGAGCGTAAAGACTTTGAAGATATCCATGCGCGCCATTGTAAGTGCGCCAGTGCTTTTCGGGCTGTGCCAATCGCAGCGAGACAGCCCATCTGCGAGCTCTTGAAGACAAACAGCAGCGCGTTGTTCTCGATGTGCTCAATCGCCACACGCAGCGCACGACGTCCGACGCGTGTCTTACCGCGTCTGGCCGCCAGCGTGTGTCACAGCGCGTCATATCCCTATGCAGTTATGTAATTTTTGTTAATCAATCGCGCATGGCCCACTGCAAAACCCCCATTCATGGATGCCGTGCGTGAAGCGCCCTACGCCTTACCTGCTGTCCCTTGCCATTCTCTCGGCGCTGATTCCCCTCGCTCATGCCGACGACGCGACACCCGACACGGGCAAGACTCTGGCCACCGTCAGCGTCACCGGCTCCAACATCAAGCGCACCGACAGCGAAGGCCCGAACCCGGTGCAGGTGATCGACCGCCAGCAGCTGGAGCAGTCGGGCAAGGTCACCGTGGCCGACGCACTGCGCTCGATCTCCGCCAACACCGGCAATGCCACCAACGAGACCACCAACAACGGGTGGGCCTCCGGCTCGGCCGGCATCGGCCTGCGCGGGCTGTCGCAGAAGAACACGTTGGTGCTGCTCAACGGACGCCGCCTGGCCAACTACGGCTTTCCTGCCAATGGCCTGGGCGACACCTTCGTCAACCTCAACGCGCTGCCGCTGGTGGCGGTGGAACGCATCGAAGTGCTCAAGGACGGCGCCTCTGCCGTGTACGGCTCCGATGCGGTGGCCGGGGTGGTCAACATCATCACCCGGCAGGATTTTCAGGGCGCCGAACTCGGCATCAGCGGCGGCACCTCCGATCAGGGCGGCATGGACACCCAGCGCGCCAAGTTCATCGGCGGCATCGGCGATCTGGACAGCGACGGCTACAACATCCTTTTCAGTTTCGACGCCTACAACCGCGACCGGCTGGATCAGGACCAGCGCGAACTGACCCGCTCGGGCATCTATACCGATCTTCCCGGCGGGCGCTGGAACGGCTGGTCAGCCAAGGGCGCGCGCTATCTGGTCGGCGGCCGCTCGGTGCCGATGCTGGATGCGCAAGGCAACTGCCCCACCGGCACGGTGCTCACCGCCAGCGCGCCGATCGACGGCCTGGCCGGCGACACCTGCGGCTTCAATCAGGCCCCGTTCACCACGCTGATCCCCTCGACCAAGCGCTATCAGGCCTACACCAACGCCACCTTCCGGCTCAGCGACACTGTCGAAGCGTTTGGCGAGGCGCTCTACAGCGAGGTCAAGGGCGTGTCGATCTTCGGCTCCAGCCCGTACTTCACCCTGGAAGGTGGCCGCTTCGCATTGAACGCCAGCACCGGGCTGGCCGAGCCGGTGTCCAATTTATTGCCGGTCTCAAGCCCGTACAACCCGTACGGCACCGCGGTGCCGATCGAATACACCTTCTTCGATCTGGGCCAGACGGTCAAAACCAATCGCTCGCAGTCCTACCGGTTTCTCGGCGGCGTGCGCGGCAAGACCGAACGCTGGGATTGGGAAGCGGCGGCGTTCGCCGCGCGCAGCACCGAGCACGAAACCGTGTCCGGTGGCTTCGCCAATCGCTTTACGTTGGCGCAGGCGCTGGCCGACGGCAGCTACAACCTGCTCGATCCATCGGCCACGCCGCAATCGGTGATCGACGGCATCAACCTCAGCACGCTACGCCCGGCGCAATCGACGCTGCGCGGCGTCGATGCAAAAGTGTCCGGGAATCTGTTCGAACTGCCGGCCGGCAGCGTCGGATTCGCCGCCGGTGCCGAATGGCGTCAGGAAGAATTGGTCTCGCGTAATCCGTTGCAGATCGATCAGGGCTTGCAGATCCGCCCAGCGATTGCCGCGGTGGACGGCGAGCGCAAGGTGTCGGCGCTGTATGCCGAGGTCAACCTGCCGCTGCTGCAATCGCTGGAACTGCAACTGGCCGGGCGTGGCGATCATTACAGCGACTTCGGCAATGCGTTTTCGCCCAAGGCCAGTTTGCGCTGGCAACCACTGGATGCCGTGCTGGTACGCGCGGCCGCCTCGCGTGGCTTTCGCGCACCGTCGCTGTCGGAGAATGCGGCCAGCACCAATATCTCCTACGGCTCGGTGGTCGATCCGTTCGATCCGGACGTGCCGGGCTCGCGCCAGAACCCGACCTTCTTCACCGTCGGCAACACCGAGCTCAACCCGGAGCGCACGCGCAGCTACAACTTCGGTGTGGTGCTGTCGCCGTGGGCCGACACCAGCCTAAGCGTGGACTGGTACAAGATTGAACTGGAGAATCTGGTCGGCACCGGCAACAACGCCACCATCGTGCAGAACAACAACCCGGCCGATGTCATCCGCAACGAGCGCGGCACGCTGGTGGCGGTGTACAACCGTTATCAAAACCTCAGCGAGCTGACCACCTCCGGTATCGATGTCGAATTGCGCCAGCGCTGGCGCACCGCAGCTGCCGGCAACTTCGGGCTTAATACCGCCTACACCCACGTGCGCGATTACCGCCGCCCCACCGTAGTCGGTGGCCCATTGCAGGATTACGCCGGCAGCAATCTCGGCCCGTCGTTGCCGCGCAACAAGGCGACCACCACGCTGGACTGGAATCTGGGCACGATCAGTGCAGCGCTGACCTGGTACTACACCGGCGGCTTCGACCAGAAGGCCAGCGCGGCGGCCAGTGCATTGCAGTCGCGCGTGGGCGACTACAACCAGTTCGATCTGTATCTGGGCTACACCGGCATCGACAAGCTCACGCTATACGCCAAGATCGAGAATCTGGCCGACAAGCAGCCGCCGGTGGATGCCTCGTTCCCGGGTATTCGCGCGCCGTACGACTTCACCCAGTACGACCTGCGTGGGCGCTATTTCACCGTGGGCCTGGACTATCGATTCTGATCGGCGCACGCACGGCCCGTGTGCGGCCGTGCGATGGTGGCTGTGTGCTCGCCAGCGCCCTGTATCAAACCAATCGCCGTTTACCCCGGACACTTTATTCAAGGAACTACGATGACCTCTTCGCAGCACGCCTGGCTACTCGCCCTGGCATTCGTCGCGCCTGCCCTGGCCGCACAACCTGCGGCCCAACCCGCCGCACTGCCGGGTTACGACGCCGCTGCCGCGCAGGCACAACGCGCGCTGGAAGCACGTTTCGATAGCGGATTGAAGGACGCCGATTATCGCGGCTGGTTGAAGCAATGGGCGTCGGCGCCCAACCACGTCGGCTCGCCGCATAACCTTGAAAACGCCCGCGATCTGCAAACGCGCCTGCGCGCCTACGGCTGGGATGCGCGCATCGAAACCTTCGAAGTGTTGTGGCCCTCGCCCAAGACCTCGCAGCTGGAACTGCTTGGCGCCAAACCGTATGTCGCCCGTCTCAAGGAGCCGCCGCTGCCGGGCGACAGTACCTCTACTCAGACCGACAACGTGCTGCCACCGTATGTGATCTATGGCGGCAATGGCGATGTCACCGGCGACCTGGTCTACGTCAATTACGGCATCGCCGAAGACTACGAAGCGCTCGCGCGCAACGGCGTGGATGTACGCGGCAAGATCGTCATTGCCCGCTACGGCAAGGGCTGGCGCGGGCTCAAGCCGCGGCTGGCACAGGAGCACGGCGCGATCGGCGCGATCATCTATTCCGATCCGCGCGACGACGGCTACTTCCAGGATCAGGCGTATCCGGATGGACCGGCGCGCAACCAGTGGAGCGTGCAACGCGGCTCGGTCGCCAACTTCGCGATCTATCCCGGCGATCCGCTCACCCCGGGCATCGGCGCCAGCAAGGGCGCCAAACGCCTGAAGATCGAGCAGGCCGGCAGCGTGTTGAAGATTCCCACGCTGCCGATCAGCTGGGGCGACGCGCAGCCCTTGCTGGCCGCGTTGCGCGGGCCGGTGGCACCGGAAGACTGGCGCGGCGCCTTGCCGATCACCTACCGCATCGGCGGCGATGACACCGCGCGCGTGCATCTCAAGGTCGATGCGGATTGGGGCAGCAAGACCATCTACAACGTCATCGCCACCCTGCGTGGCAGCGAGTATCCGGACCAGTGGGTGGTGCGCGGCAATCACCGCGACGGCTGGGTGTTCGGTGCGGCCGATCCTTTGTCGGGCACCACCGCATTACTGGCCGAAGCCAAGGCAATCGGTGAGCTGGCCAAGCAAGGCCAGCGCCCCAAGCGCACGCTCGTGTATGCCAGCTGGGACGGCGAAGAAGCCGGCCTGCTCGGCTCCACAGAGTGGGCCGAACAGCACGCCGACGAACTGCGCCGCAAGGCGGTGCTGTACGTCAACACCGACGGCAATGGGCGTGGCTTTCTCAACGCCGGCGGCAGCCATGCGCTGCAGCGGCTGGTCAACGGCGTGGCAGCGGATCTGCGCGACCCCGACAGCGGCGTGAGCGTGCTCGAACGTCAACGCGCACGTGCCCGTATCGATGCCTTGGCACCCACCGCCAAGCCGGCGCAGAAGGACATCGCCAAGCAGGTCGCGGCCGGTGGCGATGTGCCGCTCAAGGCGCTGGGCTCGGGCAGCGACTACAGCCCGTTCCTGCAGCATCTGGGATTAGCGACGCTGGATCTGGGCTATGGCGGGCAGGGCGGCGGGAGCGGTGTCTATCACTCGCTGTACGACTCCTACGATTACTTCGCGCGCTACATCGACCCGGACTTCAGCTATCTGCCGCTGCTGTCGCAGACCGTAGGCCGCACCGTGTTGCGCGTGGCAAATGCACCGGTGTTGCCGCAGCGTTTCGGCGATTTTGCCGATGCGGTGGCCGGTTACGCGCAGGAGCTCAAGCAGCAGGCCGATAGCGACCGCACTGCCGCACGCACGCAGGCCGAGTTGTTGCAGGCCGGTGCCTACGCCGCGGTCGACAATCCCAATCGCCCGCAACGTGCCCCCGAGCCGAAAGCCGCGGTGCCGCAGATCGACTTCGCCGCATTGGATCAGGCGATTACGCGCTTGCAAACCAGCGCCAAGCGTTACGACGATGCACTCGCATCGCGCGGCGGCAACCTTGATGCAGGCGTGCGCGGCAAGCTCAATGCCTCGCTGCAGCGCATCGACCAGACCCTGCTGGCGGAAGGTGGTTTGCCGGGCCGGCCGTGGTACCGGAACCTGATCTACGCACCGGGCCTGGCCACCGGCTACGAGGTCAAGACCTTGCCGGGTATTCGCGAAGCGTTGGAAGACCGGCGTTGGGACGATCTGAGCAAATACATCGTGCAGACCGCCGCAGTGCTGGATAGGTATCGCGAGGCGATCGATCGCAATACGGCGTTGATCGAAGGCTAGGCAGCGCGCGCGCGGGCTGGCATGTGCCATCCGTGTGGAAGCAAGCTGCGTCGCACACCTTTGGAATGCGCCGTTAGCGTCATGCCCACATTGCCCCGCTTGCGCCCACAAAAAAGCCGCCCCGAAGGGCGGCTTTTCCTTTCAGTTCACCGCATGCCTAAGCGCCGGTCGCACCGGCGCGCAGGATTCAGCGCGTGCCGCTCGGACGCTGACCACCACGGCCACCATCGCGACGGCCTGCGCCGGCACCGGCGGCAACACCGGCCTGACGCGGACCGCTGCTGCGCTGACCACCTGGCTTCTTCGGGCCGGCATGCGCATGCGCCTGACGCGGTGCCTCGCCATGCGGACGACGGGCGTGGCTCTTGCGCGGCGCGCGATCGCCACCCGGCTGTTCGGCACGGCCCGGGGCGCTGTTGCCCCAGCGGATCGGGGTCTGCGGCTCGTAGCCCGGCACGTCGCGGATTTCCACGTCGCGGCCCAGCATGCGCACGATCTGGCGCAGCAGCTTGGCCTCGTCCTGCGCCACCAGCGAGATCGCCTCGCCGGTGGAGCCGTTACGGCCGGTGCGGCCGATGCGGTGCACGTAATCCTCGGCCACCATCGGCAGGTCGTAGTTGATGACCTTCGGCAGCTCGTTGATGTCGATGCCGCGCGCGGCGATATCGGTGGCCACCAGCACGGTCACGCGGCCGGCCTTGAAGTCGCTCAGGGCACGCATACGCTGACCCTGGCTCTTGTTGCCGTGGATCGCCGCGGTCTTGATGCCGGATTTTTCCAGGAACAGTGCCAGCTTGTCGCTGCCGTGCTTGGTACGCGCGAAGACCAGGGTCTGCTCGCGGCTGTCCTGCGCCAGCAGGTGCAGCAGCAGATCACGCTTGCGCGCGCCATCGACCGGGTGCACGCGGTGGGTGATGCTCTCGGCCACGGTGTTGCTCGGGGTGACCTGGATCTGCATCGGGTTGCGCATGAATTCCAGCGCCAGCTGCTTGATGTTCTCTTCGAACGTGGCCGAGAACAGCAGGGTCTGGCGGTCCTGGCGCGGCAGCTTGGTCAGGATGCGCTTGATCGACGGCAAAAAGCCCATGTCGAGCATGCGGTCGGCTTCGTCCAGGATCAGCACTTCGATGCCGGACAGGTCCACGCTGCGACGCTCGATATGGTCGATCAGCCGGCCCGGGCAGGCGATCAGCAGGTCTACGCCACGACGCAGAGTGTCGAGCTGGTTGCCCATGCCCACGCCGCCGTAGATCACCGCGCTCGGAATGCGCAGGTACTTGCTGTAGCCGCGCAGGCTGTCATGCACCTGGGTGGCCAGCTCGCGGGTGGGGGTCAGGATCAGCGCGCGCGGCTTGCGCGGGCCGTTGACCGGCTGCGGCGTGGTGCCCAGGTGCTGCAGCAGCGGCAGGCCGAACGCGGCGGTCTTGCCGGTACCGGTCTGTGCGCCGGCCAGCAGGTCGTGACCTGCCAGCACCAGCGGGATTGCCTGCTGCTGGATCGCGGTGGGGGTTTCATAGCCCTGCTCGGCCAACGCGCGCAGCAGGAAGGGCGCAAGGCCCAGGGATTCAAAAGACATCAGGAAGCTCCAAGTAAAGCGTCGCCACCAGGCAGAGCCCGGAGCGCAGACGCATTGCAGATGCAAAAAAGTGAGGCTCGGAGCGTTCCCGTGAACCGCGCTGCGAGATGGTGGAACAACCCAATCAAAGAGCGATGGGTTTGTCGGCACCACGAAAGGCGTCGGGTGGGGCGGGCGAGCGGATCGATCGATCCTGGCCTCGCCGGCTGTCCCTAAGGGAAACGGACGGCCGCATGCAGACCCGGCAAGTGTACGCGCGTTTGGCGCGCTGCACAAAAGGCGAGTTCATCGGTTGGGCTACGGGTCAGTTGTTTCAACTTCAACCAGTGTTGCAGCAGGCCGTACAATCGGCCGATCAGCCACAGCACAGGATGGTCATGAAGCTAGGTTCCCTGAAGGAAGGCGGCCGCGATGGCAGCCTGATCGTGGTCTCGCGCGATCTGCGCACGGCGGTGCGCGCCACCGGTATCGCGCCCACGCTGCAGCGCGCGCTGGAGGACTGGAGCAATGTCGCGCCGCGCCTGAATGCCTTGTCGGCCTCGCTCAACGAGGGCAGTGCCGATGGCGTGTTCGATCTGGATCTGCAGGCGCTGGCCGCACCGCTGCCGCGCGCTTACGAGTTCGTCGATGGCAGCGCCTACCTGCCGCATGTGGAGCGGGTGCGCCGTGCGCGCAATGCCGAGGTGCCGGAGAGCTTCTACACCGACCCGCTGATGTACCAGGCCACCAGCGCGGGCTTCTACGGCCCGCGTGACGCCATCAAGGTGATCAGCGAGGAGCACGGCATCGATCTGGAAGCCGAGCTGGTGGTGATCACCGACGACGTGCCGATGGGCGCATCGCCCGAATTGGCCGCAGCGCACATCCAGTTTGTCGGGCTGGTCAATGACGTTTCGCTGCGCAACCTGATTCCGGCCGAGCTCGCCAAGGGCTTCGGTTTCGTGCAATCCAAGCCGCGCTCGGCGCTGTCGCCGGTGTTCGTCACCGTCGATGAGTTGGACGAGGCGTGGCGCGACAACAAGGTGCATCTGCCGCTGGTCACCCACGTCAACGGTACCTGGTTCGGTGCGCCGGAAGCCGGCAACGACATGCAGTTCGACTTCGCACAGTTGATTGCCCACGCTGCCAAAACGCGGCCGCTGTCGGCTGGCACCATCGTCGGATCCGGCACCATCGCCAACCAGGACACCACGCTGGGCGCCTCGTGTTTTGCCGAACAGCGCGTGGTGGAGACCTTGCGCGACGGTAAGCCGAGCACACCGTTCATGTCCTTCGGGGATGTGGTGCGGATCGAAATGTTCGATGCCGATGGCACCAGCATCTTCGGTGCGATCGAACAGCGCATCGAACGTCAGCCGCTGCCATGACAGCGGCAAAGGCGTCTGCGAAGGTCGCTACGAATAACTGCACGCGGGGCAGGGCATGAGCGCGCCACTGGAATTGTTTTCGTACTGGCGCTCCAGCGCCGCGTATCGCGTGCGCATCGGCCTGCAGTTGAAGGCGCTGGCCTACATCGCGCATCCGGTGCATCTGGTGCGCGATGGCGGCGAGCAGCACGCGCCGGCGTATGCGCAGCTCAATCCGCAGGAACTGGTGCCCACGTTGCGGCATGGCACGGTGGTGATTCCGCAGTCGCTGGCGATCCTGGAATATCTGGAAGATGCGTTCCCGGACAGTGCGCGGTTGCTACCCGCCGCGCCGGCCGAGCGCGCCCGCGTGCGTGCATTGGCGCAGGTCATCGCCTGCGATGTGCATCCGCTCAACAATCTGCGCGTCACCCAGTTTTTCGAACGCGAATGGCAACTGGCTGCCGCACGACGCCAGGAGTGGACGCAGCACTGGATGCAGCGCGGGTTTGCGGCACTGGAAGCGCAGTTGGGCAATGACCTGCACACCGGCGCGTTCTGCCACGGCGACACGCCTGGTCTGGCCGATTGCGTGCTGATTCCGCAGCTCTACAACGCGCGCCGTTTCGCCGTCGATCTGACGCCGTATCCAACCCTGCAACGTATCGAACAGGCGTGCCTGGCACTGCCGGCGTTCGATGCGGCGCGGCCGGAAGTGCAGCCTGACGCGGCAGTGTAGAAACGGGGAGTTGCCGGCCGCATCTGCCCTTCGGGCAGTCTCCCGCAATGCAGAGGGCGCGCCAAGCCATCGACGTGCGGCCGCTGATGCTCACGCCGGTCTACTGCAGGGTGCTGATCTGCGGCAGTGCTGCAGGGCCCTTGCCCGCCCACCCTCGCGGGACACGCCGCAAGTACGTCCGTGTAGGCCCTTACGCGGCATCCATGCCGCGTAAGGTCCCGCGACGGTGGGCGGGCAAGGACCATCGGAGATGGCCGGTGTTTATGGCTTTCAACAAAGCAATCAACAGACTTTCTGGTGCGGTGTCCTCGCCGATTGCGGGACCATGTGGCGGCATGGGATGCCGCCACTGAGCCTCCATGGACGGATTCACGGCGTGTCCCGCGAGCGGTGAGGGCACCGCGCTCTCGACCCGACTAGGCGTTTTGCTCAGGACTTTTGACTGCATCCAACAAGATGCGACCAACAAAACCACTGCGCTCAACGCCATGCGGCCGCACGCTACATTTTGTTGGTCGTTCTAAACAAACCCGTGGCTAATCTTGGGCGTTGCGGCCGTTTCGTAATCCGCATACGGGTCGTGCTCGCCGGAGCCGCCTTCGGACAGGCGGAACTTCAGCGCCAGACCATCGCGCGAGTCGGCGGCGCGCAGCGCTTCCTCCTGCTCGATCTCGCCTGACTTGACCATGCGGAACAGGCATTGGTCGAAGGTCTGCATGCCTTCTTCCAGCGATTCTTCCATCGCCGCCTTGACCTCGTGCACCTGGCCGCGTCGCAGTAGGTCGCGAATCATCGGGGTGTTGAGCAAGACTTCGGTGGCGGGGCGGCGGCGTCCGTCCTGGCCCTTGACCAGGCGCTGGGAGACCACCGCACGCAAATTCAGCGCCAGATTCATCAGCACGTTCTTGTGCGCGCTTTCCGGGAAGAAATTGAGAATGCGCTCGATGGTCTGGTCGGCATTGTTGGAGTGCAGTGTTGCCAGGCACAGGTGGCCGGTCTCGGCGAAGGCGATCGCCGCCTCCATGGTCTCGGCATCCAGGATTTCGCCGATCAGGATCACGTCCGGCGCCTCGCGCATCGCGTTCTTCAGCGCGCTCTGGAAGGTGTGGGTGTCCAGGCCGACTTCGCGCTGGTTCACGATCGACATCTTGTGCTTGTGCAGGTATTCGATCGGGTCCTCGATGGTGAGGATGTGCCCGGTGGTGGTGCTGTTGCGGTGGTCGATCATCGAGGCCAGCGAGGTCGACTTGCCGGAACCGGTCGAGCCGACCAGCAGCACCAGGCCGCGCGGCGTCATGATGACGTCCTTGAGCACCTGCGGCAGATTGAGCTCTTCGATGCTCGGGATCCGGCTGCGGATGGCGCGGATCACCATGCCTGCTTCGCCGCGCTGCTTGAACACGTTCACACGGAAGCGTCCGGCGTCGGGCAGCGAGATGGCCATGTTGAGTTCCAGGTCGCGCTCGAACTGCGGCACCTGGCCCTCGTCCATCAACGAGTAGGCGATTTTCTTGACCATCCCCGGCGGCAACCCCGTATTGCCGAGCGGGTAGAGCTTGCCTTCGATCTTGATGTACACCGGCGCGCCGGTGGTCAAAAACATGTCCGAGGCATTCTTTTCGGTCATCAGCTTCAGGAAGTAGCCGATATCCATGCGCAATGGTTCCCCAACAAACAGCAGCGTCTCGTTGCAAGTCCGCCGCAGGCTTCCGACAATGGCCGTGCTCGAGACTTCTCGCTACGGCTCCCCTAATGACGGCTAGCTTCGCATACTTGCGGCGATCCCTGTATGGCATCGCCTGTTTCATGGTTCTTTCCTCTCCCGCCGCCGCCCAGGTGGCACCGGAGCTCACCGCCGCCGAACAGGCCGTGCAACGCGCCACCCAGGCCGATGCCGACCAATACGCCCCCGATCTGGTCAATCTGGCCCGACAGGAACTGATGCAGGCCCAGCAGGCGCAACTGGACAAGCGCCAGCGCAAGCAGGTGCCGCAGATCGCCTTGCGCGCTGCTGCCGATGCCGATCTGGCCAAGGCCCGCAGCGAAGAAGCGGTGGTCACCGCCCAGCTGGAACAGCGCCGCAAGGAAGTGGCGCAGCTGCAGAACAGCCTCAACACCGGGGAGGGCGGCCGATGAAACTGCGTCCTCTTCTTTATATCGGTGTAATGAGCCTGGCCACACTGCCGTCGCTGGCGATGGCCGCCAAGGACGACCCGCAGGCCGACGCGCTCAACCGGCGCCTGGCTGCGCTGCAGAACGACCCGCAGACCAATGAACTGGCCCGCTTCGAGCGGCTGCAGGCGCAGCAGATCGTGGCGGCGCTGGCCGAAGCCAAGCGGCGCGACCGCGACGAACTGGTATTTCTGGCCGACCGCCGGGTCGAAATCGCCGAACGCACCGCCCGCACCGCACTGGCACGGCGCGAGCTGGACCGGCTGGAAGGCACCCGCAACGATCTGCTGATCGAAGCCAGCCGCCGGGATGCCTCACGCGCCCGGCAAGAGGCCGAGCGTCTGCGCGTGCAGGCGCAGATCCAGGCCGAAGAGGCCGAGCGCATGCGTCAGGCGGCCGAGCAGGAAACCCTGGCCCGCCAGGACGCCGAGCTGGCGCTGACCAGCGTGGCCGGCAAGCAGACTGCCAAGCTCAATGCGGCTCAGCAAAAAGCCGTGCAACTGGCGCACGAAGAAGCCGAACTGGTGTCCGGGGCCAAGTTGCCCTCCGCCAGGTTCGAACCCCGCGGCGAAGTGTTTTCGTTGGGCAGCGGCGCGTTTGGCGGCAAGACCGCGCTGTCTGGCGATGCTGCAGGTCAGGCCAAGGCGCTGGCCGAGTATCTGAACATCGGCAAGAAGGGTCGGGTGAGCATTGTCGGTTTCGACAGCGATGCAGCCACGGCCAAGAAGCGGGCCGAAGCGGTGCGCGATGCGCTGGTCGCCGCCGGGGTGGCCAGTGCACGCTTGCAGGTCAGCGAGACCAAGGCTGCCGCCAGCAAGACGCGCGCTGCCGAGGTGGTTGTCTCGCCGTAATGCAAGTGGTTGGAAGTTAAGGTCTTTTAACCCGGGCATGACGCCCGGTTGAACCGCGGTCACTGATTGACACAGGGAACGGCAAAAGCAGCCGTTCTGGCCTTGAACCCCCTCCGCGACCGGCGTAGGGTCGTACTCCCGGGCAGCACTCCGCTGCCTGGAAGTACGGAGGGCCGGGCCAGTGACGCAAGGGCACGCAACAATGCAATTCGGTGGGAAGGTTGTTGGTTCCGCCAGTGCGCCTGCCATTGTGATCCGCGAGTCTTCCATCCCCAAGCTGCGCCCCGTGCCATCCGTGGCCGGGGCGTTCTTGTTTTAAGTGAAGGAGGTAACGCCATGTTCGAAGGGCAACCGCAGACCGAAATCGACGCATTGGTCAAGTCCGATCCCGAGTTCAAGCAGCTGTACCAACGCCACAAGCTCTTGAACAAGAAATGCATGGATGCCGAACTCGGGGTGCTCCCGATCGACGACGTGACCTTGGGCCAGATGAAACGCGAGAAATTGCAGGCCAAAGAAAAGCTCACCCGGATGTACGACCAGCGCACGCACTGATCCTTCCCCACATCCAGAACAAGTTCACCGCCGCGGGCGGTGGCAGCCTCCTCGTCGGCTCGCCACCGTCCGCGTCTTTATATGTGCGGCCGTTGGAGCGGCGGCTGAGCACGCTCGTTCATAGGCGAGCGCGATCGTTTCCAGTCTGAATGAGCATTCCCCAGCCGTTCGTCGGATAATGGGCGGCCTAGCCCACGCGGCGCAGCGACGATATCCCGATGGCGATCCACTCCTCCGTACTCGAACTGATCGGCAACACGCCGATCGTCAAGGCACAGCACCTGGACACCGGCGTCTGCGAGCTGTTCTTCAAGCTGGAGGCGGCCAACCCCGGGGGATCGATCAAGGACCGTATCGGCCTGTCGATGATCGAAGCGGCCGAACAGCGCGGCGATCTGACGCCTGGCGCCACGCTGGTCGAAGGCACCGCCGGCAACACCGGCCTGGGTCTGGCATTGGTGGCGCAGCAGAAGGGCTACAAGTTGATCCTGGTGGTGCCGGACAAGATGAGCCGCGAGAAGATCTTCAACCTCAAGGCCATGGGTGCCCAGGTGGTGCTGACGCGCTCGGACGTGGCCAAGGGCCACCCGGAGTACTACCAGGACCTGGCCGCCAAGATCGCCGCCGAGACGCCCGGCGCCTACTTCATCAATCAGTTCGGCAACCCGGACAACCCGGCCGCGCACGAATTCGGCACCGGGCCGGAAATCCTGGCGCAGATGGACGGCAATCTGGACGCGATCGTGTTCGGCTGCGGCAGCTCCGGCACCATGACCGGCCTGTCGCGCGCGTTCGCCACCGCCTCGCCGCATACCGAGCTGGTGTTGGCCGACCCGGTCGGCTCGATCCTGACCCAGTACATCGAAGAAGGCACCGTCAGCGAGAAATCCGGCAGCTGGCTGGTCGAAGGCATCGGCGAGGACTTCCTGCCGGATATCTCCGACTTTTCGCGGGTCAAGAAGGCCTATTCGATCACCGACGCGGAAAGCTTTCACACCGCGCGCGAATTGCTGGCCAAGGAGGGCATCCTCGGCGGCTCGTCCACCGGCACCTTGCTGGCCGCGGCGCTGAAGTATTGCCGCGAGCAGACCACGCCCAAGCGCGTGCTGGTGTTCGTCTGCGATACCGGCAACAAGTACCTGTCCAAGATGTACAACGACTACTGGATGCTGGACAACGGTTTTCTGGAGCGCCCGCAGCACGGCGATCTGCGCGACCTGATCCTGCGCCCGTACAACAAGCGCGACACCGTGGTGGTCGGCCCGAAAGACCTGCTGACCACCGCCTATCAGCGGATGAAGCTGTACGACGTTTCGCAGCTGCCGGTGATCGATGACGGCGAGCTGGTCGGCATCGTCGACGAAAGCGACGTGCTGCTGCATGTGTACGGCGACGAGGCGCGTTTCCGCGACCCGATCTCCACCGCCATGGTCAGCAAGCTCGATCGCCTGGATGTCGCCTCCCCGATCGAAGCGCTGCTGCCGGTGTTCGACCGCGGCCAGGTCGCCATCGTCATGGACGGCAACCAGTTCCTGGGCCTGATCACCCGTATCGACCTGCTCAACTACCTGCGCCGCCGCGTGCAGTGATCGGGTAGCGCCGCGCGCCCGGATGAGACGCGCGGCACCGGCCATTCAGACCTGCTTGTTACAATTCGCCACTTTTTCCGGGAACCTCCATGTCCAATCGCACCACAACCGGCCACGATGGCGAGCGCGAACTCTCGCTTGCCACGCTGGCGATCCATGGAGGGCAGTCGCCGGACCCCAGCACCGGCGCGGTGATGCCGCCGATCTACGCGACGTCCACCTATGCGCAGTCCAGCCCGGGCAAGCATCAGGGCTTCGAGTACTCGCGCACCCACAACCCCACGCGTTTCGCCTATGAGCGCTGCGTCGCCGCGCTGGAAGGCGGCACGCGCGCGTTCGCGTTCGCCTCCGGCATGGCCGCCACCTCCACCGTGATGGAATTGCTGGATGCCGGCAGCCACGTGGTGGCGATGGACGATCTGTATGGCGGCACCTTCCGCCTGTTCGAGCGCGTGCGCCGCCGCACCGCTGGCCTGGACTTCAGCTTCGTCGACCTGACCGACCCGGCCGCCTTCGAAGCTGCGATCCGCCCCGACACCAAGATGGTGTGGATCGAAACCCCGACCAACCCGATGCTCAAGCTGGTCGACATCGCCGCCATTGCTGCTATCGCGCGCAAGCACGGCCTGCTGATCGTGGTCGACAACACCTTCGCCTCGCCGATGCTGCAGCGCCCGCTAGCGCTGGGCGCCGATATCGTCGTGCACTCGGCCACCAAGTATCTCAACGGCCACTCGGACATGGTCGGCGGCATCGCAGTGGTCGGCGACAACGCCGAACTGGCCGAGCAACTGGCGTTCCTGCAGAACTCCATCGGCGGCGTGCAAGGGCCGTTCGACAGCTTCCTCGCCCTGCGCGGCCTCAAGACCCTGCCGCTACGGATGCGCGCGCATTGCGAGAACGCCCTGGCGCTGGCGCAGTGGCTGGAAACCCACCCCGCGATCGAAAAGGTGATCTACCCCGGCCTGAGCTCGCACCCGCAGCATGCATTGGCCAAAACGCAGATGTCCGGATTCGGCGGCATCGTCTCGATCGTCCTCAAGGGAGGCTTCGATGCGGCCAAGCGTTTTTGCGAACGCACTGAACTCTTCACCCTGGCCGAGTCGCTCGGTGGCGTGGAAAGTCTGGTGAATCATCCTGCGGTGATGACGCATGCCTCCATACCCGTGGCCCGCCGCGAACAGCTTGGGATCAGCGATGCGCTGGTCAGGCTGAGTGTGGGTGTTGAGGACGTGGGGGATTTGCGGGGGATTTAGAGCGTGCGCTCGCGGCTTCCGGTTCTCCATGACGGCGTCTCCGCGACGTCAGGGCATCTCTGCTTCCTGGCGAACCGGGCTGGCGGGACTTCAGCTGCAGGCATGGGTACGTCAGCAGTCCTGGCTGCAAAGCATCTATCGGTTGTTTCCGCGCAGTTTGCGCGATCGCGTATCGGCAGCTCTGTCTGCCCGCTCCATTGTCCAGACGCGCTTTCGGCGCACGGATGCCTGGGAGCAAGCCCCAACCGGCAACGATGCGTCTTGGCGGGTCGAGAAAGAGAGCGTCCCGCCCACGTTCGATGCGTCAGCGGGAATCAATATCCTTGGCTATATTCGCGGCGAGTTCGGGTTGGCAGAGAGTGCCAGGATGTATGCGCGCGCGCTCATCAATGCAGGGGTTCCAGTGTCGTTGTATGACCTGGAAATAGGGCAGCCACACTCCTGCCAGGACCGGAGCATGGATGGCTTCATTGATCAGCGCATGCCGCACCGGGTTAGCGTCGTGTTCGTGAATCCTGACTACCTGGAGGCCGCGTTCGAGCACGTCGGTCGCGCGAGAATGAAGGGACACTACGTGATCGCCTGCTGGTTCTGGGAGCTTGAAGTGGTTCCCCAGAGCTGGCTAGGTGCCATCGCGCTAGTGGACGAGATCATGGTTGCCTCACAGTTCATCGAGAACGCCTTCCGACGCATCACAGACAAGCCAATCATGCGGCTGCCTCTGCCGTTGTCCGACTGCCGCGATAGTGGCCTGCAGAGGCATGACTTCGGGCTGGAAGTCGACAAGTTCGTCTTTCTTTTCACTTTCGACTTTCATTCTTTTGTCACCAGAAAGAATCCCCAAGCCGTTGTGCATGCATTTCAACAGGCATTCCCACGCGACCGTGACGATGTTCGTCTCGTTTTGAAGTCAAGCAACGGCCACATGTACCTGGAGCAGATGCGTGAACTCCTCACACTTGTGGTGGGAGATTCACGGATTCTGTTACGTGACGAGGTGATCGACAAAATGCATGTGCGTGCACTTCAGCGATGCTGCGACGTCTATGTTTCGTTGCATCGTGCTGAAGGTTTCGGACTGGGGCTTGCCGAGTGCATGTCGCTGGGTAAGCCCGTCATTGCTACCGGATGGTCGGGCAATATGGAATTCATGACCGAGAGCAACTCGTGTCTTGTAGAGTACGATTTGGTCTCAGTTGCCGGGCAGTATCCCGATTCGAACGGCGCGCGCTGGGCCGAGCCGCGAATTGAAAGTGCAGCTGATGCCATGCGTCGCCTTGCCGACGATCCAGAGCGCGCGCGCGCGCTGGGCATGGCGGCAAGAGACGATATCCGCTTGCGACTTTCACCAGAGCGTGCGGCGCGACACCTGTTGGCAAGGGTCGCGGAAGTAACCGAAGTAATGGACTGACCGCACAGGCAACATTGTGGCCTTAACCAGGCATGCATCGATTTGCGTGCACCTGCTTCAACAAAGTGCTGAACAATTTCTGAGGTAGCAACGTTGGACATGATCCGGTCCGTATGGGCCTTCCGTTACTTCATCCTGTCGTCGATCAGGAACGATCTGCGTCTCCGTTTTGTGCAGAGCAAGCTGGGCGCATTGTGGATGATCATCCATCCGCTCATGCAGGTACTGATCTTTGCGACGATCCTCTCTGAGGTTCTTGCGGCGAAGCTGCCCGGTGTCAACAACAAGTTTGCTTACGCGCTGTACCTGATGGCCGGAACGCTTTGCTGGACCCTGTTTGCCGAATGCATCGGTAAATGTGCTTCGTTGTTTGTGGATAACGGCAATCTCATGAAGAAGCAGGCCTTTCCGCGGATCTGTCTTCCGCTCATTGCAGGTGGCACCGTTATGGTGAACAACCTTCTGCTATTCCTGGCGATCTTCATCGTTTTCGCTATTTTGGGGCACACGTTGGGGCCGCAAGCAGCATGGCTGCCGCTGCTGATGCTGCTGACGCTGGCTTTTGCGATGTCGATCGGACTGCTGCTTGGCGTCTTCAATGTCTTCGTGCGCGACATTGGGCAGGTTGTACCGGTCGTTCTGCAGGCGATGTTCTGGGTGACACCTATCGTCTACACCATCGATATCCTTCCAGAGCAGACGCAGCAATTGTTCAAGCTCAACCCGCTGTTTCCGCTCGTTAGCGCATATCAGCAGGTCCTACTTTACGGGCGCTCTCCCGAGTGGATCGACCTTCTCCCGTTGATGGCGGCGACAGCGGTGCTGGGCGCTTTGTCTCTGGTAGTTTTCCGCCGCGCAAGCGCGGAAATGGTGGATGCACTATGAGCGCAATGTTGACGGTTGAAGGACTGGGGAAATCCTATCGCGTCTGGGGCAGCGAATGGCTGCGTGCCGCCAGCTGGTTCGGTCTGCAGGTCAAGCCACGCGAGGAGCACTGGGTTCTGAGAGACGTCGGTTTTTCGATTGCTGCCGGCGAGTCGATCGGCATCATGGGACGCAATGGTGCCGGCAAAAGCACGCTGCTCAAGCTGATCACGGGAACTTCCCAGCCTACCGAGGGGCGAATCGTGCGTCGCGGGCGTATTGCCGCGATCCTGGAACTTGGCATGGGGTTCAATCCTGAGCTCAGTGGGCGGGAGAACGCGCGCCACTCCGCAGGCCTGATGGGATACGCGCGCGATCAGATCGATGCAGTATTGCCACAGATCCAGGATTTCGCTGAGATCGGAGAGTACTTTGATGAACCGGTGCGTACCTATTCCAGCGGCATGCAGGTGCGTGTTGCCTTCGCCGTTGCTACTGCTTTTCGTCCCGACATCCTGATTGTCGACGAGGCATTGTCGGTGGGCGATGCGTACTTCCAGGCCAAATGTTTCAAACGCATCCAGTCATTTAAGGACGAAGGCACGACCCTCATTCTCGTTAGCCATTCGGCGGGTGATATCGTCAAGCATTGCGATCGTGCAATCCTGATCAAGGAAGGCCGGGTTTATGCCGACGGACCCTCCCGCGATGTATCCAATCTTTATCTGGACGAGCTGTTTGGTCAGAAGCCCGCCTCACTCCAGGCCGATACCAAGGACGCGCCGCAGGCGATGGCCGGCGGCAGCGAAGATGTGTTTCACACCCGGCCCTACTACAACGCAAATGAGCACCGTTGGGGACATGGCGGCGCAAGAATCCTCGATTACTTGGTTGTCAGCGAAGGGCAGGAGTTTCCGCCGCGGCTGGAGAGCGGCTCAAGGACGGCGTTCTATGTGAAGATCGCGTTTGACCGCGATTTCGATAATGTTGTTCCAGGCTTTCTCGTAAAAACGCTCGAAGGATTATTTCTGTACGGGACCAACTCCTTCCTGTCCAGTGAGGGAAGAGTAGGCATGGCCGTCAAGGCTGGCGATGTAATCGTCTGCAAGTTCACCATGCCGCTGGACCTGAATGAAGCAAATTATCTGGTGTCGCTGGGCGTGTCCAGTGGCGACCCAATGACCGAATTGGTGCCATTGGACAGACGTTATGACTCGATCGTGCTCGATGTCGCCAGAGCCATGTTGTTCTGGGGAATGATGGACCTCAAGGCAGATTTCGAGATCGTGGAGGCATCTGCATGAGCCTCTGGCGTTTTCATATCAACTCAAAGATCAAAGAGTCATGACCGAATCAGAAAGTATCAGCGCGCTGGTGACGGCGCTGCCGGAAAAGTACCAGCCGATCTTCGGGCACCCGGAACTTTCGGAGGGAAGCTCAAGGGGGTGCGAAGACAGACTCGTGCTGATTGCCCAATGCGCGAAGCGAATGCAGGACGCGCTTGGACGCCCACTCCGCGTGCTCGACTTCGGCTGTGCTCAGGGTTTTTTCTCCCTGAGCCTGGCCGCCGAAGGCCACCGGGTGCATGGTGTGGATTTCCTTGATCGGAACATTGCGCTGTGCCAAGCGCTTGCTAGCGACAACCCTGCACTTGAAGCCAGCTTCGAACATGCAACGGTCGAGGAAGTGATCGAGCGGCTTGAAGACAGGGAATACGACCTAGTGCTGGGTCTGAGCGTGTTCCACCACCTGGTACATGCCCAGGGCGTTGAGCGCGTCCGCGGGTTGTGTCAAAAGCTTGCCGATTCCACCGAAGCGGGCATCTTTGAGATGGCCTTGCGCGAGGAGCCGCTCTATTGGGCCGCCTCTTTGCCTAGCGATCCAGCGGAACTGCTGGCTGGCTATTCCTTTACCCGGTTGTTGTCCCGGCAGACGACTCACCTGTCGGCGATCGCGCGGCCGCTGTATTTTGCGAGCAGCAGGCTGTGGTATGTGGACGAGGTCGTTGGGAAATTCAATTCGTGGTCAGGCGAATCGCATGCCCATGGCAGGGGCACCCATCAATACAGCAGGCGCTATTACTTCGGCGACGGCGTGTTTGTGAAGAAGATGACGCTCGGCATGGGCGACCGCGCGGAGATCAATCTCAAGGAGTTCCATAATGAGGTCGATTTTCTTCGAAACCCACCCGACGGTTATCGTGCTCCCCGGCTGATTGCAGCGCTGGATGACCGCTCCGACCTTTTCCTTGCCAGGGAGATGATGAAGGGTCGCCTGCTGTCGGAGCTGATTGACGACGAGACGCTCTACGATGCCGACCGGGTCGTATCGGAACTGTTGGATCAGCTCGTGGCGCTTGAGCGCGCGGGTCTGTATCACAACGATGTGCGCTGCTGGAACGTGATCATGACCCGGGACGGGGATGCTGTCCTGATTGATTACGGTGCCATTTCTTCCGAAGCGACGGATAGTTCCTGGCTGGACGATCCGCTGCTGGCTTTCCTGATTACTGTGAAGGAGATTCTCGAACGTCACATCGTGCCTACCAGCCCGAGCCGAGAGCCTGCGCTGGACCTGATGTCGTTGCCTTTCCGGTATCGGAATGCATTCATGCGCTTGTTCGGGCGAGCACAGACGCACTGGACCTTCAAGGAGCTACAGGACAATCTGGCGTTGCCGGAGTCGGTATCCGATGAAGTGCCGGAGTGGATGTCGATCTATCAGTACCTGCAGCGATCCCTGCGCACCTACAGCGGATATGTGCGTGCACTGTCTACACAGAGCGAGCACGAACACGCCGCATTGATGGCAAGCGAGTCTTCGCTGGCGCGCGTTCTCAGCGACTCGCAGCAGGCACAGGAGAAGCTTGTCGCGCTTCAGGCCGAGATCGAGATGGCGGCTCACCGTTATCTCGATCTGGAGGGGAACAGCCTGCGCATGGCCGAGTGGTCCAAGGAACTCGAAGAACACGCGAAAGAGCTCGAGGAGCGTGCGAAAGTGCTAGAAAAAAGCACTGGCCAGTTGAGTGAGCAGGCAGCGGCAATGGAGAGTCGAGCCCTTGAGGCTGAGGCGGGCAGGGACGGGTTCCGCGAACAGGCCGCCGAACTGCAGGCGCGCGCTGCAACGTTCGAGGCCAACAACCTGGAGCTCTCCCGTCGCATCACCGAACTTGAGGTTGAGCTGGAAGAACGGCAGCGCGCCCGCGAGCTCGCGGAGTTGTTGGCAGCTGATGTAGGCAGATTGACGGCAGAACGAGACCAGTTGCAGGAGGAAGCGGCTGAAAAGCGGTTGTCCAATGAACGCCTGGAAGCCAAGGTTGTGGAGCTTCAATCCAATGTGGATTCCCTCCTGCAGCGGATTGAGCGCTCCGAAACATCCGGCGAACACGATCGGCGTCGGCTGAATGAGCTGCAGGCCAATCTGTCGCAGCGCAATCAGGACGTGGAAACGTCGCGTGCTCGGATTCGCGAACTTGAGTACATTGTCGGTGGATTAGAGGGGCTCATTGCCGATTTCCATACCAGTCGTTCGTGGCGCGTTACTGCGCCGCTGAGATGGGTGACCACCAAGGTGCTCAGGCGAGATGAACCTTTGGCACAGATGGTGCCCAGAAAGACGGAACCGACCAATGCCATCGCTTATGGCGAGGACCTGCCAAGTCCTGCTGATGCTGCGCTGGAGAAGCGGCTGGCCGCGCTCGACCAAATCGGGCGCCGAGTAAGGAAACCCGAGCAGTAATTCACGGAAGTCATCGCAGTGGCAAGGGCAATATCGAAAGGGGACTCAGTTTTGAAAAGAATTATCGTACTTGGCGCGCAGGTGCCGTTTGTTCGCGGAGGCGCCGAGCTCCTCAATGAAGAGTTGGTGCGTCAGATCAATCTGTGGGGCAAGCAGCGCCAGGTCGTCGCTGAGCTGGTGCAACTACCCTACAAGTGGTATCCGGAAACCGAGATCCTCTCTGCGATGCTTTCCTGGCGGCTGCTGGACCTCAGCGAGGCCAACGGGCAGAAGATTGACTTGTGCATCTGCACCAAGTTTCCGACCTACGCTGCGTCGCATGCCAACAAGACGCTGTGGCTTGTGCACCAGCACAGGGTGCTTTACGACCTCGCACATACGCGCTTCGATCAGCCCCATTTGAGCAGCAGGGATTCTGCGGTGCGCGATGCATTGCGTTTGTCGGACAAGGAGATGCTGTCCGACATTGATTCGCGGTTTACAATTTCCCAGACGGTTACTGACCGGCTGAAGCAGTATTGCGGCCTGTCTTCGGAAGTGCTGTATCCGCCGTCCAAGCTGGCGCCACACATTAAGTCGGGCGAATACGGGGATTTCGTACTGTGTATCGGTCGTCTTGAATCGATGAAGCGGCCGGACCTGTTGATCCGGGCAGCCCAGCACGTACCACATGCAAAGGTGGTCATCGCCGGAACCGGTGCAAGCGACTACGCCCGCTCACTGGCCCCGCTGGTGCGCGAGCTGGGCCTGGAAAACAGGGTCGAGCTGGCCGGCTTTATCGAAGATGTCCGCTTGCTCGAGCTGATCGCCAATTGCCGCGCGGTGTTCTATTCGCCAGTCGACGAGGACTATGGTTTCGCGACTCTCGAAAGTTTCGCCGCGCATAAGCCGGTGATTACCGTTGATGACAGCGGCGAAGTGTGCCGTATCGTGAGGTCCACCGGTAGCGGCTGGGTGACCGCTCCGACACCGGAGGCCATTGCCGAGAGCCTGCTGGACTGCTATGTCAAGACACCCGCCCAGCTTCGCGTGCTGGCTGAGGAAGGACATCGCCTCAGCGAGACCATCACCTGGGACCGCGTGATCCGTCACCTCGTGGAGAGCAGGCTTTGAGTGCTCCGTTCCGAGTCGCAATGGTCGGGCCCCAGCCTACTGATCGGTCCGGCATTGCCGAGTACGCGGCTGGCCTGGTCGACATGTTGCGTGATTGTGGCCTGTCGGTTGAGACGGTCACTGTTGCGGATGTCGAGCAGAAAGGCGCGTCGCAGATCGTTGCCAGTCTGCGCGCGGCAGACGCCGTCGTGTATCAGATGGGAAACCACCCGACGTTCCATGGCTGGATGCTTCCCCTCATGGCAGCCGTGCCCGGAATCGTGCATTTGCATGACTTGGTGCTTCACCATATGGCGGCTGGCGTATTGAGCGATGCGGGGCGACTGGACAGCGCCAGTTACGGTGGCTTGCTGGAAAAGTGGCATTCAACATCGCAGGTCAGAGCCGCAACGGTGGCTCTTCGTATCGGCACGCCGATATGGAGCCGCGCCCAGGTGGTTGATTATCCGCTGCATCAGGTGGCAACCCAGTATGCGACCGAAATGGTCGTGCATTCCCGGTACTCTGCGGACCGGATCGCAAAGGATTTTCCTTGGCTCCCCATCACGGTGGTGCCGCAGCTCTATCCGATAGTGGCACCCCACCGCGTCCGCGGCCGGCTGAATACCATCGCGCTTCTTGGCGGAGGTCAGGTAAACCGCCGCTTTGATTGGGTTGTGCAGGCACTGGCCATGATCGACGAGGTGCTGGACGAGCCGCTCACGCTGGAGATCGCAGGAGATGTCGAGCCTGCGGTGGCGAGCCAGCTTGAGGCGTTGACAGGGCTACGTAACGTTCGATTGATCAACCATGGCCGTGTCGACGACGAAAATTTCTGGAAGGTCTTCGAACGGGCCGACCTGATGATCGCCTTGCGGCAGCCCACCATGGGCGAAGCGTCTGCTGTGGTCTCCAAGGCCATGCAGGCCGGACTTCCGACAATCGTGTCCGACCATGGCTGGTATGCCGAGCTTCCCGGATGTGTAAAAAAGATCGTTCCCGACAATGACTGTGTGATCGCGCTGGCGGAACTGCTACTGCATCTAGCGCAGTATCCCGAGTCGTATGCCCGCTGGGCAGAGGAATGTGCCGATTCTGCAGGACGACCTTCGTTGGCCCCCATTGCTGCGGCGGAGCAGTATGCGCGGCTGTTGCGCACCCATCGCGTCTTCTCCGATTTCCGCGACAGGGTGGCAGACGCGATAGCGAGCATGAGGGTGGACGCCAACTCCCCGCTCGGCAGTGAGCTGCAGCGCATCGACGTTCGCGCCGGCCTGAAGGGGGATCGCTGGGTGGATGCGGCGTTGGCAGTTCTTGACGACCAGAAGCTGGACTCGCATGCGCGGATCACCGGCGAGACGGTCGGGCCGTATCCTTATACAGAGCCCCTGCCTGACACGGCATTCCAGGGTTCCGCAGCTGTTGTTGACGCTGATATCAGCGTCGTGGAGGCCTCGAACGTGATTCCCTTGCGCGTTCAGCTTACCAATGAGGGGGACTTCCCCTGGCTCAGCCCGTCCGACCACACTATCAAGCCCTTTGGAATATATCTGGGCTACTTCTGGCATTCGTCCGACCCTTCGCTGGAGCAGGTCGAGCAGGCCCGTCATTTTCTGGAGGATGTAGTACGCCCGTCGTCATCCGGTATCCATGAGATCATTATCCGTGCGCCTGACGTTCCTGGGGAGTATCAGCTGGAAATTGATCTCGTTCAAGAATCTGTCTGCTGGTTCAAGTACAAGGGCTTCACGCCTGCGCGGGCCAGCGTGCAAGTAGAGGCGGCCTCGCCATGAAAATCTTATCTATCCACAAAAAGTCCCCAATCATGAAAAAAATGAACAAATCCCGTCGTGTCGTTGGCGCAGCTATCGCGCTGGCTGCGGCGATCGCTGTTACTGGCTGCTCCAAATCCCCGAACGACACCGCCCAGCCGGTAGCTGACGCACAGCAGCCTGCTGCGGCGGCGGCGGCTCCGGAAGTTGAAGGCATCTCGGCCCCGATCCCGCAGGATCAAGTAGGCGCCCAATATGCCGTTTCGGCCGAGCCTGTGCTGGTTAGAAACGGTGAGATCCTGAAAGTTGTGGTCAATGTCACCAACACCGGAAAGGTCGCGGTCAACTCGAAAGGCAAGATGCCGGTCAACCTCGCGATCTCGCTGGTTGATGGTGCCGGCGCGATGGTAAAACAGGAGTTCGTGCGCGCTACGCTGCCGCCGCAAGGTATCACTGCTGGCGGATCTGCTGACGTCGTCGCCGAGGTTCCGGCCCAGGCCGTGGCAGGCAACACGCTGCGCTTCGGTCTCGTACAGGAGGCGGTCGCATGGTACAGCGACTACAAGATCCAGCCGTTGGACTACGGCCCGTTTAATAGCTGCGAAGATCAGGGCAAGCCTACCCTTTGCGGCAAAGATGGAAAGCCGCTCACTATGCAGTGACGGTAACGCCATCGACGCGAGCCTGCTGCGCCAGGCTTGGAACTGGAACTATTTCGTAAATAAGAGACTGTGTTAATGAAGACTGCGTTGATTACTGGAATCTCTGGTCAGGACGGGGCTTACCTGGCCCAATTGCTCCTGGACAAGGGGTATCGTGTGTTCGGCACCTATCGCCGAACGAGTTCCGTCAATTTCTGGCGGATCGAGGAGCTGGGAATCGCAGCCCACCCGAACCTTCATCTGATCGAATACGATTTGACCGATCTGGGTTCAAGCATCCGCATGCTTGAAAGCGCTGGCGCCACAGAGGTCTACAATCTGGCTGCTCAGAGTTTCGTCGGTGTGTCGTTCGACCAGCCGACGACTACCGCGCAGATTACCGGTATCGGTCCGGTTCACCTGCTCGAAGCGATCCGCCAGGTTAATCGGGATATTCGTTTTTACCAGGCGTCGACTTCGGAAATGTTCGGCAAGGTGCAGGCGGTTCCGCAGATCGAGACCACGCCGTTCTATCCGCGTAGTCCTTATGGCGTGGCCAAGCTTTATGCGCACTGGATGACCGTTAATTACCGCGAAAGCTACGACATCTTCGGTTCGAGCGGCATCTTGTTCAATCACGAAAGCCCACTGCGTGGACGCGAGTTCGTGACGCGCAAGATCACCGACTCCGTCGCGAAGATCAAGCTCGGCCTGCTGGACTGCATGGAGCTGGGTAATCTCGACGCGAAGCGGGATTGGGGTTTTGCACGCGAGTATGTCGAAGGAATGTGGCGGATGCTTCAGGCAGACGAGCCGGACACCTTTGTGCTTGCGACGAATCGCACCGAGACCGTGCGTGATTTTGTCAGCATGGCGTTCAAGGGCGCCGGGATCAATGTCGAGTTCCGCAACAGTGATGTGGACGAGATTGCTGTGGATGTGCAGACGGGTAAGACGGTGATGAAAATCAATCCGAAGTTCCATCGTCCTGCCGAGGTGGAATTACTCATCGGCAATCCAGAAAAGGCCGAGCGCGTACTGGGCTGGCGTCCTGAGACGAGCCTGGAGTCGCTTTGCCAAATGATGGTGGAAGCAGATCTGAAAAGGAACGAACGTGGTGCTTCCTTCTGATATTGCTGGAAAGCGGGTATTGGTTACTGGCGCGTCCGGTTTTACCGGCCGCTATGTGGCCGATGAACTAAAAAACTTGGGCTGCGAAGTGCTGGGGCTTGGCGGGTCTGATCAGCCCGCACCGCGCTGGGCCAGCGCCTTGGCGCCGGTCGACCGTCATTACCAGGCCGACCTGCGTGATCAGGATGCTTTGCGTGAGGTGCTGAAAGAGACTTCTCCCGACATCATCATTCACCTAGCCGCGCTTGCGTTTGTGGGGCACGGCAGTGCGGATGATTTCTACAATGTAAATCTGGTGGGTACGCGCCACTTGCTGCAGGCAGTGGATGAGGCTGCAATCTCGCCTGGGCGCCTGCTTATCGCCAGCAGCGCCAACGTTTATGGCAACTCCTCGGAGGGACGCTTGGACGAGTCGGTGGTCCCGGCGCCGGCAAACGATTACGCCATCAGCAAACTGAGCATGGAGTACGTGATTCGGCTTTGGCAGAGTCGGTTGCCCATCATCGTGGTCCGGCCGTTCAACTACACCGGCAGGGGGCAGTCGGAAAACTTCCTGATCCCCAAGATCGTCTCGCACTTCGTCAGGCGGGAGCCGCGGATCGAGTTGGGAAATCTGGATGTGTCGCGTGATTTCGGCGACGTCAGGGCGGTGGCATCCGCCTACGGCAAGCTGTTGCAGTCATCCGACGCCATCGGTCGTACGGTCAATGTGTGCTCCGGAACGGCCTATTCCCTTCGGGACGTGATCGACCTGTGCACACAGATCACTGGCCATTCGTTGGAAGTCTCGGTGAATCCGAAGTTCGTCCGTAGCAATGAAGTCAAGATGCTATGCGGCGATAACCGGTTGCTGCAGGAACTTGCAGGAAGTTGGACGTCTCCGCCGCTGCGCAAAACCCTGGAATGGATGCTGGAAGAGGGCTGAGCGAAGCTCGGCAGCTTGCTGGGCTTGGTGATCTATCTGCGCGTATGTACGGCGCAGACGCAGAGAAGCTTGAAGTACGATGATTGATGCGGCCAGACGGTCTGCGTCACGTTGAGTCTGACGTGACGCAGGCTTGTTGATTGGTCGGCAGGCATACGACCAACTGGTTGACCTGGAAATTTGACTCCACCGCGCGCGCTGTCAGCCACGTTCAGAGGCGCCCAACAACTACATCTAGTGAGTCAGGTGCAAGTGTCCTTGGTGGCTTGCCCAACCATGGCCAGCGGCTACTAGGGCGTGCGGGCTGCCAGCTGCAAAGACCTGAGTGAGATGCCCAGAGTACGCGTGTCCGAAGACAGTCCAAGTTCAACTGGGGAGGCGGGGCGATCGTAGTGCAGTTCGACCCTGACCTCATCGCCAGCCGCCAACGTTGGCAAGGCAACGCTGATCTGCTGCGGCTCTGGCGCGGATGCTGTCAGCGTTTGATGCTGCCAGTTTCCGCCATTGACGCGAATGCTGACCTCCATGGATTGGCGTTGCGGAGCCCATAGGCCGCCAACCTGCAAGACAAGCTGGGTGCCCGCTGCCGCCGATTTCTCGATTCGCACCAAAAGCCCCGAATCTTCGCCGATGGACCATACTCCGAATGGTTCATCGCTGGACCAGCCATTTGTCAAAAAGGGCCGCAAATCAGCAGGACCTACTGTCTTACCTGCCGAAAGCATGGCGGGTTTCATCGAAGCGGCATCCAGGGAAGACTCGGTCTCCCTCGCCGTACAGCCAGGAAGTAACACGCATAAGACGGCAGCCAGCACGGCAACCCTAATACCGTGGTTTGCGGTAATCATTTTGAATCCTGGCGGCTAATGATGTGGGAAGGAGTGCGCATGTCTTTTAGTTGGCCGACTCTATTGGCGCGACCTTGATCCAATCGAAAGCCATACCGATTCCGTAGGAGTGATTATCGACGGCGAGCAGGAAGGTAGCCCGATTGTCGCCATTCTTCAGGAAGGACGAGGGCAATTCCCCATAAAATTCATTGGCATTGATCCAACGTAGTGGGATCACATGGTCGTTCACTGAAACGGCGAGCTGCTCGGGGTGTATCCCGGGCGCAATGGCCCTGACCTTTCCGCGAACCCGATATGTCCCGCCAGCAGGTTTGAGGCGGAATTGAAGCCACGGATTCTCCACCACGTTCCACGAGAACGAAGCCCGTTCTGCGGAACCTTCGGGTTGCCACTGGGCATCCTGCCACCCTCGACCGGGTGCAGGCACATCCAAGTTCCACCAGCGGCCGAAATCCCACCTGAAGCTGGTCTCTTGGTCCCTGTGGCGGAACTGATCGAAAGCCAGAAGCCAGGGGGACGGAGCGAGCATGGCGCGATAACGTCGCGAAACGGTGTCGTTGCGCAAGGAAAGCTCGTCTTTACGTGCACCGACCAGCGGCACGATGCCGTTTTCGGGAATGCGTACGACCTGCGTCGTGCTCTTGTCTGCGCGATAAAGAACGCTTTGCGGCGGCGACGTATAGCCGGGCCCATCAACGGTTGCGCCTGAGCTGAACTCCCAGTGGTCGGGGTACTCGGCACATTGGCCGGTGCGACCTCTTTCATCCGTGCGTTGCCAGTCGTTCTCAGGCTGATTGCAGATCTGCACCCGGTTGATCGGCTTCCCGTACAAGTACGTCAGCGCGTTCATCATGTTTTCCCGGAGCATCCAAACGCTATTGATCCGGTGGGAGCCATCGAGAATGAGGAGATCGCGCTCGTTGGCAATGTCCGGCAGGCTTACCGCCACGTTCTTGAGGACCTCGCGCTCTGTATCGGAGATCTGTTCGTAGTGATGGAACTGGAACATCTGCGCCGCCATGCCCAATACGATCAGCACGGTTCCCAACAGCACCGCCAAGGTTCGACGCCCTCCAGAGAAGAGCATGACCAGAGCCACAGTTGCCAGTGCCCCGCCTGGCGTAGCGAAAAGGAAGGTGCGTTGACTGATGCTGGTATGCGCTGGAGACGCAAGAAAGGGAAGATAACCGACGGCAGCAAACACCACGCCAGTGAAGAGCACCCGCAGCGACCAGAGTACGCCGATGTGCTTTCCCGACGTTGGCGTTGACGCAGGCTCGCGCACGTAGCGGAGCAGAGCCACTGTCATCAATGCAATGGCTGAGAGATACCAGAAGCTGCGGTACTCGACGAAGAGAATCCGCGCCGCGTCGATCCAGCCGCCCACCACGCTGCGCCCGATGCCCGTGTAGAACATCACGTGCGCGCGGTCCTTGAGCAGGGCAATACCACCCGCCTGACCCTTCAACACGTCACCCTGGTAGGTCGAGCCGTGTTTGGCAACGTAGTAGATGTAAGCCGCACAAGCCAGGACGCCGATGCACCAGACCAGCGAAACGTGCCAGCGGCGTAACAGCACCCGGATCGTTTCCACCAACCCCAACCAACCGACACCACAGCAACAGCAGGGGCAAGATTGCGTATGCCAACGCCAACTCGTAGATCAGCGTGGCGACGACGAGCATGGCGGTGGACAGCAGCGACAACAGGATCGCTTTGGTCCTGCTGGCCATCCGTTCACTTTCATATGCATGCACGATCCCGATCACGCCGGCCAAGGCCAACCCGACAGACCAGTTGATATGGAAGGAGCGGAACGACAGCTGCATCGTATCGGCGGGATAGATGACCACCAGCAGCGCCAATAACACGGCATAGAGCCGCGAGCGCAGTAGCCACCACCCCATGATTCCGCCGCAAACGCCCTTTAACACCAAGGCCAGCATCTGCAGTAGATGCATGGCGAAAAAGGAATTGGGCGATAGTTGGTATGCGATCGCATTCGGCAACAGCATGAGAGGCCGCATGCGGTGAGTGGGAAGCGGCCCGCCCTCGCCAACAACGTAGAACACGCCGTGGCGAGTGAACAGGCTCAGAAGATCCCATTCCTCGATATGCCCCATCATGTTGAAGCCGAAGGGAAGCCAAAGCAGCATGACGATCGCTATGGAGCAAGCGATGAACAGCATGGTGCGTTGGGAAACGTCGTTGCGGTTAAGGAGGTTGGACATTCGATGGCTTGTTTGGTTGCAGTTGCGGCGTAGGTTGGATTTAGACGTGATCGCGACGTCGGTCCCGGTTGAAGACCCAGAAATTCATCACGAGAAATACCACGACAGGCACGACGACGGCCGAGAACGCAATGCCCCACGCGTAATGCAAGTGCAGACTGTTCACAGCCACGCCCATCCCGATGATGGACAAGGCAAGGTTGAAGCTGTGCAGCAAAATGAAGCGCAAGCCTTCCGAGCTCAGATGGCCAGAGGAGACGAACGTGAAGCTGCGGTGCGCGACGAAATTGATTGGCACCAACACCAGGTAGCAGAGCGCCGTCGCCATGGTCGGCTGCATGCCGAGCTTTGATACAGCCAACCAGGTGAGCGCACTGAAGGCCACGGTACTGGCGCCGCCAACGATGCAAAAGCGCAAAAAGCGTGCGGCCAGGGCGCGGTGGCGCTGCGGTATCACTGCACGTTCTCTTGCTCTTGGCCTACGTTGAGCTGTTGGCCCTTTATGTATTGGGGGCGATTGCTGACGTTCAGTAGCACGCGCCCCACATATTCGCCCACCACGCCCAGCGCGAGTAGCTGGATGCCGCCCATGATCAATACCGCGACGATCAATGAGGTCCAACCGATGACGGTGTGCGGCCAAAGCAGCTTTTGCAAGATCAGCACGATGGCGCACAGGAAGCCGAGGCCGGAAGAGACGATTCCTGTCAGCGACGCGACCCGTAATGGCGTGATCGAGAAGCTCGTGGCCATCTGCATCCACAGCGAGATTGATTTGCGCAGGCTGTATCCAGACTTGCCGTCGCTTCGGGCGTGGTGCTCCGCTTCTATGGTGGTGATATTGCTGGTGCTCTGGACGATAAGCCCATCGACATAGACGAAGGGGCCACCGTAGCGCAATATTTCGTCACGTACTTCGCTGATCAAGCCGCGAAATGGCGAAAGATAGAGCCCGCGAGGTTTTGCAAGCAGCCACGAAGCCATGCGGTCGTTGAACTGGCTGCCGAGGCGCTTCCAGAGAGCGTGTCGCCGGCTTTTGAACTGCACGTAGCAAACATCCGCTCCATTGCGCAGCTCTGCCACGACGCGCCCGATGTCGGAGGGCGAGTGCTGCAGATCGTCATCCATGGTGACGATGTAACGGCCGCGTGCCACACCGAATCCAGCCATTAACGCATTGTGCTGCCCCGCGTTCTTGCGCAGCCGGACTCCCTTCAACCAGGGCCGGGAGGCGCACAGGGCTGTTATGACCTGCCAGGAACTATCCGGGCTGCAGTCGTACACCAGTACAACTTCGAACTTCTCGGTGAGCTCAGTCAGCGACTCCTCGAGTTTCTCGGCAAGCGTGGGCAGGATGGTGGCGCTGCCATAGACCGGGATGACGACGGAAATATCAGGTTGCATCGCTCGTTCCGTAGTATTTGCGGATCAGCCTGGCGATGTATCCTGGGGAGGAATCAATGCCGGTGGCAGTTGCATAACGAACAAACGGCGCCGAATCAGGCGTGGCACCGCCGCCTCGGTTCACAAAGTCGATGGTTGCCTTCTTGCCCAGCGTGGCCTCCAGCATTGAGACCAGCTCGAGCAGGGTGACGTTTTCTGGCGGAGCCAGATCCAGCACGGCATTGCTCTCGAGGCGATTCTCAACCAGATGAAGGGTCAATCGGGCGACATCTTCCACGTCGATCAGGCAGCGTACTGCCTTGACCCAGATGCGCAACGGTTCTGCGTTGCGGATACCACTGGCGAGATAGTTGGACAGGGTGTGAGGGTTGTCGGTGCGTCCCACGACTTGAGGCAGGCGCAGAATCAGAGACTCGTCCCGTTCTGCGATCAGCTGTTCCATTTTCAGCTTGTGACGGACGTAATGGGTTTCGGCACGGTCGGGGTCTGTCACGCTGCAGGTGCTGAAGTAGACGAACCGGCCCTGCGCGTCGTCCAGGGCCTTGACCAGCAGACGTGCTTCCCTTTCGAATGCCGCAGGATCGGTCTCAGATGAATTGGACACCCCGGAGGCGAATACCGTGGCGTTGAGCTCAGCGAGCCTATCTGCTGCGAAGGATCTGGCCAGCAGGCCATTACCGATGATCACTTAATTACCACTTCCCATTTATCGACTTTGTCCTTACACAGCACCGGACAACTACAAGGCCGCCAGCGCTATACGATCGTCCCGGGCCAGCATTCGCTCCGACCGTAGCGTGCCCCCATCATAAAAAGCGGCAAGCAGTGCCACCGCCACGTTGACGGCGCAGTATACCGTCCACTGTGGCGGCCGTCGTAACCCTGCGCGTAGCCATTAGCCCAAAGCCTGTTCCAGCTCCGGCAACAACGTAAAGAGATCCCCCACCAGCCCGATATCTGCAATCTCGAAGATCGGCGACTCCGGGTCCTTGTTGATCGCCACGATCGTCCCTGCGTCCTTGATGCCGGTCAGATGCTGGATCGCGCCGCTGATGCCGATCGCCACGTACAGCTCGGGGGCGATGATCTTGCCGGTCTGGCCGACCTGCAGTTCGTTCGGCACGTAGCCGGCGTCCACTGCAGCGCGCGAGGCGCCCACGGCCGCGCCGAGTTTGTCGGCCAGGCTGTAGATGTGCTGGAAATTCTCGGCCGAGCCGACGCCGCGGCCGCCGGAGACCACGCGCTTGGCGCTCTGCAGGTCAGGGCGATCGGAGCTGCCTGCGGCCAGGCCGACGAAGCGGGTGTGGGTCGGCAGCGCGGCATCGACAGTGACTGCCTCGACCGTCGCACTGCCGCCGGCTGCCGCTTCCGGCCACGAAGCGCTGCGCACGGTTGCAACCACGATCTGGTCAGCCGGCGCTTTCACGGTGATGATCGCGTTGCCGGCGTAGATCGGGCGCTTGAAGGTGTAGGCATCTTCGACCGACATCAGGTCGGAGATCTGGTTCACGCCCAGCAGCGCGGCCACGACCGGCATCAGATCCTTGCCGAAGGTCGTGGAGGGGCCGAACACATGGCTGTAGCCCTGGCCCGCGAGCTGTGCGATCTGCGGGCCAAGCACCTGGGCGACGGCGTGTTCGTTGGCGGCGTTTGTCACCGTCAGTACGCGTGCGACACCTGCCAACTGCGCGGCCTGGGCGGCAACCGCAGCCGGATCGGCCGCCAGCACAACAATGTCGATGGACTCGGCCGACACCGCCAGCGCGGCGCTGAGGGTCTTGGCGGTGGCCGCATTGAGCTGGCCGTTGAGATGTTCTGCGACGACGAGGATCTTGGCCATTACAACAACCCCTTCTGCTTGAGTGCGGCCACCAGTTCGGCGGCGTCCTTGACCATCACGCCACGCCTGCGCTTGGACGGCGCGGCGTAGTGGGTGGTGCTGAGGCTGTCGTGCGCATCGACGCCCAGGTCGGCAAAGGCCAGCGTTTCCAGCGGCTTGCTCTTGGCCTTCATGATGTCCGGCAACTTGATGAAGCGCGGCTCGTTCAGGCGCAGGTCGGTGGTGATCACCGCCGGCAGATCCACTTCCAGCGTTTCCAGGCCGGCATCGACCTCACGGGTCACGGTGGCCTTGCCATCGGCGACGACCAGCTTGCCGGCGAAGGTCGCCTGCGGACGGCCCCACAGCGTGGCGAGCATCTGACCGGTCTGGTTGGCATCGTCGTCGATCGCCTGCTTGCCCAGGATGACCAGGTCTGGCTGTTCTTTCTCGACCAGCTTGAGCAGGGTGCGCGCTGCGGTCAGCGGCTGGATCGCAGCGTCGGTGACCACGTGGATGGCCCGGTTGGCGCCCATGGCCAGACCGTTGCGCAGATGCGCGGCCGCGTCGGCCGGCGCCAGCGTGGCGACTACCACCTCGGTGGCGATGCCGGCATCGCGCAGGCGCAACGCCTCTTCCAGGGCGATTTCGTCGAACGGGTTCGGCGAGAGCTTGACGCCGTCGGTGACCACGCCGGAGCCATCCGGCTTAACCTGAATGCGGACGTTGTAGTCCACCACGCGCTTGTAGGCGACGAGGATTTTCATCGTGTACGAGATCCTTCAGCTGTTGCGGGAAGGCCCGGCCGCGGCGGCAGGCTCGGGAGTGCCACCATTCTAACCGGGCAGGGTGCACCATGCGATGGCGTATGGATGCTGCGCTGCGGTAGTCGGACGCAGCGATGTGGGCGATGCTTAAGCTCGGCCCGGACCATATATCCTGTGTGGTTTGAAAATGCAGCGCGGGTGCGCGCGACCAGGAGGGGTAGACAGTGGCGACTTGGCTAGTAACCGGCGGGGCCGGCTTTATCGGCGGAAATTTTGTTCTGGAGGCTGTCTCTCGTGGGATCCGCGTGGTCAATCTGGACGTGCTCACTTATGCGGGCAATCTGAACACGTTGGCGTCGCTGGAAGGCAATGCCGACCATGTCTTCGTCAAGGGCGACATCGGCGACGGCGCGCTTGTGACTCGCCTGCTGCAGGAACATCAGCCGGAGGCGGTGCTGAACTTCGCGGCAGAAAGCCATGTCGATCGTTCGATCGAAGGCCCTGGCGCCTTCATCCAGACCAACGTGGTCGGCACTTTGGCCCTGCTTGAAGCAGTGCGCGACTATTGGAAAGCGTTGCCGGATACGCGCCGTGATGCGTTCCGCTTCCTGCATGTGTCCACCGACGAGGTCTATGGCACGCTGGGTGAGACCGGCAAGTTCACCGAAACCACGCCCTACGCCCCGAACTCGCCGTACTCGGCCTCCAAGGCAGCGTCGGATCACTTGGTGCGCGCGTTCCACCACACCTACGGGCTGCCGGTGCTGACCACCAACTGCTCGAACAACTACGGTCCGTACCACTTCCCCGAAAAACTCATTCCATTGGTCATTGCCAAGGCGCTGGCCGGCGAGCCGCTACCGGTGTACGGAGACGGCAAGCAGGTGCGCGACTGGCTGTTCGTCAGCGATCATTGCGAAGCGATCCGCACCGTGCTGGCCAAGGGCCGGGTCGGCGAGACCTACAACGTGGGCGGCAATTCCGAGCGCCAGAACATCGAAGTCGTGCAGGCGATCTGCGCACTGCTGGATCAGCATCGTCCGCGCGAAGACGGCAAGCCGCGTGCAAGCCAGATCACCCATGTCACCGACCGCCCCGGGCACGACCGGCGGTATGCAATCGATGCGTCCAAGTTGAAGAACGAGTTGGGCTGGGAGCCGGCGTACACCTTCGAGCAGGGCATCGCGCAGACGGTGGAGTGGTACCTGACCAACCAGGCGTGGGTGCAGGGCGTGCTGGATGGCAGTTATCGTCTGGAACGGATCGGCGCCGCGGCATAACGCGCGTCCCTTGCAAGAGCCTGCGCGCGCGCGGGCCTCAACAGGAGTACCTCATGACACAACGTAAAGGCATCATTTTGGCGGGCGGGTCAGGCACGCGCCTGTATCCGATCACCAAGGGCGTCAGCAAGCAGCTGTTGCCGGTGTACGACAAGCCGATGATCTATTACCCGCTGAGCGTGCTGATGCTTGCGGGCATTCGGGACATTCTGATCATCAACACGCCGCATGAGCAGGCGCTGTTTCAATCGCTGTTGGGCGATGGCTCGCAGTGGGGCGTCAATATCCAGTACGCCGTGCAACCCAGCCCGGACGGGTTGGCACAGGCCTATCTGATCGGACGCGACTTCGTAGACGGCAAGCCGAGTTGCCTGGTGCTGGGCGACAATATTTTCCATGGGCATGGTCTGACCGAGACCTTGCGCCGCGCCGATGTGCGCGAGCAGGGCGCAACGGTGTTCGGTTATTGGGTCAACGATCCGGAGCGCTACGGTGTTGCCGAATTCGATCAGCAGGGCAAGGTCATCGACATTGCCGAAAAGCCGGAAAAGCCGCGTTCCAACTATGCGGTCACCGGCTTGTATTTCTATGATGGCAAGGCCAGTGACTATGCGGCTGCCTTGAAGCCGTCGCCGCGCGGCGAATTGGAAATCACCGATCTCAATCGTTGCTATCTCGATGCCGGCGACTTGCATCTTGAGCCGCTGGGGCGCGGATACGCGTGGCTGGATACGGGCACGCATCAGTCTTTGCACGAAGCGGCCAATTTCATCGAGACCATCCAGATGCGTCAGGGCCTGCAGGTGTGCTGCCCGGAGGAAATCGCATTTGGGAAGGGCTGGATCGATGCTGCGCAGCTGGAGCGCCTGGCCGCGCCACTGCTGAAAAACGACTACGGAAAATATTTGAATGCATTAGCCAAGCGCGGGGTTGTCCCTTGAAAGTGATCGAAACGACGTTGCCCGGCTGCGTCGTCATCGAGCCTGCAGTCTTTGGCGATGAGCGCGGTTATTTCTTCGAAACATGGAATGCGGAGCGTTTCGGACAGCACGGCCTACCGACAAATTTTGTGCAGAGTAACGTCTCAACATCTGCCAGGTGCGTACTACGCGGTCTGCACTATCAGTGGCCTCGCCCGCAGGGCAAATTGGTGAGCGTGCTTGAAGGCGAGGTCTACGACGTTGCAGTGGACATCCGCAGTGGATCTCCTCACTTCGGGCACTGGACCGCAGTCTTGCTGAGTGCAGAAAACCGACGTCAAGTCTGGATACCTGAAGGCTTTGCGCATGGCTTCGCGGTGCTTTCGGAGAAAGCATTGTTCAGCTATCTGTGCACCGACGTGTACGTCAAGGAGGCTGATGCTGGCGTGCGCTGGAATGACGCGGAGATCGGGATCGATTGGCCGATTAGCGATCCATTGCTGTCAGCCAAGGATGCCAACGCACCGTTCCTGAGCGATGTGCCAGTCGATCGCTTGCCGGTGTATACGCCGTGACCACTTTGGTCTTCGGTGCAAACGGGCAGGTCGGGACGGAACTGCTGCGCGCACTGGCGGCCGATGGCGCGGTGCAGGCGACGACACGCAGTGGCCGGTTGCCTGATGGCAGCGTGTGCGAGACGGCGGACTTCGACGCACCGGAAGCTCTGCCAGCCTTGCTGGACCGGATTGGCCCTTCGCGTGTGGTCAACGCTGCAGCCTATACGGCAGTAGATCGCGCCGAGCAGGATCGCGATAGCGCCATGCGGGCGAATGCGCTATCGCCTGGCGTCATTGCGGCATGGTGTGCTGCCCGTAACGTGCCACTGGTGCACTACTCGACCGACTACGTCTTCGACGGCCATGGCAGCGCCCCCTATCTGGAGGATGCACAGACCTCGCCGCTAGGCGTGTATGGCGAAACCAAGCTTGCTGGCGAGGACGCCATCCGCGCCTCCGGTGCGCAGCATCTGATCCTACGCACGGCCTGGGTGTACGCCTCGCATGGCGCCAATTTCCTGCGCACGATGTTGCGTGTCGGCGCCGAGCGCGATGAGCTGCGCGTGGTGGCCGATCAGATCGGAACGCCGACGCCGGCGGCATTGATCGCCGATGTCACCGCGCAGTTGCTGCGCCAACGCACACCCGACACCTCGGGCACATGGCACCTCACGGCTGCAGGACAGACCAGTTGGCATGGCTTTGCCGAGGCGATCTTCGAAGAAGCCGTGAGCGCAGGTTTGCTGCCGCGTGCGCCGCGCGTGGTGCCGATCACCACTGCCGACTACCCGACGCCTGCTAAGCGGCCGGCGTATTCGCGGTTGTCGATCGAAAAACTGCAGCGCGATTTCGACATCGTATTGCCGGAATGGCAGCTTGGCTTGCAGCCCGTGATTGCCGAAATCGCCGCTGCCAGACGGTAGAAGTCGCGGCTCAGATCGGTGGCAAT